>JALOLB010000068.1 GCA_025456225.1 Thermoanaerobaculaceae bacterium
GTAGGAGGGGTGGAAGTCCACCTCGCCACCCACCGTGGGCACGCCGACGCAGTTGCCGTAGTCGCCGATGCCCCGCACCACGCCGTCCACGAGGTGGCGCATGCGCGCCGCCTCGGGATCGCCGAAACGGAGCGAGTCGAGCAGCATGATCGGCCGCGCCCCCATCGTGAAGACGTCCCGCAGGATGCCTCCGACCCCGGTGGCGGCGCCCTGGTAGGGCTCGATGAACGACGGGTGGTTGTGGGATTCCATCTTGAAGATCGTCACCCACCCCTCGCCCACCGACACGACGCCGGCGTTCTCGCCGGGACCCTGGACGACCCGCGGCCCCCCGGTCGGGAACTTCCGCAGGTGGACCCTGGAGGACTTGTACGAGCAGTGCTCGGACCACAGCACCGAGAAGATCCCCAGCTCGGTGAGATTGGGGGTGCGACCCAGGGCCGCGAGCAGGCGCTGCCACTCCTCGGGGGAAAGCCCGTGCTCCCGGGCCAGCTCGGCGTTTGCCTCGGCATCCCACCTCATGCCGCCTCCACCAGGGCGCGCACGAGCGCCCTCCCGTCCTCGCCGCCCAGCAGGCGCGCGACGCGACGCTCCGGGTGCGGCATCATGCCCAGCACGTTGCCGTCCCGGTTGACCAGGCCGGCAATGCCCTGCAGCGCCCCGTTCGGGTTGGCGTCCGGGCGCACCTGGCCACCCGCGTCGCAGTAGCGGAACGCGACCGCACCGCCGCTCTCCACCTCCCGCACCACGGCGGGATCGGCGAACCAGTTCCCTTCCTTGTGGGCGATCGGCAGGCGCAGCACCTGCCCGACCGAGAGGGTACGCAGCAGCGCCAGGTCGGTGCGCTCGACGCGCAGGAACACGTCCCGGCAGATGAAGCGCAGCGACCGGTTCATGAGCATCGCGCCGGGGAGCAGCCCGACCTCCAGGAGCATCTGGAAGCCGTTGCAGATCCCCAGCACGGCGCCGCCCTGCTCAGCGTGCCTGCGCACCGCCTTCATGATCGGCGAGTGGGCGGCCATGGCGCCGGCGCGCAGGTAGTCGCCGTAGGAAAACCCGCCCGGCAGGATGACCGCGCCGCAGCGCTGCAGATCGCGCGACTGGTGCCAGACGGGCACCGCCTCGCCGCCCACCGCCTCCACGGCACCCAGGGCATCGCGGTCGCAGTTGGAGCCCGGGAAGATGACCACCGCCACGCGGGACCGCCGTGCTCCGTCGGTCATGGCAGTCGGACCTCGAAGTCCTCGATCACCGGGTTGGCGAGCAGCTCCCTCGCCGCCTCCTCGACCCGAGCGCGCAGGAGCTCGGGGTCTTCCCCGGCCACCTCGAGGAGCATCAGCTTGCCCACCCGCACCTGGCCCACCTCCTCGTAGCCGAGGTTACAGAGCACCCGCCGGATCGCCTCGCCCTGGGGGTCGAGCACCTGGTCCTTGAGCTTGACGCGCACTTCCACCTGCATGATGCCTCCCTACCGCCCCTGTCCGGGGTCCGGGGTCCGGGGTCCGGGGTCCGTGCCACCGTCCACCCGGTTGAGAGTTGAGAGTTGAGAGTTGAGAGTCCCCCACCCACCCAGGTCCAGGGAATGGTCGCCCAGGTCGACGAGGAGGGGCTCGTCCTGGGTCGAGACGGCACACTGCACAGCGCTGCCGGCCAGCACCCGGTCGAGCTCCTGGCGAGCCAGGACGGGAGTGTTGTTCTCCTGGGACAGGTGCATCGCCACGACGAGCCGCAGGGCCGGGCCGGCCAGCCGCTCCAGCGCATCCCGGGCCTGACAGTTGGAGAGGTGGCCGGTGCGCGAGCGGATGCGCTGCTTGAGCGGCCAGGGGTACGACCCCAGCCGCAGCATGTCGAGGTCGTGGTTGGCCTCCATCAACAGGGCGTGGCAGCCGGCCAGGCGCTCGATCAGCAGCTCGGTCACGACCCCGGTGTCGGTGACCAGACCCAGCAGGTCGTCGCCGTGGCGCAGCACGAACCCCACCGGCTCGGCGGCATCGTGGCTGGTGGCGACCGGCAGCACCGCGAGCCCCTCGTGGAGGACCTCTCGACCCGAGCGCAGCAGCGGCTCCGCGGCACAGCGGCCGGCCAGCGCCTGGCAGGTGCCGGCGGTGGCGTAGATCGGCTGCCGGTGCTTCTTCTGCAGGACCTCGAGGCCTCGCACGTGGTCGATGTGCTCGTGGGTGAGGAAGACCGCCTGCAGGTCCTGGGGATGAAGGCCGTGCGGGGCCATGCGGGTGGCGAGCTGCCGGTACGACAGCCCGCAGTCCAGCAGGACACAGGCGCCGTTCGCCTCCACCACCGTGGCGTTGCCGGCCGAGCCCGAGGCAAGCACGATGACGCGCACGTCAGCTCCCCGCCGTGGCGATCCGTCGCGTGTCACCCATCCAGGGTTGCCTCACACCCACCACCTCTTCACCACGGCACCGCACTCCCGTGGCGCGGGAAGTCTACCAGCCCCGACTCCCACCCTCGGCCGTGAGCTACCGGCCGGTGGAGCCGAACCCGCCGCTCCCGCGGGCACTTCCGGGCAGCGCTTCGGCCTCGCGAAAGGCAGCCTGCACGACGGGCGCGACAACGAGCTGGGCGATGCGATCGCCCCGCCCGATCGTGAGCGGCTTGTCACCCAGGTTCACCAGGATGATCTTCACCTCGCCGCGGTAGTCGGAGTCGATGGTGCCGGGAGCGTTGGCGACGGTCACCCCGTGCCCGAGGGCGAGGCCCGAGCGCGGCCGCACCTGCACCTCGTACCCTTCGGGGATGGCCAGCACCAGCCCCGTCGGCACCGCGACCCGCGCACCCGGCCCAAGCTCCAGCGGCTCGGCCACCGCCGCCACGACGTCGGCCCCGGCCGCCCCGGGGGTAACGTAGCGCGGCAGCGGCAGCCCGTCGCCGTGGGACAGGCGCTGCACGAGCACCGTGGGCCGGCTCACCCGATCCTCCGCACGCCCTCTGGCAGCACCACGGCGCCCCTGGGCCCGCACACCGCGCCGGCCAGCGTCTCCCGTCGCACCACCCGGCGCGCCAGGTCCCGCACCCGCTCCGGAGTGATGCCCTCCAGCTCGCGGCGCACCAGGCCCGCGTCGAACCGCCGGTGGCGCGCCAGGTACTCTCCGGCGTGGGCCTCCAGCAGTGCGGCAGCACCCTCGGCACCCAGCACCACCCCCGCCAGCAGCGCCTGCTGTGCCAGCTCCACCTCGCGGTCACTGATGCGGCCGGCACCCACGTCGTCCATCACCGCCGCGAGTGCCTCCCAGCACGCCGCCGCCTGCCGCAGGGGTGCCGAGAAGACGACCTCCAGGACCCCCGAGCACGTCGCGGCGTAGACGGACGTTGAGATCTCGTACACGAGCCCGAGTCGGTCGCGCAGCTCGCGGAAGAGCCGGCTGGAGGCGCCGCCACCCAGGAGCTGGTGCAGCACCCCCATGGTGTAGACGTCAGGGTGGTCGGTCGGCACTCCGGGCAGCACGAGATTCGCGTACAGCTGCTCGATCCCCTCGCGCTCCTCCACGATCAGGCCCGGCCGCCACCCGGGCGCCCTCAGCGACGGACGTTCCGAGCCGAGGTCGCGCGCGACCGCCTCGAGGTCAGGCAGCACCACCGACGTTCCCGGTGGCACCACCACCACCAGCACGAGATTGCCGGCACCGAAGTGGGTGCGGTGGAAGGCCATCAGGTCGCTGACGCCCAGGCGCTCCACGACCTTCCGGTCGCCCAGCACGGGCCGGGCGATCGGGTGCTTTCCCCAGCAGGCCTGGAGTGCCAGCTCCGCCACCACCTCGGAGGGAGAGTCCTGCACCAGGTCGAACTCCGCCGAGACCACCGAGCGCTCGAGGTCCAGCTCCTCGGGCCGGATGACCGGTCGGATGATCGCGTCCAGCACCAGCTCCGTGGCCTCCTCCAGGCGCTCCACCGGGACGTGGGCGGTCACCGCGCAGACCTCCCGCGTCGTGAAGGCGTCCACCGAGCCCCCCAGGGAGTCGGTCAGCTCCGCGATCCCCTGCGGTGTGCGCTCGCCGCACCGCCGCAGCAGCAGGTGCTCCAGGAGGTGCGTGACGCCGGCCAGCTCCCGGGGCTCGCTGGCCGCGCCACAGCGCACCCAGAGTCCCACCGCCGCGGTGGCGCCCGGTGCGGTCTCACGCAGGATGACGGGTCGGGTCTCCATGAGCGGGGAAGTGTACCAGCCGTGGCCCGGGGTCCGGGGTCCGGGGTCCGGGGTCCGGGGTCCGGGGTCCGGGGTCCGGGGTCCGGGGTCCGGGGTCCGGGGTCCGGGGTCCGCAAGAGAATCGTCTGGTGTTGCCAGGTGTCAAGCCCCCGCACGGTCGCCGAGGAGTCACCATAGTCGCTGTTGGGCTTTCACAAAGCCTTTCACTGGAATCACGCGCACGCAATCAAACCTGCGCCATGGAGTCACCTGGGCATGCTGATTGTCTCCACGGACCCCGGACCCCGGACCCCACACCCCGGGTTTACGGGCGGGTGGGGGGCTAATGCCACTCCTGGCCGTGGCAGGCGTAGCACGAGGGGCCCTGGGCGCCCCTGAGGTCCTGCCCATGGCAGGGGCCGCAGTTGGCGACGGCCTGCTTGGAGCCCGACTTGTGGCGGATGCCCTTGCGATCCTTGGTGTGGTCGGCCGGAGGGTTTCGCCTGACGGCCACCGCGGGCGGTGGCGCCGTTGCCGCTCTGGCCTGGGCCGGGGGTGGAGGCGGCGGGCTGGTGCACGCCCATGCTGCCGCTCCCAGGACGACGACGAGCACGGACCTGCAGAACATGTTTCCCGGCTTGTGGGGCACCCGGTTCATGCGCGACCTCCCGAGACGGGTTCAGCTCGACCTCGGCGTGGCAGGAGCTCTTCTTCCCGGTTTCACCTGTGCTGCTCGGAGCATACCACGACGCTCCGGGCTCACGGGCGCTTGGTGGGCTGCGGCCCCGGAGGCTGGGGACCGACCTTGGTCTGCTTGTTGGGATCGAAGACGAACTTCCAGTCGCAGTAGCGGGAGCGCCCGTCGAGGACGCGGATGGAGTCCTCGCACGAGGAGGACGTGACACCCACGATGGGTCCGCCCTGGGGCTGCGTCGGTGGGCTGCCGAACCCCGGTGTCGGCTGGGGGCTTGGGGCAGGGGTCGGAGTCGTCCCGGGTACCGGAGGGGTCAGCGGCTGACCATCCTGCCCGAAGAACACCGGCTTCCAGTCGGCCTTCCCGGTGATGGGATCGGTCCACTTCTTGCGGATGACCCGGGGCTTGGCCTTGTAGAGCTCGTCGAGGCTCAGCGGGAAGCGGCCGTTCCGGGCCCGAAAGAGCCTGATCGCCTCCACGAACTGCCGGCCGCGGAAGACCAGCTCCTCCTCGTTTTCCCGGCGCTTCTGGAAGGTCACGCTCTGGATCGCCACGGTCAGGAAGATGGCCATCACGGCCAGGACCACGATCAGGCCGGCCATCGTGAAGCCCCGAGCCCCCGCCCGACCTGGCGTCCGGAGTCCGGAGTCCGGGGACCGGGAGGGGAGGAGATGAGGCTCGGGAGCCACGAAGTGCGGGCCGCAGGGCACGGTGGTCACCACTCCGAGTACTTGGAGCCGTCCAGGGCGGTGTCCTCGGAGCCGGAGCGCACGTCGATGATCCCCTGGGTCTCCTGGTCGCGCTCGTCGCTCTCCTCGTTCTTCTGCTCGAACTCCACCACCCAGGTCTCTGCCGACTTGGTGACAGGGTCGACCGGAATCCGCCGCAGGTACCCCATCGTCTGCAGCTCCTCAAGCGACGCGGGGTAGCGGCCCCGATCGCCGTGGAACTGGTCGATGCACGAGCGCAGGGTGAAGAGGTCTTCCTTGAGGGCCGCCTCCCGGGCGCGCTGGGGAGCCGTGCGCATCGCCGGCACCGCGATGGTCGCCAGGATGCCGATGATCGCCACGACGATGATGAGCTCGATGAGGGTGAACCCCCTCGCCCCCACCCGACCCGGGGTCCGGGGTCCGGGGTCCGGGGTCCGGGGAGGAGAGACCACTGGACAGGTTCCGAAGGGTGTCCCAACGGAGGTTGCCACCGAGGTCTCAACCGCCCCCAACGAGCACGGAACCCGGACCCCGGATCCCGGACCCCAACCAGCGCACTGATCGTTGGCCTTCATCACCAGTCCTTGTACTTCGTGCCGTCGAGAGCAACCGCCCCGGACTGCGAGTAGACGTCGTAGACGTTCTGCCGACCCCAGCTTCGGGAGTCGGGCTCGTCCTGGTAGGACCGCATCCCCCACTCGGTCTTCCCGGTCATGGGGTCGATCGGGATGCGCCGCAGGAACTTCTTCTTCGTGGTCTGCCCGACGATGTCGACGCCCTCCACCAGCACCTCGAGCTCCTTGGGGTAGCCCTCGGTGCCGAGATCAACCTGGATCATCCCCTGGTCGGCCAGCCGCTTGTAGTCGTCGATCGCCCCACGCATCTGGCGCAACGCCAATCGCAGCTCCGACTCCCGCTCCCGCTTGATCGTGAACTTGGCCGTGGGAAGCGCCACGGCCGCCAGGATGGCCACGAGCGCCGCGACCATCGCCAGCTCGGCGAGGGTGAAGCCGGCCTCGCGCCTCATTGCTCCCGCACCTCCGTGGCGACCGTGGCTGGCAGCCCGAGCACCGTCGCCGGGGTCGCCACGAGCGCTCCCTGCGGTCCGGCAAAGATGACCGGCAGCTCACCGCTCGCCCGCGGTCGCACCCTCAGGCGCAACAGGGTGCCGCTCCCGGACACCTCGCCGTTCCACCACGCCGTGATCCAGCCCAGGGCCGGAGTGTGGGTCACCTTGACCTGCAGGTTGCCGCTTCCCCCCGGAAGGTCGCCCCCTTCGACCCCGGCGACCTCGAGCCGGGCTGGGTCGTAGGCGAAGTGGAGTGGCCCGCTGACCCCGGTCACACCGGGGTCCAGCACCACCGTGAGCTGCCCCTCACCCCCTTCCGCCACCGGCAGCCTGGCCGGGTAGAAGGTCACTCGGGCCAGGAGGGCTTCGGCACGTGCCGCGGTCGACGTCTCCGTCCCGGCCACGGCCGCAGCCGACGTCTCCGTCCCGGTCATGGCCGCAGCCGACGTCGGTTCGGAGGCCTCGTTGGGCTCCTCCTCTCCCTCCCTCTCGCGCTTGCCACCTCGCGGCTCGCGGATCCCCACGGAAGGGGGAGGCGTTGCCTGCCCGGACGGCGGGGGGAAGGCCAGACGGGGCTTGGTACGCTCGTCGTGCTCCGGCTCCTCCGTCTTCTCGTTGGCTGCCGGGTCCGCCTCCTCCATCTCTCCGGGTGCCTGGGGCGGCTCGCCGAACGGGCTGGCCTCGACCCCCGAGCGCACCCGCGGCGAGTTGCCGAAGATCGTGATGCGGTTCTCGGTGCCGACCCACACCGGGGCGAGATCCTCCTGGGTAATGTCGGGGCTGCGGATGATGTGCGGCGTGATCGTGAGCACCAGCTCGGTCTTCGTCAGGTCGGCGGCGTTGCCACGGAAGAGGGGACCCACGACGGGCAGGTCCATGAGGAATGGCACTCCCGTCCGGGATGTCCCCTTGCGGTACTTCAGCAGCCCGGCCAGCATCGAGGTCTCGCCGTCCTTGAGACGGATGACCGAGTCGATGGTGCGGGTGCCGATCTTGGGCTGCATGTTCCCGCCTCCGACGTCCACCTTGTCGCCCAGCTCCGAGACCTCGACCTTGAGCTTCATGGTGACCTCGTTGTTGTGGTGCACCCTCGGCTCGAGGTCGATCTTGATCCCCACGTCCTGGTACTGGAAGGCGGTAATGGGCACGATGGTGCCGCCCACGGTCTGGGAGGTGTTGAAGGTCGTGGTCGGGATGGGTACGCGGTCGCCGATCACGAGGTTACCCTTCTCGCCCTCGGTGATGCGGAGCTGGGGCTGGGCGAGCGTCTCGGCCTCGCCCGCCGACTTGACGAGCTGCAGGGTGACCGAGGGCATGGTGATCCCCCACATGCTCCGGGTGATGTCACCCAGCTTGTCGAGGGGGATCCGGGTGTTGTTGGCCGAGCCTGACAGGGAGGTGGGGTCCAGGGTGACCGGGTAACCGTCCGCGGTCGGGGCATTGATCAGCACCCCGAGCTTGCGAGCCGTGTTGGAGTCGAGCTGGATGAGCTCGACGTCGACCAGCACCTCGGCCTTGGCCTTGTCGTTGGCGTTGATCAGCCGCTCGGCGATCGCCACCTTGTCGGCGGTGTCGCGGATGACGATGGAGTTGAGCCGCTCGTTGACCGCGATGCGGCGGGCGTCGATGAGCGCCCGCAGCATGTTGTTGACGTCCTTGACGTCTCCGTTGGAGAGGAAGAACGTCTTGACCACCAGATCCTCGTAGTCGCGCCGGTTTTGCGGCGTGTCCTCGACGATGATGACGCTCTTCTCGTCCAGGACCTTGTAGAAATGGGTGGACGCCTGCATCACCGTCTCGAGGGCCTGGCGGGCCGACACGTCCTTGAGCTCGATGGTGATCTTGTTGTCCTTCAGCTTGCTGTCGAAGAGGACGTTGATCCCGAACGCCTGGCCGATCGCCTTGTAGACGTCCTTGACGTTGGTCTGGTTGGGAAAAGAGAGGCTGATCGGCTCGTCGGAGGCCGGATTGAGGATCGGCGGCTTGACCTTCATCTCCGACGCCGCCTTCTTCATCTCCTCGAGCTTCGCCGCGCCACCCTCCATGGACAGGACGGCCAGCTCCCTGCGGGCCCGACCCAGCTCCATCTCGGCGTTCTGGTGCGTGGGGTCGAGCTGGACGGCGAGCTCGAGCTCGGTGATGGCGCGCTGCAGCTCGCCGGCCTCCTTGAACGCCTTGCCCCGGCGGAAGTGGTCCTCGCCGGCCTTCTGGCGCGCCTTCTGGAGAGCCAGCTTGAACTTGGGATTGTCCGGCGAGCTCGTCAGCGCCTCGAGGTAGTAGTAGACCGCCGCGTCCCAGTTCTGCAGCCGGATCGCCTCCTCGCCACGCCGCGACTGGCGATAGGTGCCACATGCGGTCAGAACCCACACCGCGACTGCCAGGAGGACCGCTTGCTTGCGTCGCATCATGCTCACACTCACCTCGCCAGAGACACCTTGGTGGTCACGGTCTCCGGATAGCACACGAAGCCGACCACCACGGAGTTCTCTCTGTCGCCGACCGTGATTTCACGGATGACGAACTTGTTCTTGATCTTGTCGCCTTCGGCCGCGGCGAGGATCTCCTCGTTTTCCTTGAAGATCGCCACCGGAAGCCGCTCAGGACCGATCCATCCGACGAAGCTCATGGTGAAGCCCGGGGGTGGCGGCAGGGGCTTGCCGTCGCAGCCGATGTAGGGTGGAGTCGGGGTCGGTCGCGGCACTGTGGGCCTGGGCGGCTGCGTCGGAAGCGGTGTCGGCGTCGGCCGCCGGTCAGGGGTAGGGGTGGGTGGCGGACCGAAGGTGAAGAGGTTACGGCCTCCCCCCGGCGTCGGGATGGCCCGCTCCCCAGAGCGATTCCACCCCAGGCTCGGCACCTTGAAGCTGCCAACATCCGGGATTCTGGCTGCATCGGATTCGCCACCCACGGCTCCCAGCCGCAGGCGGGTCGCCCCGTAGATGACCGCCACGGCCAGCAGCACCAGCAGCACCGCCATGCGGCGCGGGTCAGTCCTGGCTGCCAACGGGCACCTCCTTGACGCCGAGCTCCTGGATGAGCGCCTCGTCCACCTCCGAGAAGTACGTTCCCATCGTGAGCTGGACCGAGATCTCCAGTGAGGTCGAGGACGGGTCGCCCCGCAGCGCCAGACCATCCAGCACGATGAACTGGGCCGAGGTCTCCATCAGGTAGACGCATCGGCGGATCTGCTCGTAAGTGCCCTTCACACCGTAGGAGGCCGTGAAGTACACCAGCCCGCTCTTGGCATCCTTGCTGTACGAGTAGGAAATGCGCTCGGCCTTCAGCCCTGCCTCCTCGCCGAGCCGCACCACCTCCTGGAGGAACGGCACCAGCCTGCTGCCCATCCCCGAGAGCTGGTCGCGACGCAACACGTCCAGGTCGGTCCTCAGGCCGTCGAGCCGGCCGCGCATCTCGGCGAGCTTGCGGGAAGTCGTCTCCAGCCTGGTGACGTCCGACTGCAACCGCTCCACCTGGGTCCCCAACGCGGTGCCGCGCGCGAGGACGGAGGAGCGGAACCCGACGATCCAGGCGAGGTTGGCCACCAACACCAGGCCCGGCACCGCCCAGGCCCACCAGTGGCGCCCCCAGGCGCTCGGCCAGCTCATGGACGTCCCTCGGGCCAGTACCGAACCTTCAGGCCCACCGTGTAGCCCTGTTGTCCCGAGCTGGCGGGGGAGGCCTCCATCTCGGGCACCGGGTCGGAGAACTGGGAGTCGGCAAACAGCCGCGCCAACAGGGAGAGCCACGCGTCCCGGGACACGGCGACGGCCTGCAACTGCATCCGTATGCCGCCCTCGTCCTCGGCTCCCGGGCTGATGCTCACGAGCCTGACGTCCCAGGGCACCACTCGTTCGAGGTCGGCGAGCATGCGGGTCCAGGAGAGCTGTCGACGCGCCACCACGTCCTGCAACGTGTCCACCTCGGATTGCAGCTTCTTCCAGCCCACGGACGCGAGCTGGCGATTGCTCGTCGCCACCGCCTGCTGGAGCCTCTGACGCTGGGCCCGCAACTGCTCCACGCGCTTGAGCTGCGCGTGCTCCACCCCGCGCACGCCGAGCACCTCGACCAGTGTGATGGCGGACAGGATCACGGCCACACCGGCCAGCACTCCGCCGAGGACCCACACCGGCCGGCCGTTCTCGAAGCGATCGCGGGCCAGGTTCGGTCGCCGCATCACGCCTCCCGTCCCGCACCGCTCGCCAGCAGAACACCCAGGTGGGCACCGGAGAGCATCGCCCCGGCGGGCACCCGGGCGCTTTCGGCGACCAGACGGCGCACCGTCACGCCGCTGCGCCCGTCGAGCGCATCTTCCACTGCCACGGCAACGCCCTCGTCGAGCGCCACCACCCAGACCTCGACCGGGCGGGCCCCCTCGGATGGAGGCTGGACTTGCGCCACTGACTGGTCAACCTCCCGGGCCACAAAGGTGGCCGCGCGGTCAGGATCGACCGGAAGGCCCTTCTGGCGGAGCAGGGTGACGGCACCGTCCTCCACGGCCACGAAGCCCAGGGAGCGCGGCTCGGTGACGACGATCAGCCGGGGCAGGTCGTCCGGGGGCACCAGGTTGGTCACGGCAAGGACCGTCGGCTCGATGCGGCCCACCTTCATGCCCGCTGCCGCCAGGGCATCCTCGACCAGCGAGAGCGGGTGGTCCAGGGCCAGGGCAACCATCACCCGGCCGTCGCCGCCGGCAGGCAGGAAGTCGATCCGGACCTCCTCCGGCCGGCACGGCAGGAGCTTCTTGAGCCGCCATCGGATGACGTCCTCGGCCTCACGCCGCTGGCGGGGAAGGCCGCCGGTCTCCACCTGGACGCACCGCACCCAGGCTGTGGGCAGGACGACGGTCCCCCGGACCGGCAGCTTGCCGACCCGCTGGACCAGCCTTCCGACGGCCGCAGCGAGGAGGGCCCTGTCGACCGCCAGGAGGCCGACTGGTCCCTGGCGGAAGCACTCGCTCTCGACCGGCACCTCCTCGACCCGCAGCAGGGCGTCCCGCCGACGCGAGAGGAGGGCCAGGGCGATCTCGGTATCGCCCAGCGAGACAACGCTGGGAGGCAGCGGCGTGGTGAGGAATCGTGGCAGCTTCATTCGACGAAGGTCACCTTGTTGACTTCCTTGAGGGTGGTGACGCCGGCAAAAACCTTCTCCAGCGCCGACTCACGCAGGAACTTCATGCCCTCTGCCTTGGCCTCGCGCTTGATCTCGGCGGCCGGGCGCTTGTCGAGGATGAGGGCGCGGATGTTGTCCGAGAGGTCCATGAGCTCGGCAATGGCGCAGCGGCCCAGGAAGCCGGTGCCGTTGCACTCGATGCAGCCGGCTCCCTCGAAGAACGTCACACCGTGCACCTGGTCACGGGTCAACCCCGAGTCCTCCAGGAGCCGGTCGGTCACCTTGGCCTCGCGTCGACAGTGGGGGCAGATCCGGCGCACCAGCCGCTGCGCCAGAATGCAGTTGAGAGCCGACACGAAGTTGTAGAGATCCACGTCCATGTTGAGGAACCGCCCCAACACGTCGACCACGTTGTTGGCGTGCACGGTGGTGAAGACCAGGTGACCGGTGAGAGCCGACTGCACCGCGATCTGCGCCGTCTCGCCGTCGCGGATCTCTCCCACCATGATCTTGTCCGGGTCGTGGCGCAGGATGGAACGCAGCCCCCGGGCGAAGGTGAGGCCCTTCTTCTCGTTGACCGGGATCTGGGTGATCCCCGGGAGCTGGTACTCGACCGGGTCCTCGATGGTGACGATCTTGTCCTCGACGCTGACGATCTCGGACAGGCAGGCGTACAGGGTCGTGGTCTTGCCGGAGCCGGTGGGGCCGGTGACCAGCACCATCCCGTACGGCTCGCGGATGAACTTTCGGAGCTTGCGCTTGGTGTCCTCGTCGAACCCCAGCACCTCCAGGTTCAGGGTGCGGAACTCCTTGTTGGCGGACTCCTTGTCGAGGATGCGGATGACCACGTCCTCGCCGTGCACGGTGGGCATCACCGAGACACGGAAGTCGATGGTGCGCCCCTTCAGCCGCAGCTTGAACCGTCCGTCCTGGGGGACTCGCTTCTCGGCGATGTCGAGCTCGGACATCACCTTGATCCTGGAGATGATGGTCGAGTGGTACCGCTTGTCGATGGGCTCCATCGCCTGGTACAGCACCCCGTCGATGCGGTACTTGACGATCACCTCGCCCTCGCGCGTCTCGATATGGATGTCGGAGGCGCGCCGCTGGATGGCGTTGAAGACGATGGTGTCCACCAGCTTGATGACCGGCGACGTGTCGGCGGTGATCGACTCGATGGAGAGCGCCTCCTCGCCGTTCTCGCGTTCCTGCACGAGCTGGATGCGAAAGTCCTCGGTCGCCTCGTCGAGCACCCGCTGGGTCGACTCCGACTTCTCCAGGATCTCGGAAATGCGCGCCGCCGGGCCGACCCGCACCTCCACCGGCGAGCCGATGGCCAGCTCCAGCTCGTCCAGGGCAGCGAGATCGGATGGGTCGGCCATCGCCACCACCACCACGTCCCCCTGACGGTCGAGCGGCACAAACTGGTAGCGCAGCATGAGCTCGACCGGGATCTGCCGGAACAGGTCGGCATCACCCCGGAAGTCCAGGAGGTCGTCGAAGGGGAGCCGGAGGCGCTCGGCGAGCCCCTGCGCCGTCGCCTGGTCCTCCTCACCCCGGCTGGAGCCCCGGAGGTAGCGCTGGGCGAACGTGGTCAGGTCGTCGGTCATCCTTCCCTCACTGCACCTTCTGCATCATGGTGAACATCGGGTAGTACACCGACAGCAACAGCGTCGCGACCACCCCACCCATGACCACCAGCACGAGCGGCTCGATGAGGGTCACCACCCGGGCGAGCTTGACCTCGATCGACTCGTCGTAGAACTGCGAGACGTTGAACAGCATCTCCTCCAGCGCTCCGGTGGCCTCGCCCACCTGCACCATGGCGACTGACAGCTCGGGGAACAGCCCAGTCGACTCCAGAGACGACCACAGGGCCTGACCCTCCCGCACCATGGGCGCCACCCGCGCCAGAGGTCCGCTCATGGCACGGTTGGTCACGGTGGAGCTGGCCACCTCCAGCGCCCGCACGAGGGGCGTGCCCCCGGCCAGCAGCGTCCCGAGGGAGCGCGAGAACTGGGACAGCGCAAAGAGGTGCAGGATCGTGCCAGTGAAGGGGATGCGCAGCTTGAGACGGTCGAGGACGAGGGCACCTCGCTCGCCGCGCAGCCATCGCCTCACAAAAGGGAAGGCCACGACGCCGGCTCCCGCCAGGTACGGGAGGTTGCGCTCGAAGAAGTGGGCGGTTCGCAGCACGATGACGGTCGGCAGTGGCAGCTCGGTCGAGAACCCCAGGTAGAACTCCGCAAACCTCGGGATGACATACGTGAGCAGCAGGGTGATCAGCCCGAGCGACAGGCTCACGAGGACCAGCGGGTACGTGAGCGCCGACGTCACCCGGCGACGCACCGCCTCCAGCACCTGCGAGTGCTGCGTGTAGCGGGTCAGCACCGGCACCAGCTCGCCCGCCTGCTCGCCTGCCATCAGTGTCGCGCAGTACAGGCGCGGAAACAGATTGCCCTGACTCGCGAACGAGTCGGAGAGGGACACCCCGGAGCGCACGTCCTCCAGCACCTGCGCCAGCACCCTTCGGAACGTCGGGTTGGACTGGGAACGCTGCAGCAGCTCCAGGGACTGCAGGACCGGGATGCCGGCCCGCAGCAGCGTCGCGAACTGCTGGTTGAAGACCAGGAAGTCGATCGACGTGATGCGCTCACGCCTCTTCAGCCCGGGAACGCCCAGACGGCCGCGTACGGCCTGCAGGCCAAAAACATGCAGGCCCTTGCCTTCGAGCTCGCGCCGCAGGGCCTCGGCACTGCTGGCACGGTGCCGCTGCTGCACCACCAGGCCGTCCGGGGTGCCGATCCGCGCCAGATACTCGGTCAACGCGCCGACTCCCGGTCAGCCGCCACGATGACCACAAGGGCCCGCTTGGCCTCCTCCGACTTCGCAGTGACCCCGAACCAGGTCTGGCCGAGCTGGAGGCTCACGGTCAGGTTCAGCATGCGTTGCTTGAGCCCAACCCCGTGCTCCTGACCCGCGAGGCGCGTCACCTCCAGCGGTGCCAGTTGCACCCGCTGCGGGTCGGCGGGCACGGCGCGCAGGGAGAAACGCACCGTGTAGCCCTGCGCCGCCTTGATGTCCACTGCCGTGCCCTCCTGTGCCTCCACCTCGACGGTGTCGATATCCTCGAAGCCACCCCAGCGGAACATCCTGGCCAGCTCGGACCCCAGGCCGACAAGACGGGGCGCCGGCTGGCCGGCGGGGGCGGCTTCGGTGGAAGCCAGGACGAGCCGCACCCGCACCCGATACGGCCTCGCGGCCACATCCCATGACGCCAGCGCCTCGGCGATGCGGTGCACCACCGCGGCCGTGTCCCGCACCGTCAGGGTGTTCAGGCGCGGCTGCAGCATCACGCTCCCGTTCTCGGTGAGCATGCCCTCGGCGATGGACACCCCGTCCCGGGCCGGCTTGTGCCGAAGCTGGATCACCCGGACCTCGGTCTGGTCGCCGGACGTCGCCGTGACGGCCGCCAGGAGCAGCAGGAAAGGCAACAGCTTGCGCACTAGAGCTCCAACTGGGGGTTGACGATGAAGGCCACCTGCACGTCCCGGGCATCGCGGCTCGGCACCGTGAGCTGGTACAACCTCACGCCTTCGCCGTCCACCTCGACCGACGCCAGCTCCACCGCGGCCGGCCCCTCGGCGATCACGGCGGGCGGCGTCACATTTCCACCTTGCAGACGCAAGAACACGACCGTGCTCCCCATCGCGGCCAGCAGCACAGCCGCCGCTGCCCCGAGCCACCACCTGCGGTGACCCGCCGCCTGCCGCTCCACCCGGCGCTGGCGGATGCCGGCCAGCACACCGGAGACGAAGAGGTCGTCCTCCGGGGCGGGTGCAGCGGCCAGGGAGAGGCTGAGCGCCAGGGCCGGCTCCGCGGCCACGTAGCGGTTCCGGCAGACGGCGCACGCGCGCAGGTGATCGCGTACCTCGGCTTCCTCGGCGGCTAGCAGGTCCAGGCCGACGAACGCGTCGAGCCTCCTGATGACCTCGGCACATCCACTCATCGCCCACCTCCCCGTGGCAAGTACTCCGGATACCGCTCGGCCAGCTCGCGCCGCAGCACCGCGCGGGCCTGGAAGACGTGGTTGCGGACCGTCGCCTCCGTGCAGCCCACGGCCCTGGCCACCTCGGCCGTTGAAAGACCCTCGACCTCGCGGAGCACGAATGCGGCGCGTTGCGCCGGGGTGAGCCGCTCCGCCAGCTCCCCGAAGATCCGTCGCACCTCGCCCTCGGACACCTGCTCCGGGGCAGTTGGGGCCTCGGAATCGCCCACCAGTCGCAGGTGCGTCTGGTGCGTGCGATCGCGGCTGTCCCGGGCCCGCAGGAGGTCGATGGCGAGATTGGTTGCGATGCGATACAGCCAGGTTGAAAACGACCAGGCAGGGTCATACTTGGAGAGGTTCTCCCAGGCTCGGATGAACGCTGCCTGGGCGATGTCCCGGCCCTCCTCGTCGTCACCGAGGATGCGAGCGGCACAGCGCCGCACCCCTCCCTGGTGACGCCTGACGAGCTCGCCGAACGCCGCCTCATCCCCGGAACGCGCTGCCGCGGCAAGCTCGCGGTCATCGCGCAGCGGGCCTACCATCGGCCTCGGCAGCAGTCGCAAGAGTCCCATCCCAACTCCAACCTCCAGAGCGTATACGGCACCGGCCACGGGGCCGTTGGGGAGGCGAATTATAGCGCCCCTCCCACCACCCACCCGACCTCAGGTTCTCCGCCCACCCAACCACCCAGACCTCAGGCCTCAGGCCTCAGGAAAGACAGGCCTCAGATTCTCCGCCCACCCAACTACCTGACTTCAGCAAGCAGCGCCCCCACTCACCCCTTCCTGCAGTACCTGAGGCCTGAGGCCCGAGGCCTGAGGTCTCTCTTGCAGTACCTGAGGCCTGAGGTCTGAGGCCTGAGGCCTCTCTTGCAGTACCTGAGGCCTGAGGTCTGAGGCCTGAGGCCTCTCTTGCAGTACCCGGCATGGCACGCGCCGCCCTCGGCCTGTATCGAGCTGCAATGGCCCTGGTCCTGCCCCTCGCTGCACCCTGGCTGCTGGCCGCGGACCGGCGCCGCGGCAAGAAGCGCCCGCCCCTGGCCCAGCGATTGGGCCGCCAGCTCCCTCCGCTACCCCAGGGAGGGATCTGGGTGCAGGCCGTGTCGGTCGGGGAGGTGTCTGTGGCCCGCCTCCTCCTGGCCGAGCTCCGCCGGCGGCACCCGGAAACCCCCATCGTGCTCTCTGCCACCACTGCCACCGGGCTGAGCCTCGCCACTGGCCAGCAGCAGGCCGACGTGGTCGTGCCGTTCCCGCTCGACCTGCCGCGGCCGGTGCGCCGCGTGCTCGACGCCGCGAGGCCGCGCCTCGTCGTTCTCGTGGAGACCGAGCTCTGGCCGGAGATGCTGGCCGGCTGTGGCGAACGCGGGATCCCGGTGGCCATCGTCAACGCCCGGGTGTCCGACCGCTCCTTCCGGGGCTACCGGATGCTCAGGACGTGGCTCGCCCCGCTCCTGCAGCCGGTGACCCTGGCGCTCGCCCAGGAGCAGCAGGACGCCGAGCGGCTGACGGCCATCGGGCTTCCAACCGGGCGCATCCAGGTGCTGGGCAACCTCAAGTTCGACGTCGGCCCGCCCAAGACAGCGCCCCAGGTGGTGACCGACGTCCGACGTCTCGCAGGGGAGCGCAGCGTCGTCGTGGCCGCGTCCACCATGGAGGGTGAGGAGCTGGTCGTGCTCCGCGCGCTCAAGCGCGTGCCCGACCGTGAGCGGCTCCTGCTCCTGCTCGCGCCCCGCCACCCCGAGCGCGCCAGCGCGGTACTGGAGATGGCCGCGGCGTCCGGCTTCTCCGCCGAGCGCCGCACCCTGCTGGCCGCGGCCTCGCCCGGCTGCGAGGTACTCGTCCTGGATACGGTGGGGGAGCTGGCCGCACTCTTCGAGCTGGCCCAGGTCGCCTTCGTGGGGGGCTCGCTGGTCCCCACCGGCGGCCACAACCCCATCGAGCCGGCGCGCTTCGCGGTGCCGGTGCTGACCGGACCGCACGTCCGCAACTTCGCCGCGGTCTACAAGCGGTTCTTCGACGTGGGCGCGGCCCGGATCGTGCGCAACGAGTCCGACCTGGCCAGCGCCCTCGGCCAGTGGCTGGCCGACCCCGCCACCGCCCGCAGAACGGGAGAGGCGGGGCGCCGGCTCCTCGAGGCCAACGCCGGTGCCACGGCTCGCACGGTCACCGCCCTGGAGCGATTCCTGGCATGACCTGGCGGCACACCCTCGCGGCCGAGGCCAGCGGCGTGCTCGAGCTCGTCAACACCGGCGCCCACCTCCTCTACCGTTGGGGTCTCGCCCGGGTCGAGCGCGCCGCCGTGCCGGTCGTGTCGGTCGGCAATATCGCCTGCGGCGGCACTGGCAAGACGCCCCTCGTGGCGGCTCTCGCCCGCGAGCTGCAGCGGCTCGGGCACCACCCGGCCATCCTCACCCGGGGCTACCGGAGGCAGCGGAAGGAGCCCCTGCTGGTGACAGACGACCGCCTGGTGTCGTGGCAGGAGGCCGGCGACGAGCCGGCGCTGCTCGCCCGGGCGCTTCCGACCGTCCCCATCGTCGTCGACGCCGACCGTGCCCGCGGCGCCACCACCGCGGTGCGGGATGCTGCCGCCAGCCACCTCATCCTCGACGACGGGTTCCAGCACTGGCGCCTCCACCGCGACGCCGACATCGTCGTCGTCGACGCCCGTGACCCCCTCGCTCACCACGTCCCTCGCCGCGAGCGACCCGCCACCCTGGCCCGTGCCACCGGCGTGGTGATCAATCGCGTCTCCGACCGCAGCGAGGCGGCGGCCGTAATGGCCTGGCTCGGACCCTGGGCGCCTGACGCGGCCATGATCGCGACCAGGGTTGCGCCGTCCGCGGTGCACCGGGGCGGCGCGCGCCTTCCGGTCGAGACCCTCGCTGGCCAGAAGGTCGTCGTGATGGCGGGCCTCGGGAATCCGGAGGCGTTCGTCTCCACCCTGGGCGACCTCGGCGCCGTGGTCGTGGACCTGCGTCTGTTTCCGGATCATCACCGGTACCGCCGGTCCGACGTCGAGGAGGCCCTCCGGACGGCCCGCCAGGAAGGCGCCACGGTGGTCACCACCGGCAAGGACATCGTCAAGGTGCCAGCGGACCTCGCCGGCGAGCTCGTGTGGATCGAGGTCGAGCTCATCCCCGTGTTCGGCACCTTCACGGAGCTCCTCCGCCCAGCCCTTGCGTAGCTCCGGACCCCCACCCACCCAGGCCTCAGGCCTCAGGCCTCAGACCTCAGGAGAGACAGGCCTCAGGATTCCCACCAACCCACCCACCCGGCCTCAGGCCTCAGCTCACGCTCCCACCCAGTCTTGTCCCGTATGTTCCTGAGGCCTGAGGTCTGAGGTCTGAGGCCCGAGGCCTGTCTTTCCCGAGGCCTGAGGCCGGGCGGTTGGGGTGGGCGGAGAACCTGAGGTCCGGGCGGGTGGGAGGGGGTAGAATGCCCCCGTGTTGAGCCGGATGCGCTTCCACGAGCTGGTCGCTGCCTTCGCGGGTCGCCGGGTGGTCCTCTACGGCGACCTCGTGCTCGACCGTTTCGTCCTCGGGGCTCCCAAGCGCATCTCTCGCGAGGCCCCGGTGATCATCCTTCGCTTCGAGGGCCAGCGCGACATTCCCGGCGGCGGCGCCAACGCCCTCGCCAACATTGCCGCGCTCGGAGGGATCCCGCTGCCCGTCGGCGTCGTGGGCGATGACGAGCCGGGTCATGCCCTGCTGGCAGCGCTGCGTGAGCGTGGCATCGACTTCGGCTCGATCCTCGTCGCACCCGGATTCCGGACCGTCACCAAGGTCCGCGTCCTGGCCGGCGGTCCCGCCTCCCTCCGTCATCAGGTGGCGCGCTACGACATCGAGGACCGCCTGGCGACCGGCGATGCGAGGCTGCAACGGATCCTCGAAGCGCTGCGACAGGTCGGCGGGCAGGCGGCCGCAGCAGCCGTGTCCGACTACGGCTACGGGGTCGTGTGGCGTGCCGGCCTCAGCACCTTGCGAGCCGCTCTCCCGACCGGCGCCCCGATGATCGTGGACTCCCGTTTCGCCCTCGACTCCCTGCTCGGGGTGGACGGCGCAACCCCCAATCTCGAGGAGCTGGCTGCCACCGCCGGACACGAGCTCACCACGGACGAGGAGATCGGTGCGGCCGCCGAGGCACTCCGCCGCAAGATGGGTTGTCGCTTCCTGGTCGCCACCCGTGGCAGCCACGGCTCCACCCTCGTCGAGGAGGGGCAGCCGCCCCGCCATCTTCCCGTGTACGGCTCCGACCAGGTGGCCGACGTGACCGGTGCTGGCGACACCGTGCTGGCCACGTTGACCCTTGGCCTGGCAAGCGGTGCCACCCCGACCGAGGCCGCCGCCCTGGCCAACCTGGCCGGCGGCATTGTCGTCACCAAGCTGGGCACCGCCACCGTGTCACCGACCGAGCTCCACCGCGCCATCGACCTGGCGCCATTCCTTCATGACTGACCCGGCTTCCAAGCTGGTGTCACGGGCCCACGCCGCCGATCTGGCCGAGGCGGCGCGCGGGGCAGGTCGAGTCGTGGTTCTGGCCAACGGAGCATTCGACCTCCTCCACGTCGGCCACGTGCGCTACCTGGCCGCGGCACGGCAGCTCGGGGACCTGCTCATCGTCGCGGTCAACTCGGACGCCTCGGTGCGCGGCCTCAAGGGGCCCGATCGCCCGATCCTGCCGGAGACGGAGCGCGTGGAGCTGCTCTCGCATCTCGCCTGTGTGGACCGCATCGTGGTTTTCGACGAACCGACGGTGGCCGAGGTGCTGCGCGCCGTGCGCCCCCAGGTCCACGCCAAGGGCACCGACTACACCCCGGAGACGGTGCCCGAGCGGGCCATCGTGGCCGAGTGGGGCGGCCGCACGGCCATCTGCGGCGACCCCAAGGACCACGCCACCACCGACCTGCTCGCCACCATCCGCGACCGGGTTTCCGCCCACCCTCCACCCGGTGATCGGTGATCGGTGATCGGTGAATGGAGGCCACGCTCTCTCCATCCCCCGCCATCCCTCCGAGCACCGATCACCAACCACCGATCACCTGCAGGGTGGGGGTAGAATCCAGCGGTGCGCGTCCTCCTCACCCGCCTTTCGGCCCTCGGTGACATCGTCCACACCTGGCCCCTCGCCGAGACGCTGCGACGCGGCAGACCGGATCTCGAGCTCTTCTGGCTGGTCGAGCGACCGTTCCTGGCCCTGGTCCAGGGCCACCCGGCCGTGAGCGGAGCCATTCCCGTCGCCACCCGTCGCTGGCGTCGGGCTCCCCTGGCCACCGCCACTCGCCGCGAGGTGGCGGCAACCGTGCGACACCTCCGCAGCCTTGGCTGCGATCTGGCGATCGATCCGCAGGGACTCCTCAAGTCGGCGGTGTGGGCCCGTCTCGCGCGAGTCCCCGCCCGGGCCGGGCTCGCGGCGGAGTTTCGGCGGGAGCGCCTCGGGGGCTCCTTCTACACCTTCACGGTCACGCCGCCCTCCCGGGCCGGCCATGTGGTGGACATCAACCTGGCCCTCGCCGCGGCGGCAGGGCTGGAGCCCGACCCTGGTGCGATCCCCGACGGCCGGTTCCTCCTCGCCGGTGGCTCGGGCCCGGACCCGGAGCCCGGCAGTGTGGTGCTGCTGCCAGCCACCGGCGGCCCGGGCAAGGCATGGCCAGCCGAGAGCTTCGCGACGTTGGGGCGTGAGCTGTCCGGGAGCGGAAGGCCGGTCGTGGTGGCCTGGGGTCCCGGTGAGCGGACGCTGGCCGATGAGATCGCCGCCCGGGGCGGGCCCGGATTGACCGTGGCACCACCCACCACGATTACCGAGCTGGCCCACCTGCTCGCCGGGGCGGCGCTCGTTGTCGGGGGCGATACCGGCACGGTGCACCTGTCCGCCTCCCTGGGCGTGCCGACGCTGGGCATCTTCCTGGCCACCGACCCCGTGCGCAACGGCCCGCGGGGCCTGATCACGGCGGTCGTCTCGGCGGCGCGATCCGGTTCCCGTCGGGGCCGCGCCCGCACCGGGGCCGAGGGTGTCGTCGGGGTCGGGGAGGCCCTTGCCGCGGCGGCGCGCCTGCTGGCCCGGCAGGGCGACAACCCAGTGCAATAGAGTGTTCCTGCTCACGATGATCGCCCCGTAGAGGGTGGTACAATCGCCTCGCGGACCGATGCGCAACGGAAGGGAACCGTATGGCCCTCAAGCTTGGTGAGCTTCTTCTCAAGGCCCAGTTGATCAACCAGCAGCAGTTGACCAAGGCGCTGGACGAGCAGAAGAACACAGGCGGCAAGCTGGGAGAGATCCTCCAGAAGCTCGGCTTCGTCACCGAGGACGACATCATCGAGTGCCTGTCCCACCAGTTCGGGGTTCCCTCGATCAACCTGCGGCACTTCGAGATCGACTCCAACGTCGCGCGGCTGATCCCCGTCGACCTGGCCCGCAAGTACAACGTCATCCCGGTCAACAAGACCGGCGCCACGCTCACCCTGGCCATGACCGACCCCACCAACATCTTCGCCATGGACGAGATCACGTTCATGACCGGCTACCGCGTGGAACCGGTCGTGGCGTCCGAGGAGGCGATCCGGGAGACCATCGACCGCCACTTCGGGTCCACCCGCGAGGTGGAGCTCAAGAAGGTCATGGAGGACCTGTCGAGCGTCGACGAGGCGGCCCTCGAGCTCATGGAGGAGGAGGAGGAGCTCGACACCGCCACCCTGGTGGAGGGCGCCGAGGAAGCGCCGGTGGTGCGCCTGGTCAACATCATGCTCACCGACGCGATCAAGCGCGGGGCCTCCGACATCCACGTCGAGCCCTACGAGAAGGCGTTCCGGGTGCGCTACCGCATCGACGGGCTGCTGCGCGAGGTCATGACGCCCCCTCTCAAGCTGAAGGACGCCGTCACCTCCCGCATCAAGGTGCTGGCCAAGCTCGATATCGCCGAGAAACGGCTGCCCCAGGACGGTCGCATCCGGCTGAAGGCCAAGGTCGAGGGACGCACCCGCGAGCTCGACTACCGCGTCTCCTCGATTCCGACCGTGCACGGCGAGAAGGTCGTGATGCGGCTGCTCGACAAGGAGAACCTGCGGCTGGACCTCACCAAGCTGGGGTTCGAGAAGCCCAGCCTGAAGGCCTTCGAGGAGGCCGTCCTGAGGCCGTACGGCATGGTCCTGGTCACCGGTCCCACCGGCTCCGGCAAGACCAACACGCTGTACTCGGCCCTGCAGCGGGTCAACACACCCGACACCAACATCATGACGGCCGAGGACCCCGTGGAGTTCCAGATGGCCGGGGTCAACCAGGTGCAGATGAAGGACGCCATCGGGCTGAACTTCGCCGCGGCCCTGCGCTCCTTCCTCCGCCAGGACCCCAACATCATCCTGGTCGGCGAGATCCGCGACTTCGAGACGGCCGAGATCGCGATCAAGGCAGCCCTCACCGGCCACCTCGTGCTGTCCACCCTCCACACCAACGACGCGCCGTCGACCATCTCACGCCTCATGAACATGGGGATCGAGCCGTTCCTCGTGGCAACCTCGGTCAACTGCATCGCCGCCCAGCGCCTCATCCGGCGGGTCTGCAGCAACTGCAAGGAGGAGCTGGACACGCCGATCCAGGCACTGCTCGCGGTCGGGTTCGCCGAGGCCGAGGCGCACGACATCAAGCTCTACAAGGGCCGCGGCTGCGACAAGTGCAACAACACCGGGTACAAGGGCCGCACCGCACTGATCGAGGTCATGACCATGAGCGACGACCTGCGCGAGCTGGTTCTTTCCGGCGCGACCGCCATCGAGCTCCGACGCAAGGCGCGCGAGGAGGGCATGATCACCCTGCGCGAGTCCGGGCTCCACAAGATCCGGGAGGGGCTCACGACCATCGACGAGGTGGCCAGGGAGACCGTCCTGTAGGGGAGACGAGCATGCCAGTCACACTGCACGAGCTGCTCAAGACCATGGTCGACATGGGGTCGACCGACCTTCACATCACGACCAACTCGCCGCCCATCGTGCGGGTCCACGGGCTGCTGGAGCGCCTCCCGGGGCCGCCGCTCACCGCTCCCGAGACCAAGCGTCTGGCCTACTCGGTCCTCACCGACGCCCAGAAGCACCGGTTGGAGGAGACTCTCGAGCTGGACCTCTCCTTCGGGATCAAAGGGCTCGCGCGGTTTCGGGCCAACGTCTTCTTCCAGCGCGGGGCCCTGGCCGCAGCCTTCCGCCGCATCCCATACGAGATCCTCGGCTTCAAGGAGCTGGGGCTGCCCCAGATCGTCGAGGCGCTGTGTGAGAAGCCGCGCGGCCTGGTGCTCGTGACCGGGCCGACCGGCTCCGGGAAATCCACGTCGCTCGCCGCCATGCTCGACAAGGTCAACCGCGAGAAGCCGCTGCACATCATCACGATTGAGGACCCGATCGAGTACCTGCACACCCACCAGAAGGCGATGGTGAACCAGCGGGAGCTGCACTCCGACACCGAGTCGTACGCCAACGCGCTCCGCTCCGTGCTGCGCGAGGACCCGGACGTGGTGCTGATCGGCGAGATGCGCGACCTCGAGACGGTGGAGGCCGCGCTCCGCATCGCCGAGACCGGCCACCTGACCTTCGCCACCCTGCACACGAACTCGGCGCCTCAAACCATCAACCGCATCATCGACGTCTTCCCCGAGCACCAGCAGTCACAGATCCGCACGCAGCTCTCCTTCGTGCTGGAGGGCATCATCTGCCAGTCGCTGCTGCCAAGGGCCGGTGGCCGCGGACGGGTGCTGGCGTGCGAGGTCTTGATTCCCAACGCCGCGGTGCGTAACCTGATCCGAGAGGACAAGGTCCACCAGATCTACTCGATGATGCAGACTGGTCAGCTCAAGCATGGCATGCAGACCTTCAACCAGTCGCTTGCCACCCTGTATCAGCGCAAGCTGATCACCCTGCAGGTCGCCACGTCCTACAGCTCCAACCCCGAGGAGCTCCAGGACATGATCAATCGCGGCACGGGCGTGATTCAGGCACCCCCCGTCCCCCGCGCGCCAGGGAGGAGCTAGCGTATGCCGAGCTTTGAATGGAAAGGGCGTGATCGCGGCGGCCGGCCGCAGAGCGGCGTGCTCGTCGCGGACAACAAGGACGCCGCCCTGGCCGTCCTGCGCCGTCAACAGGTTGTCCCCATCACGGTCAAGGAGAAGGGCAAGGAGATTGCCGTCCCCAAGGTCCGGGGGGGCGTCAACGACAGGACTCTGGCCATCTTCACCCGGCAGTTCTCCGTCATGATCGATGCCGGCCTGCCCCTCGTGCAGTGCCTGCAGATCCTGGGTGAGCAGCAGGAGAACAAGGCTTTCCAGCGCATCATCCTGCAGGTCCGGGAGGACGTGGAGACCGGCTCGTCGCTCGCCAACGCCCTCAAGAAGCACCCCCAGGCGTTCTCCGACCTCTTCGTCAACATGGTGGCCGCCGGCGAGGCGGGCGGTATTCTCGACACGATCCTGCAGCGCCTCTCCACCTACATCGAGAAGGCGGCCCGTCTGAAGGCCCAGGTCAAGGCGGCGCTGATGTATCCGGCGACGGTCATCGCCATCGCCATCATCGTCGTGTACGTCATCCTGTGGAAGGTCATCCCCGTCTTCGCGTCGCTGTTCGAAGGCCTGGGCGCCAGTCTTCCGCTCCCCACCCGCGTCGTGGTGGCAGCCTCCAAGTTCATCGGCCGTTTTTGGTGGCTCATCATCATGCTCGTCGTGGCCGCGTTCTTTGCCGTGCGGCGCTATTACGCGACCAAGCAAGGCAGGCTGGTCATCGACCGGATGATGCTCAAGGCACCGGTCCTCGGCCTGGTGCTCCGCAAGATCGCCGTGGCGCGCTTCTGCCGCACCCTCGGCACCCTGCTGTCCGCCGGCGTGCCCGTCCTGGAGTCCCTGGAGATCACCGCCAGGACATCCGGCAATGCGGTCATCGAGCTCGCCATCCTCGAGGTGCGCAAGCAGGTCGAGGAAGGCAAGGCCCTGGCTGACCCCCTCAAGACGACCGGGCAGTTCCCGCCCATGGTGGTCCAGATGATCAGCGTCGGCGAGGCGACCGGCGCCATGGACACCATGCTCGCCAAGATTGCCGAGTTCTACGAGGAAGAGGTCGACACCGCGGTGGCGGGCATGATGAAGCTCATCGAGCCGATCATGATCCTGTTCCTGGGCGTGGTCATTGGCGGCGTCGTCATCGCCATGTACCTGCCCATGTTCGACCTCATCTCCAAGATCGGATGACCTCGTCACCACCCCTCCGGGCCGACCGGCCGGTCGGCCCGGAGCGGACGCTCCCCGGTCTGGCCCGAGCCGTGAAGTGGCTCGTCGGGTTGCGCCTGCTGGCGGTGTCCGGGCTGCTGATCGGGGCGCTCCTCGTGCAGATCTCCAGTGAGGAGATCCTGCCAATTGCCCCTCTCATCCGCGTCGCCGGCCTCGCCTACCTGCTGTCCCTTGTCTGGATCGTGCTGCTGCTCGTGCGTACGCCTCCCGGCCTGCACGGCGCCCTGCAGCTCGCCGGCGACCTGGCGGTCGTCACCGCTCTCATCTACATGACAGGCGGTCCCAGCTCCCCGTTCTCGTTCCTGTTCATGATCCCTGTGGCCGTTGGCGCCCACCTGTTCGGGCTGCGCGGTGCCCTGACGGTGGCCGGAGCGGCATTCGTAGCCTACGCAGGGCTCGTCGAGATCCTCGCGTTCCGCCTCATCCCGACCCCGCCATACATGCCCAGCCCTCCCCCACTCGGGAGCACGGGCCTGGGCTTCCAGCTCGTCGTCACCGGCATCGGCTTCGGCATTGTCGCCATCCTCACCTCCTACCTGGCCCACTCGGTGCGCAAGGCCGAGAGCCAGTTGCTCGGCGAACGCACGGCCAGCGCCCGCCTGCTGGCCCTCTCAGACGACGTCCTGCGGTCCGTGGACTCGGGCGTGCTGGCGGTCGACATCGAGGGCCGGGTGGTGCTGGGCAACCCGGCGGCCCAACGCATCCTGAACCGCGACGACTCGGTGGAGGACGCCCGGCTCGAAGAGCTGCTGGTGCTGGACGGAGCCGACTGGCGGTCGGTACTGACGCGCGTCTCGGCGGGCGGTCCCGTGAAGATCGACGGCACCCAGGTCGGCCGCTCGCTCCCCGTGGGGTGCACGGTCACGGCCCTGCGGACCGCGGACGGACACCTCCTGGGGTTCGTCATCCACTTCAGGGACCTCACCGAGGTGCGCGAGGTGACACGTCGCGAGTCCCTGCGTGAGCGCATGGTGGCCGTGGGCCAGATGGCAGCCGGGATCGCCCACGAGATCCGCAACCCACTGGCCTCCATCTCCGGCTCCGCCCAGGTGCTCGGGAAGGTGCCCGGGCTCGGCAACAACGAGCAGCGCCTCTCGCACATCATCGTCGAGGAGTCGCGGCGCCTGTCCGGCATCATCGAGTCGTTCCTCGTCTATGCCCGGCCTCCGGAGCCGCAGCCCGGCCCGTGCCAGATCGACCGCATCCTCACCGACACGCTCGCCCTCTTCGCGAACTCCCCCGAGGTCACTCCGCGGCATCGGATCGATGTCGAGATCACACCCCATCCCCAGCCGGTCACCGCCGACGAGCGACAGCTCCGCCAGGCCTTCTTCAACCTGGCCCGGAATGCCGTTCAGGCCATGCCCCAGGGTGGTACGATGACGGTCGCCGCCGCTCCCGAGGGCGACGACTACGTGATTCGATGGAGCGACCAGGGAATCGGCATGACGGCCTCCCAGATCAACGAGATCTTCCAGCCCTTCAAGGCCTTCCGCCAGGGAGGCACGGGCCTTGGCCTGGCCGTCGTGTACTCGATCGTCTCCGACCACCGCGGTGACATCAGGGTCGAGAGCGACCCGGGCGTCGGCTCGACCTTCACCATCCGGCTGCCGCTGGGGTCAGCATGAGCGGCCGCATCCTCGTCGTCGACGACGAGCCGAACCTGCGAGAGCTCCTCCGCATCGTGCTCGAGGGTGATGGCCACTTCGTCCTCCTGGCCGCGACCTTCGGCGAGGCCATGGAGGTGCTCACCAAGGAGCAGTTCGACCTCGTCATCTGCGACATCTTCCTGCCCGACGGCAACGGGCTCGACATCGTCCGGACCTACCACGCCACCAACCCCCAGACCGCCTTCGTGGTCATCACGGCACACACCACGCCAGCACACGCGGTGACCGCTCTCCGCGAGGGCGCCGTGGAGTACCTCTCCAAGCCGTTCGACGTCGAGGAGCTGCAGGTCGTGATCGCCAAGCAAATGCGGCGCACCCAGGTGGTCCTGGCGCTGCCCGCCCAGACACCGTTCATGGGCGGTTCCCGGGTGATGCGCCCGATCTTCGAGCGGCTGCCCCAGATCGCGATGTCGGACGCCACGGTCCTCGTCACCGGCGACTCCGGAACTGGCAAGGAGCTGCTGGCTCGGGCCATTCACGCCGCGTCACCGCGGGCTGCCCGGCTGTTCGTGCCGGTCAACTGCGGCGCCCTGCCCGAAGGCCTGCTGGAGAGCGAGCTGTTCGGCCATGTGCGGGGCTCCTTCACCGGGGCGACCCGAGACAAGCGGGGGCTGATCCAGGAAGCCCACGGTGGCACGCTCTTTCTCGACGAGATCGGCGAGCTCACGCCCAACACCCAGGTCAAGCTGCTGCGCGCGTTGCAGGAGCGGCGGATCCGGCCGGTCGGGGACACCCGCGAGGTGGAGGTGGACATCCGGGTGATCGCCGCCACCAACCAGGACATCCTGCGTCTGGTGGCCGAGGGGCGCTTCCGGGAGGACCTCTTCTACCGCATCAACGTCCTCGCCGTGCATCTGCCGCCGCTGCGAGACCGCCGCGACGACATCGTTCCCCTCGCCCAGCACTTCGTCGAGCGCGCCTGCGCACGGCTCGGGATCCCGGCGAAGCTCCTCCACCGCGATGCCCTCGCGGTGCTCGAGAACTACTCCTGGCCTGGCAACGTCCGGGAGTTGGAGAACGTCGTCGAGCGCATTGTGGCGATGGAGCCGTCCTCGCTGCTCACCGTCAGCGCCCTGCCGCCGAGCGTGCTGGGCGGTGAGATGACCGGTCCCAGGGCGGGGGGCGAGCTGACGCTACCTGCCAGCGGCCTCGACATCGAGGCGCATCTCGATGCCGTCCGGCGGGAGCTCATGCGGCAGGCTCTGATCCGGTGCGGAGGTGTCCAGAAGGATGCCGCTCGGCTCCTGCACATGACCTACCGCGCCTTCCGATACCACGCCGAGAAGTACAACCTGCACACGGAGGACTGACGCGTGACGACCGCGCTGCTTGCCCTGCTGCTGACTCTCTCCACGCCACCGAAGCCAACCTGCACGACGCCGTCCGGGGCCACCATCCGCCTCGAGCTGGCAATCAGCGACGAGGAGCGCCAGCTAGGCCTCATGTTCCGCGACGTCGTGCCTCCCGACACCGGCATGCTCTTCCTCTTCTCCACCGACGGTATCTGGCCGTTCTGGATGAAGAACACCCAGGTGCCTCTCGACTTCATCTGGCTGGACAGCCAGGGCAAGGTGGCGGAGGTACGCACCGATGTGCCGCCTTGCCTCCTCGACCCCTGTCCAACCTATGTGCCCGCGGCCACGTCGCGGGCGATGCTCGAGATGGCCGCCGGATCGGCGCTCCGGCTGGGTCTCAAGCCAGGGCTCGCCCTGCACTTCGCGGCGGTCCCCGGATACCCGGTCCTCCCGAGCAAGTAGCCGGCCTCAGGCCTCAGACCTCAGGCCTCAGGCACTACGAAGACAAGACGGGCGGGTGGGGGAGCTGAGGCCTGAGGCTGGGTGGTTGGCTGGGCGGATACCCTGAGGCATGCCTTTCCTGAGGCCCGAGGCCTGAGGTCTGAGGCCTGCGCGGGCGTCAGGTGGAGGTGGGGGGGGAGGGCTTGGGATCGGCGGGGGGCTTCGGAGCAGCCTCGCTGGCGGCGGCCGTCGCTGCCCCCGCGTCCTTCTTGCCGGCCCGCCCGTAGTCGGTGACGTACCAGCCACTACCCTTGAACTGCAGGGCAGGGGCCGAGGCAATCTTGCTCAGGACTCCGCCGCACCTCGGGCACTCCGAAAGCGGTGCATCGTCCATCCGCTGCAGCACCTCGGAGATCTCTCCGCAGCCCTGACAGCGATACTCGTACAACGGCATCTGCGACCTCCGCGCGCACCGAGGTGCGCCAGGCGTTCAGGAGACTCCGGCTAGGCAGGTGTCGATGGAACCTGCACCTTGATCCCGGAGCTCGATTCCTTCTCCTTGCGGATCAGGCCAAGGCTGTGCAGGCAGCGGTGTGCAGGAGAAGACTGTGTTCTTGCCACCCAGCCGACTGACGAGGCGCTTGGCATCGGGCACCGTCTTGCAGCCGTGCAGGATGGCCCGGGGTGTCGGGATGCGCAGCTTGTAGATCTCGTCGACCCGGTCTGCCCCGAGGGTGAAGGTCACGAGCCCGTCGGAGAGCCCGAACAGGCTCCAGACGATGCGCTGTACCTGCTCGAGGACCGCGGCGCGCATCTCCGCCTCGGACAGCACGGCCATCTGGACGAGGATCTGCCCGTGGCGCTTGTGTGGATTGTCGAGCAGCATGAGGGCCGAGGTCCGGTACTGCTCCATCGTGATCCGGCCCGCAGCCAACAACATGTCCCCCAGCGACTCGGCGCGGTTGGTGGACGAGGCGAAGATGATGTCGCCGTTCAGGATGAAGACACGCTTGGTGCAGTCCCCGAGCTGCGCCTCGACCACGCCAGGCACGCGATAGCGGTGTATCGTCGCCAGCATCTCCGGCAGCGGAGTCTCGGCCAGATCACCGACATAGATGTGCCGCGCCTCACCAACCACGTTCCGAATACTAGCATGCCCGATGCCGCCCGCCCGCCCGGTCGAGAGTCAAGAGTCGAGAGTTGAGAGGTGAGAGTCTACCCCAACCCCAAGGGGCGGATGGTAAACTTCAGGTGGAAGCGCCCGGGGCCTGGTGGCTCTCGCGGTCTTCAAAACCGTTGCTCCGTGCGGTTGCCGTACGGTGGGTGGGTTCGATTCCCATGCGCTTCCGCCACCCTCCAACCAGTGATCGGTGCCCGTGGTCAGTGCTCAGAGGGCCGAGAAAGCACCAGCAGTCTCGGCCTCCGAGCGCTGGACAATCACCGTGTCTCCTTCCGGATCCCGGACCCCGGACCCCGGACCCTTGGCAGAGCCGTGGACCCCCTCTGTCGCTCCCGACCCCCGGGCTCCCAGGCTACCAGGAGCTCGCGAGCTCGCCGACCTCCGCCTGCACGGCGTCGAGGACGTCGCAGCGCTCGACCGCGGCCATCATGGCGTTGTGGTCGGGGAAGAGCGGGCGGTCGACGTCGAGGTGCTCGACCACCTTGCGGATCGCCGCCTTGGCGGCCCGGGTGCCGGCACCGGGGGTGAACTCGCGGAAGTCGAGCGCCTGCGCCGCGGCGATCAGCTCGATTCCCAGGACACCGTAGGCGTTGGTGAGGATCTGCTTGGTCTTGAGGGCGGCATTCATGCCCATCGACACGAAGTCCTCCTGGTCCGCCGCGGCCGGGATCGACTGGGTGCACGAGGGAGTCGAGAGGATGCGCTGCTCGACGATGAGGGTGTCGGCGGTGTACTGGGAAAGCATGAGCCCGGAAAACATGCCCGCGCCCTTGGTGAGAAAGTCGGGCAGGCCCACCGACAGCGCCGAGTTGAGAAGGCGGTTGAGCCGGCGCTCGGAGAGCACCGAGACGGTCGTGATCCCGGCCCCGATCAGGTCGAGCGGCATCGAGATCGGCGTGCCCTGGAAGTTGGCGCCGGTGAGCACCAGGTTGTCCTCGGCCACGAACACCGGGTTGTCGGCCACGGCGTTGAGCTCGATCTCGACCTGCACGCGGGCGTAGGCGAGAGCGTCGCGGACCGCGCCGATCACCTGCGGGGTCGAGCGCATCGAGTAGGCGTCCTGCACCTTGGTCTTGAGCTTGCCGGTCACCAGGTCCGAGCCGGCGATGACCTTGCGGAGGTTGCCGGCGCAGGTGATGGCGCCCCTGAAGCCGCGCAGCACGTGGAGCTTGTCCTGGTACGGCTTCATGTTGGCGAGCAGCGCCTCGAGCGACATCGCGGCGCCGATCTCGGCTTGCTTGATCCAGCGCTCTGCGTCGTACAGGATCAGGCAGGCGATGCCGGTGATGAGGTTGGAGCCGTTGATGGCGGCCAGGCCGTCGCGGGCCTGCAGCCCCGGCACCGGGATCCCCGCCAGCTCCATCGCCCGCAGGGTCGGCATCCGCTCGCCCTGGTAGAACGCCTCGCCCTCGCCCATCAGTGAGAGCGCGAGCTGGCTCATCGGCGAGAGGTCGCCGCACGCGCCCACGGAACCCTTCTCGCACACCACCGGCGTCACACCCTTGTTGAGCAGATCGATGTACGTGAGGGTGATCTCGGGACGACAGCCGGAGTAGCCGCGGGCGTGCACGTTGATGCGGGAGAGGATCGCCGCGCGCACGTGCTCGATCGGGCACGGCTGGCCGATGCCGGCCGCGTGGTTGTAGATCAGGTAGCGCTGGAACTGCTTGACCTGCTCGTCGTCGAGCACCACCTCGGAGAACTCGCCGATGCCCGTGTTGACGCCGTACATGATCTCGTGGGCGACGACCTTGCGCTCCAGCATGCCGCGGCAGAACTTGATCCGTTCCAGCGCATCCGGCGCCAGCTCGACTGGCTCGCCGAAGCGGGCCACGCGTACGACATCCTCGATCCGGAGATGGTGTCCGTCACAGGTCACGGCCATGGGGAGTCTCCTTGGGCGCGGGGCCTTGGGCGGCCCCTGGCGCGTTGTCCGCGAATCATACCCCCTTCCAGGCGGGGAACCAGGGGTCAGCAGGTCGTGACCGGCCGGCCGGGAGGCGGGACCGGAGCGCGGGGCGCCTCGGTGTCGGGCTCGCCGCCGGGCTCCGGCGGTCCGCCTGCGACCCGGCCCGACCCGTCGAGGACCTCGCCGCCCGGAACGAGCGTGACGTCCCCGGCTTGCGGCCCGGCCAGCGAGAGCGTTCCCGCCTCGCCGTCCGCGAGGCCGAGCTGGCCGGGGGCGGCGCCGGTGAGGCGCGCCTGGATCGCGTTGATGGCGCCGAGTGCCGCCCGGCGCAGGCCGAGGTCGAGGGGGTGGTCGCCGACGACCTGGCGCAGCGGCACGACCGCGTCAACCGTGCCCACGACGCCCAGGGCCTCCGCGGCCGCCGCGCGCACGTCGCCGGCCAGGGAGCCGAGCGCCGCCACCAGTGGGCTCGCACACGATGGATCGCCGGAGGCGCCCATCGCCCGCGCCACGGCGGCGGCAAGGCCCGCGTCAGGGGAGGTGAGATGGGCCACGACGGCCGCGCCGACCCGGGGGCTGCGACATCGGCCCAGCGCAGTAGCTGCGGCCCGGGCGACGAGAAAGCGGCCCGCCGGGGCCGCCTGGTCCAGAACCACCTCGAGCTGCTCGACTGACGGCGCCCCGCCGAGCGCCTCGAGCGCCGCCACCGCCGTCGCCTCCGGCACCCCGGGGTCGGCAGCCAGGGTCAGCAGGGTCGGGCGCCCCTCGAGCCCCAGGAACCCGCCCGCCATGAGCCGGACGTCCGGGTCAGCGTCCTCGAGCGCGCGGCGGGCGGCCCCGGTGGCTTCGGGCCGATCGCCGTACTTCTCGATGAGGACCTCCAGGCTGCGGCGACGCACGGCGGGGTCGGCATCCCGGCCGGCGTTGGCGGCCAGCTTGCCGGGCACGCTGTGTGGCGTGGCAAGCCTCACGGCGAGATCGAGAAGCTCCTTTCCCGTACGCACGAGCACCCGGGGGTCGGGGACCGCCCGGGAGAGCTCGCGCTCGATCCGTCCGCCCTCGACGGTGATGCCCGACTCGAGCGCCTGCCGCACCGCAACTCTGGTCGGCTCGTCGAGCGTCGCGACGAGGACCTCCGGCTCCCCGTACACCGCCACCGCGGCGTCGAACACCCGATCCCCCGTCTTGATGTCCTGCTCGCCCATGAGCTGGTTGAGCTGGGTCCCGAGGCTCTCCCGGCTCAGCGACAGATGCCAGCCGAGGCGTCTCGGGCTGCTCACGGCCATGACCATGCGGCCCGAGCGGCCGTGGCCGCCCCTCCTCCGACTCACGGCGACGGTGAGGTCCTCGCGCTGGCCCGCGAGCTCCACCGAGAACACCCCGGCCTCGGACCTGACGTGCTCGAGCCCCAACCCGTCCGGCGCGCTGGCGGCGGTGCGCCACGCGTCGGCCAGCGCCTGGTTCCGGTACCATCGCCAGAGCATCGCCGGGGCGGCCACGACCGCCACGAGGATCAGCCCGAGCAGGGGTTCCATGGTCTTACTCCGGGTCCCCGATCACGGACCGAGTGTATCAACCCGGGGCCCTGGGCTCGGGAGAGGGCAGGCGGAGCCCGGAGCGGGACCAGGGCGAGTCAACGGCCCTCCGGGACGCTGCCTCAGACCGCCGACCACCGTGCCGAAGTGGAAGGTTACTCCTTTGCCTCGAGGAGGTAGAGGTCGGCCTCGTAGCGCTCCATGACGCACAGAAAGCCGCCACCGGGACGCGGCAGGGCCTCGAAGATCCCCCAGAAACCGGCCTCCGGTGGGTGCTCGACCACGATCTCGCGCCCGGTCTCACGGCCGTCGAGGCCGACCTCCACCAGGCGCGGCCGGGAGCGCGACCCCTCCAGCACCAGCACGCTGGTGTCGCCCGGCCCGAAGATCGGCGCGGCCAGAAAGCTGTGGCGCCCCGAGAGGCGCCGGGACACGCCGGTGGTCATCTCCACGAGGTACAGACCCTCGCTTCCGGCGGTGCGGCTCGACGCCGCAACCCAGCGGCCATCCTTCGACCAGGTGGGCGGTCCGAGCTCCCCCGCGAGAAGGACCCGGGGTCCTCCGCCGCTCGCTGCCGCTGCGAGCAACCCGGACCCGGCGGCGCCCCCGTGGGCGGGGACTGTCAGGCCCTGCCCGTCGGGAGCCCAGGCCGGACGGCCCAGCTCCCGCCCGGCCTCACCTGGAAGCACGACCAGCTCCTCGCCACCGCCGGCCGGGACCGTCACCAGCACGTCACCGCCCCGGTCGTGGCGGATGAACGCGACGCGACGCCCGTCCGGGGAGAAGACCGGGCAGGATGCCTCGCCGGTGCTGAGGGTGCGCGCGGGGCCTCCGGCCAGGGGCAGTACTCCGACGTGGCCGTGGCCGTGGCTGGGCTCGTTGTCGGTGAACGCGAGCCAGGCTCCCGTGGGGTCGAGGTCGATCGAGCGCAGGGTGGTCTTGGCCGCGAGTGGGCGGGGCTGGCGCCCATCGGTATCCACCGCCAGCAGGACCATCTCCTTGGACTCCTGGACGTACGCCAGCCGCCTTCCGTCGGCGGCGGCGGTCGGGTGGAAGAGGTTCCCGGCGGAGGAGGTCAGGGCCTCCCGCCGCCCACTCCCGGCATCGACTCGCCACAGCTCGGTACGACCGCCCCAGCTTGCATCGGTGAGGAGCCTCCCGGTCGTGGGCTCCCAGGCGACCGACCGCACGTACTCAGCCGCCTCGCCCACCTGCCGGGGGGTACCACCGTCGACCGGCACGAGGAGCAGCCGACGATCGTCGGACCAGACAAGCTCCCGGCCGTCCGGCGACCAGCCCAGGGACACCACCTCGCCCTCCGCCCGGGCCACCACCTGCTCGCGTCCCGAGGCCAGCACCCGCCGCACGAGCTGCCAGGCTCCGCCGGCGTCCCTGCGGACGAACGCCAGCTCACGGCCGTCCGGCGACCAGCACCCCCAGGTCGCGTCGCTCGCGAGCACCCGCTCCTCGCCCCCGAGGCCCGGCACCAGAATCACCGACGGGGATCGGGCGGCGTCGAAGCGGCTGCAGGCGATGCTCTCGCCGTCGGGCGAGAAGTGCGGGAAGTACTCGTCGCCGGGGGTGTGGGTGAGGCGCATCGGAGCACCCCCGTGGGTTGACACCATGAAGAGGTCGAGCTGGCCCTCCTCCGGGTCGTTGGCGACGAAGGCCACGAACCGGCCGTCCGGGGCAAACGCCGGGTCCTGCTTGTGGGAGGCCGAGAAGGTGAGGCGGCGGGAGCTGGTCCGGCCGAGCCGGAGCGCCGGCTGCCGGGCGGCCGTGGCCAGCTCGAACGCCACCAGCCCGAGGACCGTCACGCCCAGCGCCGCAGCGGCGGCCCACCGCCACCAGGAGGGCAGGCGCCAGCTCGGCCACTTCGGGAAGCTCGCTGGCGCCGAGGACAGCTCCGCCACCGGCCCCGGCGTCGCCAGGGGCACCGAGACCGGCGCCCCGGAGGTCGGGGCCGGCGCCGCCATCACCGTCACCACCTCGGGCAGGAACCGGTAGCCGCGGGTGGTGACGGTCTGGATGTAGCGCGGGCTACGGGCGTCGTCGTCCAGCGCCTTGCGAAGCTTGCGCACCAGTTGCGTGAGCGCCTCCTCGTTCACGAAGCTCTCGGGCCACAGGTCGTCGGTGAGCTCCTCCTTGGTCACGAGCTGGCCGGCACGCTGGCACAGCAGCTCGAGCAGGCGGCTGACCTTGGGCTGGAGGTCGAGGCAGGCGCCGTCACGGTGGAGCCTGAGCTCGACCGGGTCGAACTCGACCTCGTCGAAGCGCAGCAGCAGGCGCGCATGCTCTCCCATTCTGGCGGCGGTCCACCGGCATTGTACCGCCTTCGGAGACGGTCTTGCCCCACCCGACCGCCAGTTGAGAGCATGGAGTTGAGAGTTGAGAGTGCCCCAACCAACAAGTCGCGCCACCCGCCCGGGAGCCGACCGCGGCCTGGTGCGGACTGACTCCTCTCCGCACGTGTCGGCATCTGCGCGACGCCTCCCACCGTCGCCCTGCTTCGATGCCCCATCTCTCAGTGCTGTCGCAGCGGTGCGGACGCGGGCTCCGGCACGCTGCCGATTCCCTCATCCGCACAAGCGCCGTAGAGCTCGGGGTGGAGGTAGCGCCCGCGGTCCGCCTCCGGCTTGTCCTCCTCGACGACGATGCGGTGCGCCTCGGCCCAGGGGTCCTTGCGGATGCCCGTCACCTGCCACGACACCTTCACGCCGGCGAGGTTGGTGCGGATGACGAACCGGTTTTCTACGACCTCCTCCTCCACGATGGCCTGGGCGAAGCGGCCGATCACCGTGAGCTGGTAGCGGAAGTCGCGGTTGAGGGTCTCGAAGTACGCGGGGAGCTCCACCACCGCCCGCCCGTCCGCGTCGGTCACGACGTTGCCGTTGTAGACGTTCATCATGTCCGGCGACTCCACGAAGGAGTGCGCCAGGTACCTGTTCGCGGGGTCCTGCGGGTGGTCGATCCTGAACGACCCGCCGCCCTTCGAGAGCGTCCCCGTGACCTGGACGTTGCCCTGGAAGAACCCCGCATCTCCGGAGCCCCAGGCGGCACCGTAGATCCCAACGCCCGAGCTCGTCGAGCCGTGCACCGCGTGGCTCGAACCGGATGCGCCGTACACGCCCCAGCCGCTGCCGGTGTGCTCGCCCCAGACGCCGACGCCCTGCGCCCCCTCGTTCGTCCCGAGCACGCCGGCCGACCCGTCGGCGCCTGTCTGCGCGACGCCGACGACGCCCGCATTCGAGACACCGAGGATTCCGTACGCCCCGGCTGCGTGACCGTGGACACCGCCTCCGTTGGTGCCGAGCTGTCCGTAGTGCCCGGTGGGCACGTGCATCCCGGTGACGCCATATCCAGTGTCTACCTCGCTCTTGCCATACACCCCCGAGGAGCCGGAGCCGGACGTCTGCCCGTGCAGCGCGGCGCCCCCCCCCGCTTCACTCGAATCGGCGAAGACCGCGGTGTGGTCCGAGTAGATGGCGAATGCCGTCGAGCCGTTGTGGGTGCCCAGGAACGGCAGGGTCAGCCCGGCGGGCGGCGCGACCCACAAGAAGCTGCCACCGTTGAAGGAGGGAACGTCGCCGGTGCGCGGCGGGTTGCCGGCCCCCAGGTGAGCCGGCAGAACGGCCGCGGTTGCCAGCTCCCCCGAGCCAACGGACTCGGGCGCCAGCATCATGTGGGTGATCCCGTTGTTGGCCACCGCGAGCGTCACGTCACCGCTCGTGCCGCCCCCCGTGAGGCCGCCGCCGGCCGCCACCCCGGTGATGTCTCCACCTCCGCCTCCCGGCGTCGCCGCGATGGTCAGCGTCTGCCCCGACGGCGTGATGCTCACATTCGACCCCGCCGCGAGCGTCACCGCGTCCTTCAACCCGTTCAGCGACTTCACCACCTGCCCTGACGCGATGTGCCCGGCGCTCACGCCGCCGTCCGCGATCCCCAGTGGCGACGATGACGCGCCCGTCCCGTCCAGGGTGCCGTCGTGGCGCACCTCGCTCAGGCCGCCGCCGCTGCTGTTCTCCGCCAGCAGGCTGTCCCGGAACGCCATCTCGAAGGTCGCCGGGTCCTGGGAGCCGTTCGCCACCGACGACCCGAAGGCGATCATCTTCCCCGTCCCCGAGAGCACCTCCACGGTCAGGCGTGCATTCTGGGTCGACAGGCTGGGGAACTCGTCCTTCAGACCCTTCTGCAGTTGCTCCCACTGCCGCAGGGCGTAGGTCTTCGACCCCTGCGGCGTCCCCATCGCGTCCTTCACGGTCACCTTCACCTGACACGTGCCGGTGCCGGTGGTCTCGACGAAGCCGTAGTTGTACCGGAACGTCGAGCTCGCCGCCGGCAGGGTGCCGTACGCCCCCACGAGCTCGGTCGTCTGCCCGGCGCCGATCGCGAACGAGGCCGGGGTGCCGGCGAAGTACTGCCCCACCGAGTCGTCGAGGTCCCCGGACTGGGAGTAGATGCGCGACCCGACCACGACCTTGACGTTCGAGGTGACGCGCAGCGCCCCGAAGGTCTCCCGGGCGAACATGAGCTGCACGGCGTTCTCGTACTTCTTCGTGTCCCCTGACGGGATGGTGTCGGTGTAGGTCAACGGCGTCAGGTTGGCCTGCCGCTCGAGCAGGTACACGGTGATGTTGGCCGGCGTGGCGTTGGGGTTGTGCACCCACACGGTGGTGTACCAGACGGCCGGCGCCACGCCCGGCTTCGCCCCCACCGACGGCAGGAAGACGTCCGTGCCGGAAAACCCCGCCAATGCGGGCACGGCGGCCAGGACCGCCAACGAGATGACCAGGACACGCGCAATGGTCCGACAACGTTCCATGCTGCTCTCCTTTCCATGGCATCGCTGCCTGTTGCTGTTCTTGAACCCAAGATGGGTCTTGTCGGCGTCGCGCGCATGACCCCGAGGTGACCCCGCGGTGACCGGGAGGTGAACCCGTCCCTTTGAGTCAGGCTCAAGGCTTCAGGCTCAAGGCTCAAGCCCCCCCACACTCCCCTGACGCGGCCCTCCTTGGTGTGGGTGGGCGGGGGACCTGGAGCCTTGAGCCTGTAGCCTGAAGCCTGGGTGGGTGGGAGGGGGGTGGTGGGCTATGGGACGAGAATGGCGTCAGATGCGTCGAGCTTGCCAGGGGAGGGGGGACTGATGGAGGTGACCGGATCGCGGCAATTGCTCGGCCCCTCGCTGTGGCTGGACGGACCCGGGGCTGTAGCCGATGTGCGGCTCGTCGAGGGCGACCCCGACCCGGTCCTGGCCTGGCGGGAGGCCCTCAAGCGGGCCAACGCGGCGCTCGGGTGGCCGCGACGGGTCCACAGCCGGCGGACCGGGGACGACTTCGTCGCGCTCGCCGTCGAGGCACCGTCCGACTGCCTGGCGGGCGCCGCCCGGCTCAACGACTGGGCGGTCGCCGGTGGCCGCGAGGAGGAGCTCCCCTCCCTCGTCCAGCAGATTGCAGCCTCCAGCCGGCCCGATCTGCGCACCGGCATCGCCCAGGCCGATCAGCGCGGCCTGCCGTGGCTTCTGGACCGGGAGGGGCTCACCATTGGGCTGGGAGCCGGAGCCGTGACGGTCGCGCACCCCCCAGAGAGCCCGGGCGGGCCGGCCTCCACCAGGCGGGACGTGGCACGCCTCGACCAGGTCCCGTGGGACGAGGTGCACCCGGTGCCGGTGGTGCTGGTGACCGGGACCGTCGGCACGGCCGCCACGGCACGCCTGCTCGCCCGCATCGCCGGGCAGGCCGGCCACACCGTGGGGCTGGCGTGCTCCGACGGGGCCGGAGTCGGAGATTCCGCCTTCACCACGGACGACCCCACCGGTCCGGAGACCGTGCGCCTGGTCGTGCGCGACCCTCGTGCCACCTTCGCGATTCTGGAGACGCCGGTGGAGAGCATCCTCGAGCACGGCCTGGTGCTGCCACGGGTCGAGGTGGCGGTGGTCACCGGCATCGTCGGCGACCCGCCCGGCGACCACGGCGTCACCACCCCCCAGCACCTGGCGGAGACCGCCGTGGTGGTGGCGAAGGCGGCGCGGCACCTGGTCCTCAACGCCGACGACCCCCTCCTGGCCGGACACGAGGCCGGCTCCTGGTTCAGCCTTGAGCATCGGGGCGACGGGGCCTGGGTCGACGATGGAGAGCTCGTGTGCGGCGAGACGAGGGTGAAGACCCACCAGCTTCGCGGCCTCGATCGTGACGCGGCCGGCGATCACGTCACCGTCCTGCTCGCGGCTGCCGCCGCGGCGCTCGCGGCGGGCCTACCCGCCGGGACGATCGCTGGGGCCATCGGCCGTCACGACGCGACGCCCTGGTAAGCTGGAGCACCATGCACCATCACCCGAGTCAGGAGTTCATGCCCCGGCCCAACCGCTCCCGGTGGCGGGTCGTCTGGAGCGTCCTGCTCACCGTGATCGTCATCGTCCCGGTTGCGGTGGTCGCCTCGCTTGCCTTCTCCGAGCCTTCCATCGCCTACCGCATCCGCAACGGGACGCTCGAGATCCACGGCGGCGAGGGGCTATTCTCGAACCATCGCACCGTGCCGCTGGCAGCGATCCGGGAGGCGCGCGAGGTGCGGCTGCGAGGTGGCCGCCGGGTGTTCGGCACTGGCCTGCCCGGGTACTGCGCCGGACGCTTCAGCTACGAGGGGTTGGGCAGCGTCTGGCAGGTCACCGACTGCCGGCGGGACGTCCTGATGCTGCGGGCCGAGGGGGAGCCCCTGCCGCTCCTGGTCACACCCCCTGACTACACTGCGTTCCTGGCCGCTCTCCGCGATGGATCCGACGGCGACCTCTCGCCCGCCCCGTTCGCCCCGTCGTCCCTGTGGATCGTCCTCAAGGTGCTCGTCATCCTCGTCGTGCTGCCTTCGGCGCTGTTCGTTCCGCTGGCCGCCTTCTACGCCCCCAGGAGGCTCCGGTACATGGTGGAGAACGGCGAGCTCGTCGTGCAGCTCCTCGTCTTCCGCAAGCGGTTCCCGCTGGCCGGACGCACGGCGCGGCGCCACACGCCCGCGAGGGCCTGGAAGCGGGCCGGCAGCAGCCTCCCCGGGTACCACGCCGGCTCCTTCTCGGTGGACGGGAAGCCGGCCCGGGTCTACGCCTCGGTGATCAAGGCGGAAGGGGTCATGCTCGAGGGCGAGCCTCGGGTCTTCGTGACCCCGGCCGACCCCGAGGCGTTCCTCGCAGCCCTGCACCGGCACGGCGTGCGCACCGTCGACTGCACGCGATAGGTACGCCTGCTCTCGCAACACGCGGCAGCAGTTGAGGCTACAATGCCCCCGTTGTGGACGGGGCGGAATGGCGAGCAAGCAGGCACTTCGGTGCAAGCCTGCACTGCACGTCCACGCCGAGCTGTTCGTCGGGTATACAGGGGGGTTCGTGGCACGGGTGCTGGTCGTCGACGACGAGGAGGGGATCCGGCAGGTCCTGTCAGCTTTCCTTGTGGGTGGAGGGCATGAGGTCCAGACCGCCGGGTCAGTGGACGATGCCCTCGGCCGGCTTGCCCACGAGGACTTCGACGTCGTGGTGTCCGACATCCTCATGCCCCGGCGCAGCGGTCTCGAGCTGCTCCGACTGATCCGTGACCTGACACCGCAGGCGAAGGTCATTCTCGTCACCGGCAAGCCGTCCTACGAGACCGCGATCCAGGCGGTGCGCCAGGGTGCCTTCGAGTACCTCGCCAAGCCGGTGACCAGGGCCGCC
>JALOLB010000272.1 GCA_025456225.1 Thermoanaerobaculaceae bacterium
ACCTGGTGCACCTTCAGGGCATAGAGCTTGCCCACCGAGGTGAAGACCAGCAGCGTGTCGTGGGTCGAGGCCACGAACAGGTGCTCGACCGGGTCCTCCTCGCGCACCGCGGCGCCCCGCCGTCCCCGGCCACCTCGGCGCTGGGCCCGGTAGATGGAGACCGGAGCGCGCTTGATGTACCCGGAGGAGGTGACGGTGACCACCACGTCCTCCTCGACGATGAGGTCCTCGATCGACAGCTCCGACTCCTCGGGCAGGATCTCCGTGCGCCGGTCGTTCGCGAACCGCTTCTTGATGTCCGCGAGCTCCCCGATGACGATCTCCAGCACCAGCGCCTCGGACCCCAGGATCGCCCGCAGCCGACCGATGAGCGCCATGACCTCCTCGTACTCGGCGACGATCTTGTCGCGCTCGAGGGCGGTGAGGCGTTGCAGGCGCATGTCGAGGATGGCCTGGGCCTGGAGCACCGACAGACCGAACCGCTCGCACAGGGCGGCCTTGGCAGCCGGCGGGTCGCTCGCGGCGCGGATCGTGGCAATGACCTCGTCCAGGTGGTCGAGGGCGATGACCAGGCCTTCCAGGATGTGGGCCCGTTCCTCGGCCCGCGCCAGCTCGTAGCGGGTGCGGCGGGTCACCCGGCCCGCGCCAGCTCGTAGCGGGTGCGGCGGGTCACCACTTCCTTGCGGTGCTCGAGGAAGTGCTCGAGCATCTGCTTGAGCGAGAGGACCCGAGGCTGGTTGTCGACGATCGCCAGGAAGGTGATGCCGAAGCTGGACTGCATGGCGGTCGACTTGTAGAGCTGGTTGAGCACCACCTGGGGCACCGCGTCGCGCTTGAGGTCCACAACCACCCGGATGCCATCGCGATCCGACTCGTCCCGCAGGTCGGCGACGCCGTCGATCTCCTTGCCGTTCACGAGCTCCGCGATGCGCTCCACGAGCCTGGCCTTGTTGACCTGGTAGGGCAGCTCGGAGATGACGATCGCCGTCCGCTCGCCCTTCTTGAAGTGCTCGATCCGCGCCCGCGCCTGCATCTGGATGCTGCCATGCCCGGTCGCGTACGCCTGGCGGATGCCGGCCGTGCCCCGGATGATGCCGGCAGTCGGGAAGTCGGGCCCCGGCAGCACCTCCATCAGCTCTTCGACGGTGGCACCCGGACTCCTGGCCAGGAGCAGGCAGGCGTCGACGACCTCCCCCAGGTTGTGGGGGGGGATGTTGGTCGCCATCCCCACCGCGATGCCCGACGAGCCGTTCACCAGCAGGTTGGGAAAGCGGGCCGGCAGCACCAGGGGCTCCTGGAGGGAGCCGTCGTAGTTGGGTTGCCAGCCGACCGTCTCCTTGTCGAGGTCGTCTCCCAGCAGCTCCTCGGCGAGGCGTGCCAGGCGCACCTCGGTGTACCGCATCGCCGCGGCGCTGTCGCCGTCCACCGAGCCGAAGTTGCCCTGCCCGTCCACCAGCACATGGCGCATCGAGAACGTCTGGGCCATGCGCACGAGGGTGTCGTAGATCGCGCTGTCGCCATGGGGGTGGTACTTGCCCATGACGTCGCCGACGATACGGGCCGACTTCTTGTAGGGCTTGCCGGCGGTGTTGCTCTGCTCCCACATGCCGTAGAGGATCCGGCGGTGGACCGGTTTCAGGCCGTCACGCACATCCGGGAGGGCACGGCCGATGATCACGCTCATCGCGTAGTCGAGGTACGAGCGCTTGAGCTCGTGCTCGATCGCCACCGGGACGCGTTCTTCCCGCACGAACAGGGTGTCGCTCATATCTGCCTCAGACGTCCAGGTTCACGACCTCGAGGGCGTTGCGCTCGATGAACGCGCGCCGCGGCTCGACCAGGTCGCCCATCAGCACCGTGAAGAGCTCGTCTGCTTCGGCTGCATCCTCGACCCGCACCTGCAGGAGCCGCCGGGTCTCGGGGTTCATGGTGGTGCCCCAGAGCTGGTCGGGGTTCATCTCACCGAGACCCTTGTAGCGCTGGATCGTGAGTCCCTGCCGGGCCGCCTGGTAGATGCGCTCCACCAGCTCCTCCTGGGAGCCGAAGGTCTCGCTGGCCCCTTCCAGGGTGAGGTGGAACGGTGGGAGGTCGAACCCCTGCAGGTGCCGCTGCAGCTCCACGAGCTGGGTGTACTCGTAGGTACGGATGAGCCCGTAGCCGAGCTCCACCTGGCGACGCCGGCCGTTACGGTTCCAGGTCACCTGCACCAGCAGGCAGTCATGCTCCTCGTCGACCACCGCCTGGGCATCCTCGTAGCCCTCGGCCCGCAGGTCGCCGACCAGGCCGCCGATGACGTCACCATCCGAGAGTTGCTCGCGGGTGGTGAGGTGCTTCCGGACGAAGATATTGACGAGGTCGGCGGGCCACCCTCGCTGGTCCAGCCTCACCCGGTACTCGAGCGCCCGCTCGAGCCGTCGCACCGCGTCCTTGAGCTCCTTGCCCCGAAGCGTGGCGCCCGTGCCCGAGAGGGTCAGCACCGCGGAGTCCGAGAGGCGGTCCAGGAGGAACGCTGACAGCTCGGCGTCGTCCTTGAGGTACCGCTCCTCCTTCCGGTGCGCCACCTTGTACAGGGGCGGCTGCGCGATGTACAGGTAGCCCCGTTCCACCGCCGCCCGGAAGTGGCGGAAGAACAGGGTCAGGAGCAGCGTCCGGATGTGGGCGCCGTCGACATCGGCGTCGGTCATGATGATGATCTTGTGATAGCGCAGCTTGGCGAGGTCAAAGTCCTCCGCCCCGATGCCGGTGCCAAGGCACTGAATGATGGTGCGGATCTCCACACTGGCCAGCATCTTGTCGAATCGGGCCTTCTCGACGTTGAGGATCTTCCCCTTGAGAGGCAGGATGGCCTGGAAGCGTCGGTCACGCCCCTGCTTGGCCGAGCCACCGGCCGAGTCGCCCTCCACCATGAAGAGCTCGGCCTGAGCGGGATCCCGCTCCTGGCAGTCGGCGAGCTTGCCCGGAAGGGTCGAGCTCTCCAGCGCTCCCTTGCGGCGGGTCAACTCCCTGGCCCGGCGAGCGGCCTCGCGGGCGCGGGCGGCCTCGACGCACTTGCCGACGATGCGGCGGGCCACCGTCGGGTTCTCCTCGAAGTACTCGCTCAGTCGGGCGCCGACCACCGACTCCACCCATCCCTTGATGTGGGACGAGACCAGCTTGTCCTTGGTCTGGGAGGAGAACTTGGGGTCGTGGATCTTGACCGAGAGCACGGCCGTCAGTCCCTCCCGCACGTCCTCACCGGAGAGGCCTTCGGGCATGTTCTTGAGCAGCCCACTCGACTGGCCGTAGGCATTGACGGTGCGCGTGAGCGCGGCGCGGAAGCCCGACAGGTGGGTCCCTCCATCACCGTTGAAAACCGTGTTCGTGAAGGCCAGCACGTTCTCGTTGTAGCCGTCGTGCCACTGCAGGGCGATCGCCGTCTCCTCGCCATCGGCGGTGGTGTCGATGAGCTGGATCGGCTTGGGGTGCAGGGTGGTCTTGGCGCGGTTGAGGTACTCGACGAAAGCGGCAATGCCACCCTTGGCCAGGAACTCGTGCTCCTGGGAGTTGCGCTCATCCAGGAAGCGGATCGACAGCCCGGGGTTGAGGAACGACAGCTCGCGCAGGCGCTGCACCAGGACGTCGTGGTGGAACTCGAGGATGGTGAAGATCTCCGGGTCCGGCTTGAAGGTGACGCTGGTGCCGGTCTTGGCCGACTTGCCGACCCGCTTGAGTGGCGTCGCCGGCAGCCCGCGGTGGAAGTCCATCTCCCAGACGCCGCCGTCCCGGCGAATCTCCAGGTGCAGCCATTCGGAGAGGAAGTTGACGACCGACACACCGACGCCGTGCAGACCGCCCGATACCTTGTAGGACGTGTTGTCGAACTTGCCGCCGGCATGCAGCTCGCACATGATGACCTCGGCCGCCGGGCGGCCGGTGTCCTTGTGGATGTCGACGGGAATCCCCCGCCCATCGTCCTGCACGGTGACCGAGTTGTCGGTGTGCACCCGTACCACGATGTGCGACGCATAGCCGGCCTGAGCTTCGTCGACCGCGTTGTCCACCACCTCCCAGACCATGTGGTGCAGGCCCGAGAGGTCGTCGGTATCCCCGATGTACATCCCGGGGCGCTTGCGTACGGCTTCGGCGCCCTTGAGCACCTGGATGTTCTCGGCGGTATACGCCTGACCGCTCACTCGACGCTCCTTTCGTCATCAGCAACCACAACCCGGCCCTCCTCCACCCGCCACACCCGTACTGCGGCGGCAGCAGGCAGGACCAGCTCGGGGCGAGCCGAGGAGATCAGCACCTGGGCCCTCCCGTGCAGCCGGGCCAGCACCCGTCCCAGCGCGCTGGCATCCAGCTCCGCGTCCACATCGTCAAACACCACCACCGGCGCACCCCCGAGCCGCTCTTCCAGGACCGCGAGGGCTGCCAGCCGGAGCCCCACGGCCAGGAGCTTGGCCTGGCCGGCCGACAGGGCTTCGCGGGCCGGCACCCCGCCGACGGTGATGGCCAGATCGTGGCGATGCGGACCGACGGTGGTGCGGCGTTGCTGGGCATCCAGCCGCCGCGACCGCGCCAGTGCCGACCCAAGCCGGACCGCGAGTTGTGAGGCGTCTGGGCTACCCAGCCCGTCCGGCGCATGATAGCGCACCTGGGGCCGTCCCGCTGCCCATTGCAGGAGCCCCATCTCGCCTTCCAGGCCGCTGACGAGCCGGCGCAGGGTTGCGAGTCGCAGCTCCACGAGGCGAGCCCCCGTCGCGGCGAGAATCTGCTCGAAGGCTTCAAGCTCCTCGAACTGTCCGCCGCCCAGGAGGAGACCGGCGCGTTGCCGGAGGGCCCGCCGGTACTGCTGGAGCATCCGGAGTGCCTCCGGGTGAAGGTGGAATGCCAGCCTGTCGAGGAACCGGCGGCGATCCTCGGGGGTACCGGTGACCAGGGCCCGGTCGAAGCCCGAGAGCGCCGCCACCGGGCAGAGCTGCAGGTACTCACCCATCGTCAGCCGGCGACCGCCACGAAACAGGGTACGTGCGATGTGACGCCCGAGCCGCGCCTCTTGCCGGATTTCCACCGGCGTGCCGTCCCGGACCACCGTCGCCGCGAGCAGGTAGCTTTCGGCGTGCCACCGGAAGTAGGCCGTCGGCGGCCCGGGGCGGAAGGACGTGAGGTTGCCGAGCACGGTGATGGCCTCGAGCAGGTTGCTCTTGCCGGCACCGTTGGGGCCGATGACGAGGGTGACACCCGGATGGGGACTGAGCTCCTGGGAGTCCAGGTTGCGAAAGCTGCGAGTCTCGAGTCGGGTGATCTGCACCTAGGAGCCTGTCGGAGAACGCGGAAGGCCCGCGTGACGGGCGCCGTGGGGCCAGAGGCACGGCGGAGCGCCGAAGGCGAGGCGGGTCCATCGACGAGGCGCGACACCGCCGCAGATGGCCCCACGCCGCCCGTCACCCGCAGGGCGCAGGGGGTTTGCCGGGTGCATGCGGCGTTGCGCGTCGGCCTCGATGCCCCACATCGCGTGCCTCCTCGCGCCTTGCCTGCACCCGGCAAGCCCCCTGCGCGCGGACCTTCCCATTTCTCCGACAGGCTCCT
>JALOLB010000273.1 GCA_025456225.1 Thermoanaerobaculaceae bacterium
CTTGATGAAGAAGTCAACCAGCTCCGAGGCGGAGTTGGACATCTCAACCTGGAAGCGCTCGATCTGGTTGAGGAGGAAGTTGTAGAGCCAGACGGCCGGGATGGCGACGAACAGGCCGATGGCCGTCGTCACGAGTGCCTCGGCGATACCGGCCGACACGGCGCCCAGACCGCCCGACCCGGTGACGGCCATACCCGCGAAGGCGTTGATGATGCCGACGACGGTGCCGAACAGGCCGATGAAGGGTGCGGTGGAGGCGATGGTCGCCAGGCCGCCCAGGCCCTTCTTGAAGTCGGCGGTGGTCATCAGGGTCGCGCGCTCGATGGCGCGGCGGGCGGCCTCGATGACGTCATAGCCGGACAGGGGGCTGGACTGCTCTTCGACCATGAACTCGAGCAACCCCGCTGCGACGACCTTGGCCAGGTGGCTGTTCTTGAACTTCTTGGAGGCGGCCACCGCTTCCTGCGGCCGATCCTGCTTGAGGTACTGGGTGGTCATGAGAGCGAACTGCAGTGACTGCTTCTTGGCGGAGCGGAAGCGCCACCAGCGCTCGCCCGAGAGCGTCAGCGAGTAGACGGAGAGGGCGAGCAGAATGACGACCACCGCCCGCGCGATGAACCCCATCGATTGCCAGAGGCCCATGACTGACATGTCCATAGTTCGGTTTCCTCCTGTCCTTTCTAGACTTTCCCCATTCTGGGAGACTCAGTTCAATTGGAACTTCACGGTCACGGTCAGGTATACGGCCACCGGTCGCCCGTTGAGCTGGGCGGGCCGGTACTTCCACTTCCGCACGGCATCCATGGCTGCCTCGGAAACACCCATGGGCAGGCCACGCAGCACGCGGACGTCCGTGACCTCGCCGTTCTTGTTGATGATGGCCTCGACGATGACGATACCCGTCACGCGCGCCTTGCGGGCGATCTCGGGGTAGTTCGGGTTGGGCTGCGAGATCGGCTCGGGCGCAATGACCTCGCCGCCGATGCGGATCGGCGCCTCCTCGACCTCCTCCACAACACCGCCGGGCACACCGCCCGGGACGCCGCCCGGGATGCCGCCCGCCACACCACCCTCGACGCCACCCTCGACACCACCCTCGACACCCTCGCCGGCCCCGGTGGTCACTGGCGCGATCTTGTCAGGGATCTCCACCGGCTGCACCACTGGCGCGTTCACCGGCGCCTGCGGCACAACGACTTTGGGCGCCGCGACAGCCTTCGGCGGAGCCGGCGGCGGCGGAGGCGGCGGCGGTGCCTGGTAGAAGCTCACCTGCAAGGGCGGCTCGGGCACTTCCTGCACCTGCCAGACGTTGGCGACGAGGTAGCCGCTGATGGCCACGACGTGCAGGAAGAGGGCGATCGGCAGGGCAACCAGTTGGTTGAGGTTCTTCTTCTGCTTCTTGGATGCAATCAGGGCGTCTTCGAACATGGCTCCCCCGTCCTCACTTGGCTGCGAAGCTGGAGCCCTGCTGCTTCAGCTTCTCACGCAGGGCCATGGCCTTGGTCCGGTACTCCTCGGCCTTGTCGAAGTACTGCTGCTTCTGGGCTTCGTCCGTCTGCAGCTTGGCCTTCTCGCGGTAGAGGAGGTTGGTGTACACCATGGCCTCGAAGTACTCGGGCTGTAGCTGGAGCGCCTTGTCGGCTGCTGCCAGGCCTATTTCCACGTACTCGGAACGCACCTCGGGGGTGATGGTCGCATCACGGAACGCCTTGTCCCAGCAGTACACCGAGACCAGGTAGTACGGCTCGGCGTCGGCGTTGGGGATGTGCGAACGCACCCACTCGTAGGCTTCCTTGATCCGCTGGGTTCGCAGGTAGATGGAGACAATGGCCTTGTGACTCTTGAGGTCACCCGGGTTCGTCTTCACCTGCGAGCTGAGGTACTTGAGCACCTCGTCGTACTTCCCGGCGTTGACGTAGGTCCCGATCAGGAACTCCTGGGCCTTCTGGTCGTCGGGATAGGCCACCAGGTACTTCTTGAAGGCGTCGATCGCCGTCTCGGCGTACCCCTGGTTCTCCTTGTCCTCGACCCCGGGACGGTACAACGTCATGGCGCTGAGGGCCACCGACCGCCACGCGAACTTCAGGCTGGGATCAAGCTGCAGGCCCCTCTGGAACTGATAGAGGGCATCCTTGTACTTCTCGTTCTTGTAGTGCTTGTTGCCCTTGTTGAGCTCGATTCGAGCCTTGAGGGTGTCGCAGCCGCTCAGCGTGAACGCGGCGATCAACACCATCAGGATTGGGGGAACGGCGACCTTGCGCATACCGGGTTTCCTCCAAAAGGCGCCAATCAATGAGATTTCTGTTGCTGACTGGGTGTCGAGAAAGGCGCGGTGACCCTTCTTTCCTGGCAGCTCATTGGCGTCAAGTTTGCTTCTCCTCACTTGGCGGCTTGCCTCCATCTATGGCTCACCGTGTTCGCGTCGTGAGGGCGACAACTCTCCTGATCTTTCACCAACGAGCCGGGGACCGCCCGCGCCTCCTCCTGCGCCGCGCTCAATATGTAACCGGCCGCGGGGGTTGTCAAGAGGCACAGCGCATACCACCCACAGGTTAGCCTCGTTCGCCTCGCTCAACATGAAAAGAACACACCACTGTTGGACACTTCGTGACACTTCTTGCTTCCGGCCCGTCCGGTCCTGGTTCCTGGGGCTCGCTGCCAGGTCAGATCGCGGCTCGTGCTGGCGCGCACCTGGCACCCTCGTCCGACAATGGCGAAGGCTGGAGCCATGAGGTACCATCGCGCCATGAAGGCCCCGCTCACCATTGCGCTCGGCGCCGATCACGGCGGGTTCGAGCTCAAGCAGTCGCTCATCCCGTTCATCAAGGGCCTCGGCCACCGGGTCGAGGACTGCGGCACCCACAGCAAGGACGCCGTGGACTACCCGCTCTTGGCAGCGGAGGTGGCGAGAAGGGTGGCCGGCGGGGGCTGCGACCTCGGCATCATGATCGACGGGGCCGGCATCGGCTCGGCCATGGCGGCCAACAAGATCCCCGGCGTGCTGGCCGCCCCGTGCCCGACCGAGACGCTGGCGCGCAACGCCCGCGAGCACAACGACGCCAATGTCCTCACCCTCGGGGCCGGCCACCTGGACCAGGCCACCGCCCAGGCCATCGTGCGAACCTTCCTTGCCACCGAGTGCACCGCCGAGCGCCACCGCAAGCGCGTCCAGCTCATTCGCGACCTGGAGCGGGGCTCGGGCGGTGAGCTGTCCGGCGATGACGTGCGGCGGATCGTCGAGCGGGTCCGGCAGTTGGTCGGCTCGGCGGCTGGCGGCACCAGGCCTGCGATCCCGGTCGCCCAGCTCGCCAAGCTGATCGACCACACCCTCCTGCGTCCCGATGCGACGCGCGGCGACATCGAGAAGCTCTGCCGCGAGGCAGTGCAGCACAGCTTCTTCTCTGTGTGCGTCAACCCATCCCACGTGCCCCAGGCAGCCGCCCTGGTGCGCGGCAGCGGCGTCAAGGTGTGTGCTGTGGTCGGGTTTCCCCTGGGCGCCCAGACTCCGGACATCAAGGCTCTCGAGTCCCGGCGGGCCATCCGCGAGGGCGCCCGGGAAATCGACATGGTGATCAACATCGGCGCCCTCAAGGGCGGCGATGACACCCTCGTGCTGAAGGACATTCGGGGCGTCGTCGAGGCATGCAAGGACGGACGCGCGCTGTGCAAGGTGATCCTCGAAACGGCGCTGCTGACCGACGAGGAGAAGGTGCGCGCCTGTGAGCTCTCGATGCGGGCCGGGGCCGACTTCGTGAAGACGTCCACGGGCTTCTCGTCGGGCGGGGCGACCGCCGAGGACATCGCCCTGATGGCGCGCACCGTGGCCCCCAGGAAGCTGGGCGTCAAGGCCTCCGGCGGCGTCCGCACCTACGCCGACGCGGTGCGCATGATCGAGGCTGGCGCCACGCGCATCGGGTCCTCCAACAGCGTCAAGATCCTCGACGAGGCACGAGCCCTCGCCGGCGAAAAGGAGTAACGGCATGGCCGAGCTGCGATGCTACGTCTTCATCGACTCCCTGCAACCCCAGCACGCCTCGTTCCTGGGCTCGGTGGCGCAGGGGTTCCTGCCGACTCCCGGCCAGGCCTCCCTCTTCGTCGAGATTGCACCCGGCATGGAGATCATGCGGGTGACCGACGTGGCGCTCAAGGCCACCGACGTGCGCCCGGGGATGCTGATCATCGAGCGCATGTACGGCATGCTGGAGCTGCACTCCGACTCCCAGGCCGACGTGCGCCAGGCCGGTGCCGCGATCCTCGACTGCCTTGGCCTCAAGGAGGAAGACCGCATCAAGCCCGAGCTCGTGGCGAGCCAGGTCATCCGCAACATCTCGCCCTACCACACCCAGCTCATCAACCGCTCCCGTCACGGCGACATGATCCTGCCGGGCCAGACCCTCTATGTCATGGAGGTCGCGCCGGCTGGCTATGCGTCCATCGCCGCCAACGAGGCGGAGAAGGCGGCCAACATCAACATCCTCGAGGTACGGGCGTTCGGCAGCTTCGGCCGGGTCTACCTCGGAGGCGAGGAGAAGGACATCGACGTCGGCTACCGGGCCGCCGAGGCCGCCATCGCGGCAATCACCGGCCGTCCCGTGAAGTAGGAAGTCGAGAGTCGAGAGTTGAGAGTCGAGAGTGAGGTACACGGAGTCATGAGCCGAAAGGTTGCAGTGCCTCTCGACTCTGGACTCTCAACTCTCGACTTGAGAGAGGTTTCTCTGACGATTGAAGGAGGTCACCGATGACTGAAGCATTGGGCATGATCGAAACGAGGTCCTTCCCGGCCGTCGTGGAAGCCGCCGACGCCGCCGTCAAGGCCGCCAAGGTGGAGCTGGTGTCGTACGAGAAGACCGGCGGCGGCTACGTCACGGTCATCGTGCGCGGTGACGTGGCGGCCGTGAAGGCCGCCTGCGATGCCGCGCAGATTGCCGCCGGCCGCGTCGGCGAGCTGGTGGCCGTCCACATCATCGCCCGGCCGCACGTCAACGTCGACCAGGTCATGCCCCTCGGCCGCGAGGAGCAGGCCAAGGCGCAGCAGAAGTAGGGCCGCGCTGCGGCCACGCGGCCGCCGGTCCGGAAGGGGCACGACATGGTCCTGGCCAAGGTGGTTGGAACCGTTGTGGCAACCCGCAAGGAGGCCTCCCTCGACGGGCTCAAGCTGCTGCTGGTGCGCCCGATTGACGAGGAGGGCCGGGAGATCGGGGCGCACCTGGTGGCCGCCGACGCGGTCGGTGCCGGCCCGGACGAGATTGTCCTCGTGGCCTCCGGCAGCTCCGCCAGGCAGACCACGGCCACCGACAAGCGGCCCGTGGATGCGGTGGTCATGGCCATCGTCGACACCTGGGCCGTCGGCGACTCGACGAAGTACAAGAAGTGATGCGTCGAATGTCGAAGGTCAAGTGTCGATTGTCCCCCCACCCCCACGGACGAGACGCAGGCTCGTCTCGACCATCTGAATGGGGTGGGCGGGTTCGACCTTCGACATTCGACCTTCGACCCCCGATCTCTGGCAGCGTCGATCGGGATCGACCAGGGAGTGCGCCGAGATGACGACGCGACTGTCGGACAGGGAGATCGAGGCGATCGCTCGGCGGATCGCGTCGGAAGTGGATGGCCGCAGGCCGGCCGAGACGAGCGCCCCTCCAGCGGACCCGGCGGGCAACATGGGCCTCTTCGCGACCGTGGACGCGGCGGTGGCGGCGGCCCGCACGGCCCAGCCGGCCTTCGTGGCGCTCCCCCTGGCGACGCGTGCGCGCATCATCGCGTCCATCCGCACGGGAATGCTGGCCGCGGCCGAGGAGCTCGCGAGAGCTGCCCACGCCGAGACGGGACTGGGGCGGGTCGGCGACAAGATCGTCAAGAACTTCCTGGTCACCGAGAAAACCCCTGGGCTCGAGGACCTCTATCCGGCCACCGTCACCGGCGACCACGGCCTCACCCTCACCGAGCCGGCGCCGTTCGGCGTCATCGGCGCCATCACCCCGTGCACCAACCCCACCTCCACGATCATCTGCAACACCATCGGCATGATCGCCGCCGGCAACACCGTGGTCTTCAACGTCCACCCCACCGCCAAGGCCTGCTCCATGCAGACGGTGGCGCTGCTCAACAGGGCGATCGTGGCGGCGGGCGGTCCTCCCAATGTCGTGACCTGCGTCTCGGCCCCGAGCATCGAGACCGCCGGGCAGCTCATGCACCACCCCGGCATCCGTCTGCTGGTGGTGACCGGGGGTGGGGGCGTCGTCAAGGCCGCCATGGCCTCGGGCAAGCGGGCCATATGTGCCGGGCCCGGCAACCCGCCGGCCGTGGTGGACGAGACGGCCGACCTCGAGAAGGCGGCCCGCGACATCGTGGCCGGCGCCTCCACCGACAACAACATCATCTGCGTCGACGAGAAGGAGGTCCTGGTCGCCGCCCCGGCCGCCGACGCCCTGCTCGCCGCCCTGCGGAAGCAGGAGGTCGTGGTGCTGGGCCCCCACCAGCTCCCGGCCCTGGAGAAGGTGGTCTTCTTGAAGACCCACGGCCCCCGCCACGAGGCCGAGATCAACCGCGACCTGATCGGCAAGAACGCCAACGTCATTCTCGGCAAGCTGGGGATCTCGGCTCCCGACTCGGTGCGCCTCGTGGTGGTGGAGGTCGACATCGACCACCCGCTGCTGTGGACCGAGCAGATGATGCCGGTGCTGCCCGTGTGCCGGGTGCCCCACGCCGACTTCGCGATCGACCTGGCGGTGCAGGTCGAGGGGGGCAACCGCCACACCGCGGTCATGCACTCGAAGCACCTGGACCGCCTCAGCCGCATGGCGAAGCTCTGCGACTGCAGCATCTTCGTCAAGAACGGCCGCTCCCAGTCCGGGCTCGGCCTGGACGGCGAGGGGTTCTGCTCCTTCACCATCGCCAGCCCCACCGGCGAGGGCCTCACCTCGCCCCGCAGCTTCTCCCGGCAACGCCGGTGCGTCCTCGTGGACCACTTCCGGATCACGTGATGCGGCGAGCACCGGCCATCACCGTCCTGGACTTCGCCGAGATCCCGGCGGGGATCGCCGCCACCGACGCCATGCTCAAGCGCGCGCCGGTGGCGTTCGTGCGCTCGGGCTCGGTGAGCCGCGGCCGCTTCCTGACCGTCCTGGGCGGCAGCCCGGCGGCCGTCCAGGAGGCCTTGCAGGCCGGCCTCGAGGTCGGCGAAGGAGCGATCCTGGACCACGTGCTCCTGGCGGATGTGCACCCGCTCCTGCTGGCCGGGATCCTGGGCGAGCGGCGCCCGGTGATCGGCCCCCTGGCGCTGCTCGAGACCGACACCGCCGCGGCCAGCGTGCGGGCCGCCGAGCGGGCGCTCAAGGGCGCCGTCGTGGAGCTCGTGGAGGTCCGCCTCGCCGACGCCGGCCTGTCGGGCAAGGGTCTCGTGGTGCTCTCCGGAGCCCTGCACGACCTCGACGCGGCCGTCGAGCTGGCCGCGGCGGACCTGGCCG
>JALOLB010000274.1 GCA_025456225.1 Thermoanaerobaculaceae bacterium
CGGGCTCGACACACCCTGGCCCAAGGTCGTGCGTGCTCGCGCCGCGCTGGGCACGCTGCTCGGCAGCAGGTACCTGGACCCGCCGATCACCGGGGCGGCCGAGGAGCTGGTGCTCTCGATCCTGGCCGATCGCGGCGTGGCTCCCGACGAGGCGCTGCCGGACACCGGGGTGGGCCTCGAGCGGGAGCGGCTGCTGGCGCCCGCCTTCATCGCCTCGTCGGCCTACGGGACCCGTAGCTCGACGCTGCTCCTGATCGGTCACGACGGCGCCATCCACCTCGTGGAGCGGAGCTTCGACCCCGGAGGCAGCGCCTTCGGGACGGTCCGTTTCGCCGTCGACCCCCGGTAGCAGCCGCGACACACCTCCCGCCGCGGCCTGCGGGCGACGGGGCAGGCCAGGCAGGCTGGCGTCGCCTGGCGACGATCTCTGCGGGACGCTGCGATGCTGTCCTGAGGCTGCGCCCGGCGCAACTGACTACCCAGGCCGTGAGCGGTGTGGCGCTCGCCATCGCCGACCTCGGTACTCCGGATGCCTCCGTGGGCGCATGGTGCGATGGTAAGCTGGCGGCGAGCCGCTGCTGGGACGAAGCAAGGAGGACGCATGACAATCGTCTTCGAAGGTCTGGTCGTCGGGTTCGCACTCTGGTTCGTGGTGCGCGCGGTGGTCCTCGGGCTCTTCACCGTGGACCAGAACGAGCGTGCCGTGAAGACGTCGTTCGGGCGCGCCCAGCGCCTCGGGAGCACGACCCTGGAGGATCCCTGCGCCGAGTACCTCAAGCCCGAGGAGCGGGACCGCTACAGCTACCCGCAGGTGCGGGTCATCCCGCCGGGCGGGCCGTACTTCAAGTGGCCCTGGGAGAAGGTCCACAAGGTTTCGGTGGCGACCCAGACCATGAACATGGCCGTCGACCTGGAGGACCGCAGCGCCAACGCCAGGGGCACCATCCTGGAGGCGGTGACCAAGGACCAGCTCAACACCGGGCTGCAGGGGCAGATCCGCTACAAGGTCAGCGAGCGCAACCTGTATGCCTACGTGTTCGGCGTCAAGCGCCCGATCGTCCACGTGATGGCGTACTTCATCTCGGTGCTGCGCGAACGGATCGCCACCTACGAGGCGCCCGCCCGCCCGCCGAGTGGCGAGGGACCCCTCGCCGACACCAGCATCGTGACCGGGGTCTCGATCAACGACCTTCGCAAGAACCTCCATGCCATCAACGAGATGATGGATCGCGAGTGCCTCTCCTCGACGGCCCGCTACGGGATCACGCTGGAGGCCTCGTTGATCACCGCCATCGACCCACCGCCGGAGGTGGAGTCGGCGCTGGCGGCGATCAACACCGCCCACAACCAGGTGTCCTCGGACATCAGCCTCGCCCAGGCGTCGGCCGACCAGAAGATCGTGCAGTCCAAGCGTGCCGTGGAGATCGAAACCCTCAACGCCCAGGCCGAGGTCGAGCCCCTGCACGCCCTCGCCGGGCAGCTCGCCGAGCTGAAGCGGAGCGCGCCGGAGGCGCTCGCCGGGTACCTGCGAAACGCCCGGCTGAGCCTGTACCGCAGCGCCGAGCGCGTGATCCTGGAGGTGCGCTGATGTCGCCCATGCTCCTCTCCGTGATCATCGGCTTCATGGCGTCCTGGATCGTCGTCCCGATCGTGCTCGGGCTGGTGCGGTTCCTCGGGCTGTACACCGTGGTCCACGAGGGCAGCGCCCACGTCTACGTGCTGTTCGGCAACGTCATCGGCATCCTCAAGGAGCCCGGCTTTCACTTCCTGCCGGCGAGGCTCGGGCCGGCCGCCTTCATCGTCCACCTGCTCGGCAAGCGCCACGTCCTGGACATGCGGATGGACCAGCGGTACCTGCGCAGCCAGCCGGTCAACTCCGAGGAAGGCGCGCCGATGGGCGTGGGGATCTGGTACGAGATGTACGTCTCCGACCCGGTCGCCTATCTGTTCCGCAACGCCGATCCGAAGGGCTCCCTCGCCGCCAACGTCAGCAACGCGGCAGTGCGCTGCCTGTCCAACATGCCGCTTGCCGAGATGCTGGAGAACCGCCACCCCATGAGCATCTCGGTGCGCCAGGAGGTCGGGCCCAAGTCCCGCGAGTGGGGGTACCAGCTCGGCTCCGTCTACATCCGGAAGGTCCACTTCCGGGACGAGGGGATGATCCGGCAGATCGAGGCCAAGGTGGTCAACCGGCTGCGTCAGGTCACCTCGGCGATCAAGCAGGACGGCGCCAACCAGGTGAGCGTCATCACCTCGAGCGCCGAGCGGCAGGCCGCCGTCGAGTTCGCCAAGGCCCAGGCGATGCGGCCGACGATCGTGGGGGCGGCCCTCACGGCCATCTCGAAGGACCCCGAGGTGGCCCAGGCGCTGTTCGAGATCCTCGAGATCCAGAGCCTGAACGAGAGCAAGGCGGCGCTGACCCTGGTGCCGCCTGGTGGCGGGCTGCTGGCCCAGCTCCTGGCGTCCCGTCCGGGGATGCCGCCGCAGCCAGCGTGACACGGGAGCGGCCGTGCGGCCCCTCGGCCCGGCGCTCCGGGACCCCTGGCGGTAGCTGTCCTTGTGTGCCCGGCGGCGCGAGCGGGTGGATGCCGACCCGAGGAACCGGGTCCAGGGTCAGGACGTAGGAGGGTGAGCGAGGTGGGGTGTGGCGAACGATCGGATCATGGGCAAGGTGGCTGGGAGGATGGTCGTCGCGGTGCTGCTCGCCGGGGCGTGCCTGTTCGGCGGGGCGGGGACGTGGCGGTGGGGGAGGGGATGGGTCTTCCTGCTGGCGTATGCAGCTCTCACCGTGATCCTGGCCGGGACGCTGGTCAGGAAGTCCCCGGACCTCATCGAGGAGCGCATGACCGCCCGGGCCAGGGCCAAGGTGTGGGACAAGCTCCTGGTGCCGGTAGTGGCCGTGATCCTGCCGTTCGTGTCGCTCGTCCTCGCGGGGCTCGACAGGCGGCTCGGCTGGACCCGCTCCATCACTGACCTCGCATCCGCCGTGGCGTTCCTGGTCATGGTGGGCGCCACCCTGTTCACGTTCTGGGCCGTGAGGTCGAACCCGTTCTTCTCGAGCCACGTGCGGATCCAGACCGACCGCGGCCACGTCGTCGTCAGCGACGGGCCGTACCGCTTCGTCCGCCATCCCGGCTACGCCGGCGCCCTCGTGTACAACCTGGCCGCGCCGGTCATGCTGGGCTCGCTCGTCGCCCTCTGGGTCGGCGTGGCGATCGTCATGCTGCTGGTGCTGCGGACCGTCCTCGAGGACCGGACCCTCCAGGCCGAGCTGCCGGGTTACCCCGAGTACGTCCGGCGCGTCCGGCACAGGCTCGTCCCCTTCGTCTGGTGACGGGCCTTTCGGGCTGGACCGGCAGGTCGGCAGGCGGCGTGGCCTGGCGCCGCGGACGACCTGCGGGTGGCACCGGGACGCGCGAGCTCTCGACCACCGGACCGGCAACTGAGCTCCCTCAGGCTCGTATGATGGGAGTCGGGAGGTGGAGCATGGCCGAGGCGGTGTCAACCCACTACCTGCCCCAGCTCGAGGAGCGGCGGCGGCAGCTCCTGGCGGTGCCGCCCGAGCTGTCTGCCGCACCCGAGATCATCCGTCTGCTCGGCGAGGTGGATGCCGCCATCGGCCGCGTGCGCGAGGGCTGCTTCGGCTTGTGCGAGACATGCCACGACCCGATCGAGGAGGACCGGCTCCGCGTCGATCCCCTCGTGCGGTTCTGTCTCGACCACCTCTCCGACGCCGAGCAGCGGGACCTCGAGCGCGACCTCGATCTGGCCGCGCGGGTCCAGCGCGGGCTGCTCCCGCCTGCCGAGCTCGCCCTGCCCGGCTGGCGCGTCCGCACCCACTGGCAGCCGGTCGGCGTGGTGAGCGGGGACTTCTACGACGTGTTCCGGGTGGATCCGCAGGGCCGGTCGGCGTACGCGCTCTTCGGCGACGTGGCAGGCAAGGGTGTGGCGGCGGCGATGCTCGTGTCGCACCTGTGCGCGACGTTTCGCGCCCTGGCCGGCGCCGCACCGCCGGTGTCCGAGCTGGTCGAGCGCATCAACCGTGTGTTCAAGGAGAGCGCGCTGTCGCCGATGTTCGCGACGCTCGTGTGCGGCCGTCTCGATGCCGATGGCCGGGTCGAGCTCTGCGTGGCCGGCCACTGCCCGCCGCTGGTGGTGGGGCGGACGGGGGTTCGCACCGTGCAGCCGACGGGGCTCCCCGTGGGCACCTTCTACAGCTCGTCCTACCGGTCGACGACGCTGCGGCTCGAGCCGGGCGAGAGCCTCCTCCTGTACACCGACGGCCTCAGCGAGGCCGCCGACAGCGCCGGGAACGAGTACGGCTCGGCGCGCCTCGAGGCCCTCGTCGGGACGCTACCGCCCGGTGACGGGGTTGCTCTCCTGGCCGCCGTCCTGCGGGACCTCGCCGGCCACACCGCCGGCGTCAAGCTCACCGACGACGTGAGCCTGATGGTTCTCACTCCCGCCTGACCTGGTACCCATTTGGTTGCCAACGGTACCCGCCGGTGCTCGTTCTCCCGTGCAGGACGTCGGGTGGCTCGCCCGACTGCCCGCCGGCGGGTACACGGGGTGCTGTCGAGAGGGTCCCACGGGGTGCGCGGGTGAGGTATTGAGAAACCAAGACCCGGGCGGCAACGTCAAAGGCTCCGTGGAGGTCCCAAGCATGATCACGTCACGGTGTCGACCAGCAGGCGAGGTGCCGCCGTCAGTCCACCCGCCGGTGCCCGCTCACAGCTCGGACCGCTCACGGTCAGGAGGATGGGGGCGGTCGCACATCCGGACAGTGGCGTTGCTGGGATTGACCTGGTCAAGCGCGGTGTGGGTCGCAGCGCAGCAACCCACCCTGCCGGTCCCCGTCGTGTCGGACAAGATCGAGTCGGTCAAGGTCGGAGAGACCCGCCCGTTCTGGGTCTCCCTGCCTGACGGGTACGGCGCCACTGGCGAGCCC
>JALOLB010000275.1 GCA_025456225.1 Thermoanaerobaculaceae bacterium
GAGGAAGACCACCGACTGGAGAGCCGGATGCGGGAGATCCGCCAGTCCGGTTCGGAGGGAGGGGGAGGCGGTGACAACCCGCCTCTCCCTACCCCTATCATGGATTCGGACGACGGGGAGATCACGCCTACGCTTGCGGCTGATGGGCATCGTGCGGCCGGGCTGGGCCACGAAGGAGATCCTCCGGTCGGTGGATGCCCCTAATCTCCACAGCGCTGCCGGCCGCTTGCAGGCCACCATGGCCCAGCGGACGCTCGTCAGGCTCGTGCTGGCGCTGCGACTCCAGGGACTGACCTCGGGCACCTACCCGCACGACCTGTCCGGCTTCCCCAAGGCGGCGGGCCCCGACCCCTTCACCGGCAAGCCCCTCGCCTACGAGCGCAGGGCGGATGGCTCGGCAGTCCTGACGATTCCCGACGGCGAAGCGCTCTGGAAGCAGGTTTCGGGCGGGATGCCCACTCCGTGCCCGTTCTCGGTGACGTTGCCTCCTCCGGCGAAGCCTACAGCCCGCGGAGCTGCTTGAAGCGGCCCGGTACCGCGAGGACGGTGAAGGCCACACCGAGCCCGAGGTAGGCGAGCACGATCCCGGTGCCCTGGTCAGAGGCCAGGGCGCCGGCGAAGTCCATCGGCGGGGCGTCGTTCATGGCGCCGTACCAGAGGACCGTGAAGAGGATCTCGAACGTCTTCGAGCCGTTGGTCCAGGTGCCGAGGGCGAGGGCGAGGGCGGGGATGAAGAGCGCGCCGGCCACCACGCCGAGGGCGCCGGCCGGGTTGCCGGCCAGGAGCTGGCGCAGCAGCACCGACAGGCCCAGGACCAGGGTGAGCGCGACGCCCGCCCCCAGCGCCGCGGGAAGCTGACGGGCCAGGGGTGACGGGGCGGCGAAGACGATCTCGGTGGTGCGGGCCGAGACCTCCCGGCAGCCGAGCCTCGAAAGCACCAGCACGTGCCAGAACCAGAGGCCCGGCAGGACATACCGGTGGGCGATCCCGAGCGGCGCCACGGCGGTGGCGACGAGCAGGCCGCCGGTCACCAACCACCACCAGCGGGAGCGCCCGTGCAGCATGAGCCGCAGCTCCGACTGCAGCAGGAGCAGGAACGGGGAGCCGGTCTCGACCGAGGGCAGTGCCAGTGATCTGCCCCGGACGGGGATGGATTGCTGATCGGTTTGCACACGATCCGGTTTCTGGCCTTGCTGCCCTCCTGAGGCGTGGCGGTACGCCGGGTCGAAGCGCCGGAACGGCACCGCGACGAGCCCGACCAGGAGGGCTGCCACGCCTACCCACGCGAACCGCCAGAGCCAGAGCGGGAAGACCTGCTTGAAGCCGCCGAAAACGAAGGTCCGGTCGACCTGGTCGGCGAACGGGAAGTTGACCTGCACGTCCAGCTTCTTGTGCTCCGGCTTGACCAGCCGCAGGTCCGTCTCCATCGCCTCGACCACCGTGCGCATGGCGAACATGTCGGTGATCTGGCCGGCCGGGGTGCTCACGGGCACGTTCGCGAAGACCAGCATCGACGCCATCAGGACGAACGTCCAGAAGAAGAAGTAGGCGACGTTGATGACGCCCCGCAGGTTGCGGAACAGCACCTCGGCGACCACGGCGAGGGCGGCGACGAGGGCGAGCGAGGGCGTGACCAGCACCCACAGCGGCAGCCAGAGCGCCACGAGGTCGAACCCGCCGCCTTCCCCCTTGACCAGCAGGGTCAGGACGAGGGTCAGGCTCACGGCGCCGAGGATCGCCAGCAGCACGGCCAGGTTGGAGACCGCCTTGCCGAACAGGTAGGTGGCCTTGCCCACCTGGGTGGTGGCGATGATCTGACCCACCCCGGTGTCCTCGTCGCGCTTCACCGCGTTGCTCACCAGGTAGAAGCCGATGAAGAACAGCCACAGCCCGCACATGGTGGCGACCGTGGCGCCGATGCCGGCGGCGGTGTTGAGGGCGCGGAAGGCGTCGAAGTGCATGGGGGCGCGGGTCGAGCCGGCGTTCGGCACCAGCCGCCAGGCGGAGAAGACGGTGAGCGCCAGGATGACCAGGAAGCCGTAGGAGCGCGTGCGCTCGAAAAAGTCGGCGCGGGCGATGGCGAGGACGCTGCGCAGGCTCTGCATGGGTGCGCTCACGCCGCGCCGCCGCCGGTGAGGACGAGGTAGGCGTCCTCCAGGGTGGCGTCCACCGGCGTCGAGGCGGGCTCGGCGGCGACCCCGTTGCGAAGCAGGTAGCGGACCTGCCAGTCGCCGTTGTGGCGGGACACGCGGCTCACAATGTGGCGCCCCTTGAGGTCGTCGAGCCGGGCCGTGCCGACGACGCACTCGAACGTCCGGCCCTCGGCCGCCTGCCGGAGCGTCGCGGCCGTGCCGCGGGCGAGCAGCCGGCCCTCGTGCATGACCACGATCTCGTCGGCGATGGTCTCGATGTCGGAGACGATGTGGGACGAGAGGATGACGATGCGCTCGCCGGCGAGGTGGGCGAGGAGGTTGCGGAACCGCACCCGTTCCTGGGGGTCGAGCCCCACGGTGGGCTCGTCGAGGATGAGGAGGCGCGGGTCGTTGAGCAGCGCCTGGGCGATGCCGATGCGCTGCCTCATGCCGCCGGAGAAGCTGGAGATCGGGTTGCCCCGGACGGTCGCGAGGTTCATCTCGTCGAGCAGCGTCTCGATGCGCTGCCGGGTGCCCTTCCCGCCCAGGCCCTTGAGCGCCGCGATGTAGGCGAGGAACTCGACGGCCGTGAGGTTCCCGTAGACCCCGAAGTCCTGGGGCAGGTAGCCGAGCACGTTCCGCACCGCGTCGGGCTGGCTTCCGATGTCGGTGCCGTCGGCCAGGACGCGCCCGGAGGTGGGTCGCGTGATGGTCGCCAGGATGCGCATGAGCGTGGACTTGCCCGCGCCGTTGGGCCCCAGCAGGCCGAGAACACCGGGGCCGATCTCGGCCGAGAAGTCCGAAAGCCCCAGCTTGCCGCCGGGGTACCGCTTGGTCAGATGCTGCAGTGAGAGCTGCATGGCGCCCGTCCTCGATGGCTACTACGCCACGGGCGGGTCTGAGGTTCCCAGGTGCGATCGGCGCCTACGGCGTGCCGCCGTAGTAGCTGACGGACGCGAACGGGCGGCGGATCGCACGGTGGAAGTGCACGGCGGGGTAGCCCAGGATGAGGATGATGCCGGGCACGTTGCCGGCCGGCAGGCCGTACTTGGCGAGGAGCGGCTTGCGGCGGGCGAGCGCCGGGCCGGCGCAGCCGATCATCGCCGTGCCGAGCCCTGCCGCCTCCGCTGCGAGCATCGCGTAGGTGCAGGCGATGGAGGCGCCAGAGGAATCCGCGAATGGGGAGGTGTGGAACATCAACGCCGCCGGGGCGTCGTAGAGCACAAGGTCGCCACCGCTCTTGTGCGCCGCCACGATCTGCCGGCCGAGCGGCAGGAGAAAGCTCTCCATCCGCTCTCGCATGAGGCGGTTCTTGGTCACCCGCATGACGCCGCGCGCCACCGCGTTGTCCATCATGAGGAGCAGGCGGCGGTAGACCTTGGCGGTGTCCTGGGCGAGCTCGCGCACGCGCTCCCGCCCGTGGAACGCGACGATCCCGACGTCCCAGGGTGGGATGCCCATGGGGGCGGTCGCGGCGGCGTCGATGACGCGGTCGAGGATCTGGCGCGGCACCTCGTCCGGCGTGAACCGGCGCACGCTGCGCCGCGAGACCATGAGCGACTCGAGCTGGTCCGGGGAGGCGTTCCACTCGTGGCTTGGAACCGGCACCATGGCTGCGCGCTCGAGCTGCCGGCCCTTCACGGTGATGGCCTCCGTGGGGCAGACCATCATGCAGTGGGCGCAGGCGATGCACCCGATCCCGTGGTCGTCGTCGGCGACGAGCCGGCCGTCCTGCATCGTGAGGACCCCCGGCGGGCAGACCTCGGCGCAGACGCCGCAGGCGATGCACTGCGCCTTGTCGATGACCGGGTGGCCTGCTTCAGATCCCCCTGAGTAGGGAACACCCATGGCGCCCTCCTTCTCCGCGCACATTGTAGGCGCGTTGCGCCGCGGAATCTCCTGTCTCGGGCGCCGCCGGTCGTACAATCCCCGCATTGGGACGTGGCACGGGGCGACCGCTCCGGAGGGAGGCGAGCATGCGATGGACTGTCGGTGTGGCGCTGGTGCTGGGGCTGGTCGTGGCGGCCCCCGCGGGAGCGTTCGAGAAGGACGTGCTGAAGACCTCAGCCGGCGACCTGGAGATCACCTTCGTCGGCCACGGCACGCTCATCCTCGGGTTCGGCGGCAAGACGATCCACGTGGATCCCTTCGAGAATCTCGCCGACTACTCGACGCTGCCGAAGGCCGACCTCGTGCTCATCACGCACGGCCACGGCGACCACCTGGACGCGGAGGCGCTGGCCGCCATCCGCACACCCGGGACGACGGTGATCGTCGCCGGGATCTGCGAGGGCAAGGTCGAAGGCGCGGTGGTGATGCGAAACGGCGAGGAGAGAGTCGTCGCGGGTATCCCCATCGCCGCGGTGCCGGCGTACAACCTCCAGCACAAGCGCCCCGATGGGACGCCGTTCCATCCGAAGGGGGAGGGCAACGGCTACGTGCTGACGTTCGGGGGCACGCGGGTGCTCGTCGCCGGCGACACCGAGAACGTCCCGGAGCTGAGGGCGCTCAAGGGCATCGCGGTGGCGTTCCTGCCCATGAACCTGCCGTACACCATGACGCCGGAGATGGTCGCCGACCTGGCCCGGGCGATGCAGCCGACGATCCTCTACCCGTATCACTACGGCAACACCGACCCGACCCTCCTGGTCACGCTGCTCCAGGGCGAGCCGGCCATCGAGGTGCGCATCCGCCAGATGAAGTAGAAGGGGCATCCCCGCCCGGCCCGCCGGCGTCTTCTGGTTGTAGAAGGGGCATTCGTGCCCCGACCTGGACCGTGTGTTCGGTCGGACGCTCGAGTCGCGGCAGGAAT
>JALOLB010000069.1 GCA_025456225.1 Thermoanaerobaculaceae bacterium
CTGGTGGCGGTGCCACGCTGGTTGGCCCCGGCCAGCGCCAGCCCTGCCAGCCGGAGGCCGATGTCGGCTGTCGGGGACGGAGGAGCTGCCTCGGTTGTGCTCACCAGGCCGCCGATGCCGCGGCCGGAAGGCTCGGCCAGCCGGCAGTCCTCGCCCAGGAAGAAGCCGTGGGTCGCCAGGTGGACGATGCGCTTGCCCGGCGCCAGCCTGCGGAACGAGGCCTCGGTGGCCAGCTCACCGCGCAGCACCGTCGATGCCCGCCTGGAGGTCGCGCTCGCCTCGGTTCGCTGGAAGAGCCGGGCAACCTCTCGCACCTCGGAGTCTGTCTGGGCCAGCGGCGCAAAGCGGATGCTCTGGAACTCGGGGCAGGTGGGGCGGTCCTGGGCCGCTCGCACCAGCGACACCGGCTCGGCAGGGGCACGGCCTCCGCGCGCCCGACGGTCGAAGGCGACCCCGCCCATCGCCAGCAGCCCCTGCCCTCTCGATGCTGCGCGCGGGGCGAGGAGCAGGTCCTTCTCGGCCGTGAGCTGATGGAGGGCCGGTCCCGCCTCGATCAGGTATCCGCCGCCCTTTCGCGGCAGGGTGTCGAAGCTCACGAGATGCAGCGTGCTTTCCGGCACCACGAAGACCGTCTGGGCCTGCCCGATCCGTGCGGCCACGGGATCCCAGATCGCCGCTCGCAGGTTCTCCCCTGCCAGCCGGTACGAGGCTTCCGCCTCGGCTGCCCGGCCAGGGTCGCGACTGGGAGCACGGGAGACCTCGGCGTCCCAGGCACGCACGGCATCGTCGATCGCGGACGCCGGCCCCAGCGGCACGACCTGGGGCCCCGAGACTCCCGCCGCGAGCACGAAGGCCAAGTAGGAAGGAACGCTACTGCCAGCCCTCAAGGCTGTCACCGGTTGATGGGAATACCGTGCAAAGGCCACGAGAACGCTTCCCGTGGGCAGTGCTGCCCGCACCTGGAGCCAGGTCGCTGCTGACCCGGCATCTCCCATCCGGGGGCTCGCCTCGGCCACTGCACGCTCGGCTTTCTCCACCCGTTCACGGGCCGCGGCCAGAGATTGCCTGTATCTGTCGGGGCCCTCCCGGCCCGGTCCCCTGACGAGCAGGGCAACCAGCTCGTTGGCGGCCTCCGTCACCTCCCTCTGGAGGTTGTCGCGCTCGCCCCCGGCGGCGCCGCCGAGCTGGCGACTGCGGGCGATCGCCTCGTCCAGGACCAGGGTCCTTGACCGGATCAGTGCCCCGAACACCCCGGGGATGTCGCCGGCCTCCGCACTCACCGCAACCAGCGACAGCGCCAGGTCAAGACCTCGGGCCCGGGCCCCTGCGTAGGTCAGAGCTTCCCGCTCGGAGAGCGACCGGCAGGTCAGGCGCAGGTGCTCGCGACCGATCCTCTCGGCACGCAGGGCCATCTTCATGGCGCCCGGAAGGTCACCGCGCTGTGCGGCGAGCAACCCAGAGTGAGCCAGCACCTCGCCCACCTGCGGATGCTGCGGGTCGAGGAGTTGCTCGTGCATCGCCAGGGCCCGCTGGTACATCGCCGCGGCCTCGACGAGGTTTCCCTGGTGGTGGAGCACGAGAGCCAGGCCGTGCGTTGCCGCAGCGAGGTCAGCGCCCGAGCCGCTGCCGGCGCGCGTGAGGGTGACCACGGCTCGCTCGTAGGCCGCGCGGCCACCATCCAGATCTCCGATCAGGAGAGTGGCCTCGCCGAGGGCAACGAGGCTCAACCCGACCTGGGCGGAGTCCGGTCCCAGGGCCTTCTCGCGGATTGTCAGGGCCCGCTCGGCGTTCGCCTTGGCCTGGACGTATTGCCGCCTCAGGATCTGGACCGTGGCGAGGTTGGTGAGGGCCTGCGCCACTTCCGGGTGCTCGGGGCCACGGACCCGCTCGCGGATGGCGAGGCTCCGCTCCAGCAGCGCCTGAGCGGCCGCGTAGTCCCCCATGTGCTTGCGCAGGTTGGCCAGGTTGTTGAGCACCCCGGCGACGGTGGGATGCTCCTCCCCGTACACCTTCTCGCCGACATCGAGAGCCCGCTCCCACAGGTGCCGCGCCTGGGCGAACTCGCCGCGCGAGCGGGCGATGAGCGCGAGGCTGTTGAGACAGTGAAGGGTGTCAGGATGATTCGGCGCCGCGCGCTCGAAAATGCCAAGGGCGCGACGCAGCATCTCCTCACCCTCCTCCCGCCCACCCGTCGCACGCAGAGCCATGCCGAGGTTCAGAGCCGATCGCGCCACGAGGGGATGGTCTGGTGCAAGGGACACCTCACGGAGTTCGAGGGCGCGACGAAAGAGCGGGACTACTGCCTCCAGATCCCGCTGGTGGTAGCGCGCCGCACCGAGAGCGTTGAGCGCTTCGGCCAGGAGGAGGCGGTCCTCCGGCCGGACCTCCTCTGCAGCGGTTCGACCACGTTCCGCGCTCGCCGCGGCCGCCGGAAGGTCCCCCGCAGCGAGCTGCGAGGCCGACAGCTCGACCACACAGTGCGCCGTCACGGCGTGCCCGGATCCCACCTGCGCCTCGGCGATCGCCAGGGCCTGCGCCGCCAGCGCGCTGGCACGCCCAAACTCGCCTGTCAGACGGAGCACCAGACCGAGATTGTGCAGGCTCTCGATGAGGTCCGGATCGGCGTCGCCCTGCAGCCGGTTGCGGATCGCCACGGCCCGCTCCGCGAGGGCAACGGTCTCAAGCTCCCTGCCGCGCCCGAGGTTCCAGCGCAGGACCACCACCGCGTCGATGGCCTGGGCCACGGTAAGGGAGTCCGCGCCGGCCGTGCGCTCCGCCGTCGTCAGGGCGCGCTCGGCCACCGACGAGGCGTTGGCCAGGTGGCTACCCGCCAGTGCCGCGCGCATGAGCGCACAGTCTGCCCCGAGCAGGTCGCAGGCTGGATCGAGGCTCTGGCCGGAGAGGACCGAGGCCAGCAGCAGCACGCCCACTCCCAGTCCACGCGACATCCGATCATCACCCCAGGGATGTGCCATCTCGACCGTCACCTTCCCGGGTTCGAGAGCTCGAGCTGTTGCACCCACACGCTGCCGTCGGCACTCCGCAGTGCCGCCAGACGCGCCCCCAGCCGGTCAAGAGCCCGCTGCCCGGGCACCGGGCCCGCCGCAGAGGCAGCCAGGCCACCGATACCCCGCAGCACTGGAGCATCGGCATCCGCACGGCTGACCATGGGGTGTCGGTCCGGAGCCGACGGCTCGAACGACCCGAGCTCCCTCTCGAGCTCGGGCAGCGGCTGCCGGGCCGCGACCACAAGGAACGCCTCGCGGCCCCCGGCGCTCGACACCTCCCACGCCTGCGGGACGCCGGAGCGCCGCCCTGGGAGGCGGTGACGCACGCCGCCCGACAGCGGGTTGGCGCTGTCCAGGCCGGCCAGGGGGAAGAGCACGAATCGATGACCCTGATCGTCCTCGTTGAGCACGTACACATGGACCGGCTCCGCCGACTCCATCTCCAGGAACAGACGGTCTCCGGGCGCCACGGTGCCTCCCGAGGGAACCAGCTCGGCTCGTGCGGAGGCTTCCCGGTAGAGGGTGGCGTCAACCTGCAGACCGCCGTCTGCGCCGGCACCGGTCGACCTGGGGGCTGCCCGGTGCGTGACGAGCACCACCAGCGGCACCACCAGAGCCACGCTCGCAGCAAGTGCGAGGAGCAGCTTGCGGGAGCCACGGCTGTGCGGGTCTTCGGCAGCCCCGGCGTCGCCACCGCACACGAGATCGGGCTCGCCCGCCTCCTGCCGTATCTGCCCGAGGCTCCCGCTCAAGGCCTGCCGCATCGCGCCGGCACTCGAGAAGCGCGCCTCGGGAGAGGGCCTCAGGGCCCGGTCGATTACCTCCAGGAAGGCGGTCGGCAGGTCCGAGCGGCGGTCGGTCAGGGGGACGACCTCGCCCCGGGCGTGCTTCCCGCAGAGCTCCTCGACCGAGTCGGCCTCCACCGGGTAGCGCCCGCTCACCAGGCGGTACAACAGCACGCCCAGGGAGTAGAGGTCGGCGGTCGTGCCCGGCGTCTCGCCCCGCAGCACCTCCGGCGCCATGACGAGGGGCGTGCCGAGCGTGGCGCCGCCTGCCACACCGCAGCGCGGGACCTCGGTGACCGCCCCGAAGTCCATGAGGACCACCCGCCCGCCGCGCTCCCGCATGATGTTGGCGGCCTTGACGTCGCCGTGGGTGAGCCCCTGGGCGTGCACCGCCGCCAGGGCGTCGCACAGCTCGATGCCCGCCAGCGCCGCCTCGCGGGCTCCCAGCGGCCCGTCCTGCCGGAGCCGCTCCTCCAGGGTCTGCCCGGCGATCAGGTCGGTCCACAGCCCGACCCGCCCGTCGTGGACGTCGGCGCCGTGCACCATGAGGACGTTGGGGTGCCGCACCCGTGCCAGGCGCCTCGCCTCGTCCAGGATCGCCCGCCGCCCCACGACGCCCTCGGGCTGCTCGGCGCGGCGCAGCTTGAGAGCGACGTCGCGCTCCAGCACCGGGTCGAACGCCCGGTAGACCTCCCCGAAGCTGCCCTCACCGAGCTTCTGCAGCACCTGGAGATGCCCCCAGGTGAACAGCACCACGGGCTGGGTCGCCTCGGGGCCGCCTCCCGGCACCAGGCCCTCCTCCGCACCCGCCGTCTCGCGCGCCGCGCGGTACGCGGTGGCCACCGACTCCAGGAGGTGCAGGCGCTCGAACGCCCCGGAATCCTGGGGATCCGGAGCTGCTGCCTCCCAGTCCACCGGGTCGCCGTCCGCCACCGCCCCGGCGATCTCGATCAGGCGCGCTCCCTCATCCTCGCGCATGCATCACCTCCGCCAGTTGTACCAACGCTCGCGCCACCATCATGCGCACAGCGTTCGCGGAGGGGCGGCCCAGGGCCGCCGCGATCTCGGGGTAGGAGTACCCGAACTCGACGCGCAGGATCACGGCCTCCTGCTGGGCCTCGGGGAGCGCGGCCAGCGCCGCCTCGTACGCCTCCATGGCCTCCCGGCCGATCGCCTGCTCCACGGCCGATGGCAGCTCGTCGGGCAGCTCCTCGGAGATCGTCTCGCGGCCCGGCCCGCGCATGGCGCGGCGGATCTCGTCGCGCACCGAGTTGATGAGGATGCGGCGCAGGTAGGCGAGGAAGGCGCCCTCGTGGCGGGGCTCGAACTCGCCCAGGTGGTCCACGGCGCGCAGGAGGGTGACCTGGACGAGGTCGTCGGTGTCCACCAGCCCGCGGGCGTACTGCGGGAGCCTCCCGTGCGCCCAGCGCCGGAGCACCGGCAGGTACCGGGCGACGAGCTGGTCCCGGGCCGCGGTGTCACCGCCCCTCAGGCGAGCCAGGAGATCCACCGTCGTGTCCACTGCACGCCCCTCAGCCACGAGCCATCGTGGTGTCAGCCCACGAGACTACCCCCGGGTGGAAGCGGCAGTCAATGCGCGGTCGATCTGCCCACACGCTTGCTGCAATCGTCGACCTCGATGGGCTTGTTGAGCCTGACTGACGTCCTGCCTCTGCGAGGACGCACTCGCTCGTTTGGATATACTCCAGCACCATGGTCCGTGCTCGCTCCCGGTGGCACATCCTCCGCAAGGCCCTCTTGATCGTGAGCTTTGGCGCTGCCACCTGGTTTGGCCTCGGAATGCACCGTGGCCTCCTGCTTTCCAACGACATCAAGTCCCTTGCTTTCCCCTGGGCGCCTTTCTTTTCGAGCCACCACTCCCAGACCCCGATCCTCGTCGACACGGTGCTCCAGTTCGCTCCCTGGCTGGAGTTCGCGCACCACGAGATCAGGGCGGGTCGTCTTCCCCTCTGGAATCCTCACCAGGATGGTGGCGTGCCTTTGCTGGCCAACTCGCAGTGCGCCCTCGGATCACCCCTGATGTGGCCAGGCCTGATCTGCGGGGTAGCTCGCGGATGGAACCTGGGCCTCTGGCTGCGGGTCCTCATGGCGGCCAGCGGCACGTACCTCTGGCTCCGGCGGCATGGCCGCGGAGAAGCTGGGGCGGTTCTCGGTGCCCTCGTATTCTCGTTCTCCGGAGCCTTCGTCGCCTGGCTGGAGCACCCACACACGCTGGTAGCCGCACCCACACCCTGGCTCATCCTCTTCACCGAGGAGCTCGTCTGCAAGCCTTCACGCCGCGCGTTTGTCGGCCTGGCCGCCAGTACCTTTCTCGTGCTTTCAGGCGGACATCCGGAGACGACGCTCATGGTCGCGATCCTGGCATCTGCAGTCTTGGTCTGGCGAGCGAAGAGCCTTGGTGCGGTGGTCCGTCCGGCCGTAGCCGCGCTCCTGGGCGCTGGCCTGGCCGCTCCCTTGTGGTTGCCGTTCGCCGAGTACTTCGCGATCAGCGGCGCCCGCGATCACGTCAACCGCTTCGCGTTCCTGTTGGAGCCTACAGACATGCTCCGCTTCCTGTGGCCACGAGCCGCCACCAGCCATCCCATTGAGACTGCGGCCACCGTCTCGGTTACGGTGCTGGTCCTGTGCCTCTGGGCTGTCATCCGGGGTCGCCGCGACCGGGAGCTGCAATTCTGGGCCGGGCTGCTGCTCGCCATGCTGATCGTCGTGTACTTCAAGCCAGTCTCGCGCGGGCTGGCAGAGCTGACTCCCGTGTACTGGACACGCCTTCTCCTACTCGTGCCTCTTCCCTTCGCCTGGATCGCTGCGACTGCCCTCGATCGGCTGCAGGAGATGACGAGGGCCCGGCAGAAGCTTTTTGCCGAAGCGCTTGGAGCGGTCGCCGTGTCACTCGTTGCCGTCGAGTTGCTTGCCGCTGCCCAAGGAGTCCACGGCACCACCGACCCCTCGCTCGTGGGTGTTACGACTCCCCTGGTCATGCGACTACAGGAGGATCCAGAAGTGTTCCGGGTTCTCCCGCTCGGGAACTTTCTGCCTCCCAACCTCGCGACATCCCTCGGCATCGACGAGATACGCGGGTTTGACTCCGTGATCCCTCGCGACTGGAGACGCGTCCGGGAGAGCATCGGGGAGTTCCGTCATGACATGATGACCCCTGACCGACTCAAACCCGGAGGCCACGGGCTCAACTACTGGAACATCAAGTACCTTCTGGCACATCCAAGTCCAACGCTGTCCGCCGCAAAGGTGGCGCAGGAGAAGGACCTCGATCTCGCGGAGATCTACCGAGGTGTCGACGGCGTGATCTGGGAAAACCGTCGCGTCCAACCGCGTGCTCGGCTGCAAGGTAGTGGGCGAATCACTCTCGTGAGCAGGGTCGCGACCCGATGGCAATGGGATGTGGGTCTCGATCATGCCGACAGCCTGACCATCGCCAACCCGGCCTTCCCTGGCTGGACTGCCTACATCGATGGTCGGCCAACCGCGGTCACCGCAGCCACCGGTGAGGCTCTCGTCATCAGCATTCCGAAAGGCCACCACACCGTTGAGATCCGCTACTGGCCCAACACCCTGAGAGCAGGCCTGATAGCCTCCGCGTTGGCCATGGTGTTGCTGCTCACAGCCACCATGGGGCCAGGTCGCCGCTGGCTTCTCGACGGGGACCCTTCCGTCCAGCCACCTATTGCCTGAGCGGATCCCCCGCCTCGGGGTCCAGGCCCAGCTCCCCGATCGCACCTGCCACGGCCTCCGGCGGCAGCACCCCCCGCCTCGCCAGCTCGCCAAGCGCCGCCACCACCACGTGCTCGGCGTCGATCTCGAAGTGGCGGCGGAGCGCCTGCCGCGTGTCCGAGAGCCCGTAGCCGTCGGTTCCAAGGGGCGTCAGCCCCTCGGGCACCCAGCGGGCGACCTGGTCGGGCACGGCCTTGAGGTAGTCCGAGACCGCGATGACGGGACCAGGCTGCCCGCCCAGGCGCTCCGAGACGTAGGGCACCCGTGGCAGCTCGAGCGGGTGGAGGCGGTTCCAGCGCTCGCAGGCCAGGGCGTCGGCGCGCAACTGCTGGTAGGAGGTCACCGACCACACGTCCGCGCCGATGCCGAAGCGGCTCTCGAGCAGCTCGGCGGCGCGCAGCGCCTCGCGCAGCATGATCCCGGAGCCGAGGAGCTGCACGCGCAGGGCGTGGCCGCCGCTCGCGGATCGCACCCGGTACAACCCGCGCACGATGCCCTCCTCGACGCCCTCGGGCATGGCCGGCATCGGCAGGTTCTCGTTGTACAGCGTCAGATAGTAGAAGGTGTCCTCGTCCTCGCCGATCATGCGCCGCAGGCCGTCGCGGATGATCACCGCCAGCTCGTAGGCATAGGCCGGGTCGTAGACGCGCACGTTGGGCACCACCGAGAACAACAGCGGCGAGTGCCCGTCATTGTGCTGGAGCCCCTCGCCCTGGAGGGTCGTGCGCCCAGCCGTGGCCCCTAGCAGGAACCCCCGTCCGCGCTGATCGCCGAACGCCCACACGAGGTCGCCGATGCGCTGGAACCCAAACATGGAGTAAAAGATGTAGAACGGCACCAGGGCCAGACCGTGGGTCGAGTAGGCGGTGCCGGCGGCGGTGAACGAGGCCATGGAGCCCGCCTCCGTGATGCCCTCCTCGAGGATCTGCCCGTCCTGGGCCTCACGGTAGCGGAGGATGAGATTGTGGTCCACCGGCTCGTAGAGCTGCCCCTTCGAGGCGTAGATGCCGTGCTCCTTGAACAGCGACTCCATGCCGAAGGTGCGCGCCTCGTCCGGGATGATCGGCACGATGCGCGGCCCGAGGCCGGGCTCCCGCAGCAGCCGCCGCAGCAGCGACACGAACGCCATGGTGGTCGAGACCTCGCGCGGGCTGCCGCCCAGCAGCTCGGCGTACGCCTCGACGGGCGGCAGATCCGGCACCGCGACCTGCACGCGCCGCAGCGGCAAGGTCCCCCCGAGCACCTCCCGGCGCGACCGGAGGTACTCCACCTCGGGGCTTCCGGCACCCGGGTGGAAGTAGGGCGGCTCCTCGTCCTCGAGCTCCCCATCCGCGATCGGGAGGTGAAGGATGTCCCGGAACGCCTTGAGCTGCGCGACGTTGAGCTTCTTCTGCTGGTGCGTGGTGTAGCGCCCCTCGAAGTCGCGGCCGAGCGACCACCCCTTCACGGTCTTGACCAGGACGGCGGTGGGCCGGCCCTCGGTCTCGGTGGCGAGCTTGTAGGCGGCGTAGATCTTCTGGTGGTCGTGGCCCCCGAACTTGAGGTCCCAGATCTGCTGGTCCGAGAGGTGGGCGACCAGCTCCTGCAGGCGCGGGTCGACGCCGAAGAAGTGGTGGCGCATGAAGGCGCCCCCCTCGACGTGGTAGCGCTGCCACCAGCCGTCGACGATGGTGTTGAGGCGCGCCAGCAGCACCCCGTGCTCGTCGCTCCGCAGCAGCTCGTCCCACTCGCGGCCCAGGATCACCTTGACGACGTTCCACCCGGAGCCGCGGAAGACCGCCTCGAGCTCCTGGATGATCTTGCCGTTGCCCCGCACCGGTCCGTCCAGGCGCTGCAGGTTGCAGTTGACCACGAACACCAGGTTGTCGAGCCCCTCGGTGGCGGCCACGTGAAGCGCCCCCAGGGACTCCGGCTCGTCGGTCTCGCCGTCGCCAAGGAACGCCCACACCCGCGACCCGGCGGTGTCCGCCAGGCCCCGGTGCAGCAGGTAGCGGTTGAAGCGCGCCTGGTAGATGGCGTTGAGCGGCCCGAGGCCCATGGAGACGGTGGGAAACTCCCACATCTCGGGCATGCGCCGGGGGTGCGGGTACGACGACAGGCCGTGGCCGGTGGTCTCGCGCCGGAACGCGTCGAGGCGCGCCTCGTCGAGCCGCCCTTCCAGGAACGCCCGGGCGTAGATCCCCGGGGCGGCGTGACCCTGGTAGTAGATCTGGTCGCCCGACCCGGCGGCCTTGCCGCGGAAGAAGTGGTTGAACCCCACCTCGTACAGGGACGCGGCGGAGGCGTAGGTGGAGAGGTGGCCGCCCAGGCCCGGGGCGCGGTGGTTGGCGCGGGTCACCATGGCCATGGCGTTCCAGCGCACGATGCGGCGGATGCGCTTCTCCATCTCCTCGTCACCGGGGAAGGCGGGCTCCTGCTCGGGTGAGATGGTGTTGATGTACGGGGTCTCGATGACGTCGATGCCCAGGTGCTGCATGCGGGCGCGCTTGAGCACCCGGCGCAGCAGGAACCGCGCCCGCTCGGGCCCCCCGGAGCCCAGCACCCCGTCCAGGGCGTCGACCCACTCCTGCGTCTCCTCGGGATCGGCATCGAAAAGCTGCTGCTTGAACAACATGCGCTCCATGGCAACTCCCCTCATGGCGGGGTGGACCAGAGGTAGCGACCCCGCGCTCCGTCTGGCACAACCCGGCCTCGACCTGCGAGCTTCCGTCGATCCCTCGCATCCACTATTGTGCCCGAATGCTCGGTTGCTTTCCGCCCCCGCTCATGGCATGGTGGATGGACCCCCCCTGGAGGCTCTGCTATGAGGCCACAAGTCAACACTTTCGGACGCCTGGCCGGCCTGCTTCTGGCGCTTGGCGCCCTTGTCGCGCCGCACCCTGCTCAGGGGGCCGGCGCGCGCGTGCAGGTGATGCTCGAGCTCGCCGACCCGCCGGCCGTCGAGATCTGGGCCGCAAGCCTCGCCGTTTCGGGTCGGGCCGCAGGCGCCCAGGCCCAGGCCACGGTCGTCACGGCGGCTCACGTCCAGCGGCTGGAAACGGCCCAGCAGCGGCTGCTCGCTGCCCTCGCGGCACCCGGCATCGGAGCGTCCGTTCTGTACCGCCTCCAGCGCGTCCTCAACGGCATCGCCATCGAGGTTGACGCCGAGCGGCTGCCCGAGCTGGCGGTCCTGCCCGGCGTCACGCGGATCATCCGGCTTGAGCCCGAGCAACTGGACCTCTTCTCGAGCGTGCCCCTTCTCGACGCCCCGCAGGTCTGGTCCTCCCCCGGCGTCACGGGACAGGGGATCCGGATCGGCGTCATCGACTCGGGGGTCGACTACCTGCACGTCGGGCTGGGCGGTTCGGGCTCCTACGCCGGCCAGGTCTACACGGACGCCAACGTGCCGTGGACGGCCAAGGTGGTCGGCGGCCACGACTTCGCGGGTGACCTGTACAGCGCGAGCTGCACCGACGCCCAACAGGCGGCTGGCACGTGCTCCCGCACTCCCGCCCCCGACCCCGATCCCATGGACTGCAACGGCCACGGCACCCACGTCGCCGGGATCGCGGCCGGCTACGGCGTCACGACTCAGGGAACCAGGTACCCGGGGCCCTACTCGACCGCCACCAGCTTCGCGACGCTGCAGATCGGGCCCGGGGTGGCGCCCAACGCGGAGATCTACGCCCTCCGCACCTTCGGCTGCTCGGGCAGCTCCGTCCTCACCGCCCAGGCCATCGACTGGGCGGCCGACCCCAACGGCGACAACGACTTTTCCGATCACCTCGACGTCGTCAACCTCTCGCTCGGGTCCTCCTACGGGCAGGTCGACGCGGCGTCCTCCGTGGCCGCCACCAACGCCGCCCTGGCCGGCGTCATCGTCGTCGCCGCCGCCGGCAACTCGGGCGACTCCTACTACATCCTCGGCAGCCCCGGCGCCGCCGAGCGGGCAATCTCCGTGGCCAACTCGGTCGACAGCACCCAGATGACGGGCGGGTTCGCGGTCAACACCCCGGCCTCGCTGGCCGGCGTCAAGCCGGCCGCGGAGGCATCGTTCGGCCCGAACCTCGCCACCACCGGGCCGGTGACCGGAGACCTGGTCCTCGCGAACGACGGCTCCGGCACGGCGAGCGACGCCTGCGAGGCCCTCGCCAACGCCGGTGCGGTGAGCGGCAAGATCGCCCTCGTCGACCGCGGTACCTGCGCCTACACCGTCAAGGTCAAGACCTGCCAGACCGCCGGCGCGATCGGCGTGCTGGTGGCCTACGACGCCCAGGGGTGGCCGACCACGATGACCGGCACCGACGCCACCATCACCATCCCCTCCATGCTCACCGACCTGGCCACCGGCACCGCCCTCAAGAGCGCGCTCGGCACCGGCGCCGTCAACGTCACCCTGACCGCCGCCAACCGGGGCATCGTGCGGGCCGTCGAGCCCCCGATGGTGGACACGCTCAACAGCTCGAGCTCACGGGGACCCGCCTTCGCCACCTCGGCGCTCAAGCCCGATCTCACGGCGCCGGGTACCACGATCGTCTCCCTGGCCAACCGCAGCGGCAGCGGCAGCACCAGCATGAGCGGCACCTCCATGGCGTGCCCGCACATCGCCGGCGCCATGGCGCTGCTGCGGCAGCTCCACCCGGACTGGACGGTGGAGGAGCTGAAGGCGTCGATTCTCGGCACCTCGACCAACAACCTCTTCACCGCCCCGAGCCAGGGGCTCCCGACCTACGGCCCCGCCCGGGTCGGTGCCGGGCGTACCGACCTGGCGTCCGCCAGCGAGCCGACTCTCCTCGTCTACGGCGTCGACACGCCCGGAGCGGTCTCGGTGTCGTTCGGCCGCCCCGAGGTCCTCGGCTCCTGGTCCGCCAGCCGCTCGGTCCGCCTGGTCAACAAGACCTCCAGCGCCACCGTCGCCACACTCCAGCTCCAGACCGTCGTCGACATGCCCGGGGTGACCTTCACCCTGCCCGGAGGCAGCCAGGTCACGGTGCCCGGCAACGGCTCCGCCACCTTCACCATCGGCGCCGCCGCCGAGGGTCCCCAGATGAAGCATAGCCGCGACGCCTCGGTGGCCGCGACGGCGGGCGGCAACCCCCGCCACTGGGTCGCGGAGGAGGCGGCCTACGTGGTCGTGCAGGCCGCAGGCCAGCCGACCCAGCGCCTCGCCGTCTACGCGGCACCCCGACCGGCGTCGACCATGGCCACCCAGGAGAGCTCCGTGACCCTGAGCGCCCAGACCGGGAGCTTCAGCCTCCACCTGGCGGGCCAGGGCGTCTCCACCGGCAGCAGCTTCCCGACCGACTGGGTGTCCCTGGTGAGCGCCTTCGAGCTCGCCGCCACCAGCCCCGACGAGGCCACCTCCTCCGGCTCGGGGCAGTACTCGGACCTGCGGCACGTCGGCGTGACCAGCGACTACACCTCCCAGGTCACCGCCGGCCACGGGCTGGCCGAGACCTCGATCTGGTTCGGCATCGCCACCTGGGCCGACTGGGCCTCCCCCAACACGGCGACCGTGCAGATCCTGTTCGACACGAACCGGGACGGCACCGACGACTACTCGCTCACCAGCTCCTCGGCGGGCGGGTCGAGCCCCAACGACGTGTTCAGCGTCCTGCTCTGCAAGCTCCCGTCCGGCGCCTGCAACGGGTACTACCTCAACGGGGTGGATGCCAGCGTCCGCGACACGGCGCTCTTCGGCACCAACGTCATTGTCCTGCCCGTCCTCCCCGGCTGGCTGGGCCTCACCGCGGGCGCCAGCCGGTTCAACTACAGGGTGGTCACGGCCGCGGACAGCAGCGCGATCCTGACCTTCGACCCGGCCCACCCCGGCCTCTCATTCGGTGGCACCAACTTCCTGGGAGCCGTCGCCACGCAGCCCCTCTACACCGACCTCTCGGGCCAGGTGATCCCGGTCCAGTATCACCGCGCCGACTACCTGGCCAACGCCTCCGCCGGGCTGCTGCTCCTGCACCACCTCAACGCGGCGGGGAGCCGGGCGCAGGTGGTCACCGTCGTCTCGCCGTGCAACCCCACGTGCTCGGCGACCGTCCCGGCGACCGCCATGATCGGCATCCCCGTGCAGCTCCAGGCCAGCGTCAGCGCACCGGGATGCGGCGGCTCACCGAGCTGGGACTGGGACTTCGGGGACGGCACCCCGCACGCCTCGACCGCCAGCCCGACCCACACCTACGGGGTTTCCGGCACCTTCACCTGGCGGGTCTCCGTCACCCAGGACGGCGTGCCCTGCGTCCGCAGCGGGCAGATCACCGTCTCGCCGTGGACCGCCATCGTGCCCTCGGTCGCCCACGCGCCGGGGTCGGGTACCTCCCAGTGGCGGACCGACCTCGCGGTGGTCAACCGCGGCGCCACCGCGGCCCACCTCACTCTGACGTACATCCCCTACGCCACGGGAACCCCCGTGCCGCGTACCGCGACCCTGAACCCTGGCGAGACCCAGCGCTGGAAGGACATCCTCGTGAGCCTCTTCGGCTTCGGCGCCACGGACACCCCCAAGGGCAGCCTCAGGCTGGAGGCCGACGCGCGGCTGCTCGCCACCTCGCGGACCTACAACAAGCCGGCGTCCGGCTCCTACGGCCAGTCCTACCCCGCCCTGACCAGGTACGACGGCTTCGACCGCAACGCCACCGGCTACATCGGCCAACTGGTCAAGTCCGGAGCGTTCCGCAGCAACCTGGGCGTCGTCAACCTCGGTACCGCCGATGCAGCCTTCACCGTCACCCTCCACGACCGCAACGGCGCGCAGCTCGGCACCACCCTCAGCCGGACCGTCGGCCCGGGCCAGTACTTCCAGTGGGACAAGGTCTTCGACCTGGCCGGCGTGGGTGACACACCACTCGCGTACGCGAAGGTGAAGACCCAGACCGCCGGCGCCTCGGTGTGGGCCTACGGCTCCGTCGTCGACAACCCCACGGGCGACCCCACGACCGTCGCGGCACTGTGGGGCGAGCCGGCCGGGCCGTACATCGTGCCGTCCGCGGCCCACGCGCCGGGGTCGGGTACCTCCCAGTGGCGCACCAATCTCGCGGTGCTGGGCTCCCAGGCCGGGGCCCAGCTCTCCCTCACGTACACGCCGGTCGACGGCGCGTCCGGCTCGACGGTACCTCGCACCGACAGCGTGGCCGCCCTCGGCACCCACGAGTGGCAGGACGTGCTGGTGTCGCTGTTCGGATTCGCCACCACGGAGACCCCGAAGGGCAGCATCGGCGTGACAGCCAGCCAGCCCGTGTACCTCTACGCCCGCACCTTCAACCAGGCCACCTCGGGGACCTACGGCCAGTCCTATCCGGCGCTCCGGGCCAGCGACGGCGTGGGGCAGGGCCAGGAAGGGGTGGTGCCGCAGCTCGAGAAGAGCACGGAGTTCCGCTCCAATCTGGGCGTTCAGAACCTCGGGGCGACGGCGTGCTCCGTGGCGGTGCGGTTGCACGGCCCGACCGGCGCCCAGGTGGGCTCGACCCTGACGCGGAGCGTGGCGGCGGGTCGCTACTACCAGTGGGACGATGTCTTCAGCAAGGCCGGGGCAGGCAGTCAGGCCCTGGCCTACGCCACGGTTCAGGTGCAGACCGCCGGGTGTCGCGTGTGGGCCTACGGCTCGGTGGTGGACAACGTCACCAACGACCCCACGACCATCCCGCTGCTCGTCCCGTGAGAGAGGGGCCGATGACCGCCAGCGCCGCCGAGACTGCACGATCAGTCACGCCGGGTCGCCTGCAAGGGAGCACGACATGACGCACGACCGCCTCGATGACGACCTGCACCCCGCACCGCTCCCGGTCGACGAGGCGCCGCTGGGTCCGATCGTGGAGGCCCTCTGCGCCTCCCACAACGGCCTCGCCCGGCGCCATCACGAGGGGTGGTGCCGCCAGGTCCTGCCTTCCCGGGACGCCATCGTGGCGGTCGTCGAGGACCTCCGCACCGTCCTGTTCCCTGGCTACTTCGGGGTGTCGGACCTGACCGACGAGACGATGCGCTTTGCCGTCGGCAGCACGCTCGAGCGGGTGCGCCGCTCGCTCGGGGAGCAGATCCGGCGCGGGGTCTGCTTCGCCTGCGGCCGCCACCCATCCCTCTGCCCGGACTGCGAGCAGCAGGCCCTGGTCCTGACCGAGCGGTTCCTCGCCACCCTCCCGGACGTGCGCCAGCGCCTGGCCACGGACGTGCTGGCCGCCTACGAGGGGGACCCGGCCGCCCAGAGCCCCGACGAGACCATCTTCTGCTACCCGGGCGTGCTCGCCATCACCAATCACCGCATCGCGCACGAGCTGTACCGCCTCGGCGTGCCGCTGATCGCCCGCATCATCTCGGAAGCGGCGCACTCCGCCACGGGCATCGACATCCATCCCGGAGCCACCATCGGCGAGCACTTCTTCATCGACCACGGCACCGGCGTGGTGATCGGCGAGACCTCCGTGATCGGCGACAACGTCCGACTCTACCAGGGCGTGACCCTGGGCGCCAAAAGCTTCCCCAAGGACGGGCAGGGCAATCCCATCAAGGGCATCCCGCGCCACCCGATCGTCGAGGACGACGTCGTCATCTACGCAGGGGCCACGATCCTCGGCCGCGTCACCATCGGCTCCGGCTCGGTGATCGGCGGCAACGTCTGGCTCACCCGCTCGGTGCCCCCCGGCAGCCGCATCTCCCAGGCCCAGTCCCGCGACGACCACTTCGACGAGGGCGGCGGCATCTGAAGGGGTGCTGTCTGCACGTGGCGGCCCTGCTGAGGATTGGGGTCCGGGGTCCGGGGTCCGGAGGAGATGTCTGCCAGTAACAGGCCAGGTGGGGATTGGGGTCCGGGATCCGGGGTCCGGGGTCCATCCCGCCCGCCCCGCTCACAGCCGTCTGCTTGTGTGGGGTCTGTTCGACCTGCTGCTGGCCGCCGACGGCGGGGCCAACCATCTGGCCGCCGTCGGTCTCCGCCCAGCCGCGGTCGTGGGCGATCTCGACTCGATCCGGCCGGGCGTGCGGGCGTGGCTCGGGGAGCAGGCGATGGCGCCGCGCCCGGACCAGGACCACACGGACCTCGAGAAGACGCTGGCCTACGCCATCGACGAGCGCGGTGCGACGCGGGTGACGGTCCTGGCGGCAACCGGCGGGAGGCCGGACCACGCCTTCGAGAACCTGGCCCTGGCCACGCGCTGGGGGGGGAAGGCCACCATCGAGCTGCACGGCGAGGAGGGCCGCTTCGTGCCGGTGCTCGAGCGAGCCGAGCTGTCCAGCACGGACGGTCAGCTCGTCTCCCTGCTGCCGCTCGGGCGGTGTCAGCACGTCTGGACCCAGGGCCTGCAGTGGGAGCTCGGTGGCGACGAGCTGGACCCCGCGAGCCGCATCAGCGTCTCCAACCGGGCCCACGGCCCCAAGGTCACGGTCCGGGTCGAGGGTGGTGCGCTCCTGGTCTTCCTGGCCGGCCCCGGCCGCGGCTGGTAGAATTCGCGCCGTGCAAGCGAAGATGGCGGGCTCCCCCCGCCTGGTGCAAGCCCTGTACCGACTCTACTTCGGATTCTGGATCCCGGCCCTGGCATGGGCCGCGACGTGGTGGCCGCTGGGGTTGATGTACTGGATGGCGCGCAACCTCGTGATGCTGCCGTTCAATCTTGTGCGCCCCAAGTACCTGCGTGCGATCAAGGGAAACTACGCGCGGATCTTCGGCCTGCCGGAGGACGATCCGAAGGTGCGCCGCACCGCCTGGCAGATGGGCTACGAGCACGCCTACCACTGGATCGACTTCTTCCGCTGGTCGCAGCGGCCGGTCGAGCAACTCGTCGCCAACCTCGACGTCGAGGGCGAGGAGCACTACATCGGCGCCCGCCAGAGTGGCCGCGGCACGGTGCTCATCACTGCCCACATGGGCAACGCCGAGGTGGGCGCCTCCGGCCTGGGCCGGCATCGGGAGCCCATCCACCTCCTGTACTTCCGGGACCGCTTCGCCACCGCCGAGGAGTTCCGCAACCGCATGCGCATGCGCTCGAACGTGCACGGCATCCCGGTCGACGCCTCCCCGCTGTCGGTCATCCCGGCCCTGCAGGTGCTCTACGACAAGGGCGTCCTGGCGGCCCACGGTGACCGCGACTTCAACAACCAGGGGTGGCCGTTCGAGTTCTTCGGCAAGGTCGCCACGTTCCCGGCCGGGATCTTCATGCTCGCCATCCAGGCCGATGCCCTCATCGTGCCGACCTACTTCCTGGTCAAGCCCGACCGCCGCTTCCACGGTATCTACGAGCCGCCCATCGAGACCCGCGGCCCGGGCACCGTGGAGGAGCGCGCCCGCACCATCATGGGCAACTGGCTCAAGCGGCTGGAGTCACGCATCCTCGAGTACCCCGAGCAGTGGTACTGCTTCTACCCGTTCTGGCCTGAGGACCACCCGCCCGCGCTGTGATTGGTGATCGGTGGTCGGTGATCGGAGGAC
>JALOLB010000276.1 GCA_025456225.1 Thermoanaerobaculaceae bacterium
GCCGAGGGTGCCGAGGGCCGCGCCGGTGCTGCTGTACAGCTTCACTTCGACGTGGATCGGCATGTTCGTGGCGTTGACGAAGCCGATGTTCGTGCGGTACCCGGTGGTGGTGGAGGCGCTCTGCGTGAGCTGCACGAGGCGCCCCTGAGCGCCGTGGATGATGGCCTGGTCCTCCGGGAGACCGGTGGCCGTAGGTGCCGGTTGCCGTCTGGTTGAAGGTGCGGCTGGTCGCGCCCCGGCGCCCGCCGGTGGGCGTGATGCGGAGCGCTCCCGACCCCTCGAAGCCGAACTCGGCCAGCACCACGTCAGGGTAGCGAGCGGTGAGGCCTGCGTTGAGCGTGTAGGTCTTGCGCAGGGGCGCGGGGTTGGCCTGGTTCTTCTTGGGCAGCTCGATGACGTACGAGACACTGGTCGCGCCCGGGTTGGCGATCTCGAGGTCGGTGCGCCAGGCGGAGCCGCCGGTGCCCGCGACGTGGCCCGCTGTCGAGCATGCCACGCCGCCGCAGGGGTGGCCTCGACCGCATCCGTTCGCAGAGGTAAGCTACCCGCGCCCTGGAGGTGGTCATGCGTCTCTCGATGGTATTGATGGTTGCCGTGACTGGGATCGTGCTGAGCACGACGGGTTGCGCCCGCGATGGCGCGCCGAAGCCGTCCACGCCGGCAGGGCCGGCGCCGCTGTCGATCGTTCCCGACATCGCTGCACGCCGCGCCCAGCTCGTGGAGAAGCAGCTCAAGGCGGACCTGTCTGCGCTCCCGGCCAACGAGCGGGAGGCGGTGGCTCACCTCGTGGCGGCGGCGCGAATCGTCGACGAGATCTTCCTGTTGCAGGCCTGGGCCGGCAACCCGGCGTTCGCGCCCCGCGTGGCGGCCCTCCAGGGACCGCTCGCGAAGCCTGCCCAGGAGTACTACCGGATCATGGGCGGGCCGTGGGACCGCCTGAAGGAGTACGAGCCGTTCCTCGGGGACGTCAAGCGCCCCCTCGGGGCCGGGTTCTACCCGGAAGACCTCACGAAGGAGCAGTTTGACGCCTGGGTCGCGGCACATCCCGAGAGCAAGACGGCGTTCACCTCGCCGTTCACGGTGATCGCGCGCGACACCAAGGGCCTGGTCGCCAGGCCGTACGCCGAGGCGTACAGGCCGCTCCTCGACAGGGCGGCGGCGGAGCTGCGGGCCGCGGCCGGAAAGACCTCCAATGCGAGCCTCAAGAAGTACCTGACCCTGAGGGCCGACGCGTTCGCAAGCAACGACTACTTCGCATCCGACATGGCGTGGATGGACCTCGACTCGCCCATCGAGATCGTCATCGGTCCCTACGAGACGTACGAGGACAGCCTGTTCGGCTACAAGGCGGCGTTCGAGGCGTTCGTGTGCGTGACCCAACCGGCCGACTCGGAGCGGCTGGCGGCCTACAAGCAGGAGCTGCCGTTCCTGGAGTCGCGGCTGCCCATCCCGCCGGAGCACCACAACACCACGCGCGGGGGCGAGTCGCCGATCCGCGTCACGGATCTCGTCTACTCGGCGGGAGACGGGCGCAAGGGCGTGCAGACCCTGGCGTTCAACCTCCCCAACGACGAGCGGGTGCGCGAGGCCAAGGGCTCGAAGAAGGTGCTGCTCAAGAACACCATGCTGGCCAAGTACGAGGCGATCCTGGTGCCGATCGCAAACCGGGTCCTGCCGGTCACCACCACCCAGCAGATCGACTTCGACTCCTACTTCAACTTCATCCTGTTCCACGAGCTGGCCCACGGGCTGGGACCTGGCCGCATCACCGTGAACGGCAAGCAGACCGAGGTGCGCCTCGAGCTCAAGGAGCTCTACTCGGCGATCGAGGAGGCCAAGGCCGACGTGCTGTCGGTGTACAGCCTGGCGGTGCTCACCAACAAGGGAGTCGTGCCAGACACCATCGTGCGGACGCTGCCGTGGAGCTACGTCGCCGGGTTCTTCCGCACGGCCCGCTTCGGCGCCAACGAGGCCCACGGGCTGGGCGTCGTGATCCAGGCCAACTACCTCCAGGAGAAGGGTGCCCTGGCGATCGACCAGGACGGCCGCTACTACCCGGTGCTGGAGAAGTACGCGGGTGCCCTCAAGTCGCTGGCCCACGACCTGCTGATGATCGAGGCGGAGGGCTCCTACGCCAAGGCGAGGGAGATGGTGGATCGCTACGGCAAGGTCACGCCGGAGATGGCCAAGCTGATCGAGTCCCTCAAGGACGTGCCGGTGGACGTGGATCCGGTCTTCGAGGCCGACGCGAGGTAGGAGCGGCATTCCTGCCGCGACCGGACCGTGGGCGTGGGAGAACGGCCCGGTTGCGGGCAGAAATGCCCAGATCACGTGGCGGGGGCGTGGTCCTCGACGATCTCGACGGCGGTGGTGACCTGGCAGTCGGGACGCAGGGAGCTGATCGCCGAGCAGTAGGTCGTCCGCGACAGCTCGACGGCCCGCTCGACGCGCTCTCGCGCGACGCCGTGGCCGCGCACCTCGAAGGTCAGCTCAACGGCGGTGAAGTATTTCGGGTGATTTGGGTTGCGCTCCCCGGCGATCCGTATCTGGAGCGCCGTGACGGGCTGCTGCATCTTCTGCAGGATGGAGATGACGTCCATGGACATGCAGCCCGCCACCCCGATCAGCACCAGCTCCATGGGAGACGGGCCCTGATGCCCGGGCTTCGACGGGGAGTCCACGAGCAGGGTGTGACCGGACCCCGATCGCGCCTCGAACCGCAGACCCTCTTGCCACACCAGTGTCGCGCCGTCTGCCATCGTCCCTCCCCGCGGCGATGCCGCTGCCCGAGTCTACCGCACGCAAGAGAGTCGAGAGTCGAGAGTCGAGAGTTGGAAGTCGCGACAATCCACTGCTCCCTCCGGGATGGGTGGGGGAGCCTCTCGACTCTTGACTCTCAACTCTCGACTGGTTGGGCGGTGGAAAGACCTTCGACCGGGTGGGCGGGGGGTCAGAGCAAGCCCGCGAGGAGGAGCAGCAGCAACAGTGCCGTCGCGAGGACCTCGATGCCACCGAGCCTGGGGCTGATGTGGGAGCTGCTGTACATCGCCACCTCCTGCTGCCGCCCGCGAGCGGCCTTCTGCTCAGGTCTACGGAGCCCGGACCGGCCCCGTTGGCTGTGCTAGCCTCGGTCTCGAGGCCTGAAGCGTGCTGACAACCCGGGTGCTGGCGGCGTCGCACGAGATCACCCTGAAGGGCGGCAACCGGGGGTTCTTCGAGCGCGCCCTGCGCAACAACCTGGTGCGGGTCCTGGAGGGCCTGCCCCTGGCCGAGCTGGCGGTGCCGGCGCGGGTGGTGATCCGGTTCGCCCGGCCGGTGCCCTGGCCGGCGGTCGAGGAGCGCCTGGAAGCTGTCTTCGGGCTGAGCTGGTTCGGCCCGGCCGCCGCGGCAGGCCGGAGCTACGACGAGCTCGAGGCGAGCGCGCTGTCGGCTGTCGAGGGTGGGAGCGCGGGTAGCTTCGCGGTGCGCTGCCGGCGCTCGGACAAGCGGTTCCCCTTCACCTCGGCCGAGGTGGAGCGGCGCCTCGGTGCGGCCATCGCCCGGACGACCGGGTTGGCCGTCCACCTCGACCACCCCGACCTCACCGTCAGGGTGGTGATCCAGGCGGACGGCTGCTACGTGCTCACGAGGACGGCCCGGGGAAGGGGAGGCGTGCCTGTGGGGACCTCCGGCCGGGTGGCGGTGCTGCTGTCGGGGGGCATCGACTCGCCGGTGGCTGCCTTCCTGGCGATGAAGCGGGGTGCGCGGGCGTTGTTCGTGCACTTCCACTCGGCACCGTTCTCCGACCCGGGGGCGGTCCGCAAGGTGCGCGAGCTGGCGGCCATCCTGGGCCGCTTCCAGGGGCCGGGCCGGATTGCCGTGGTGCCGTTTGCGCCATTCCAGGAAGCGGTGGCGGCGGTGTGCCCCCCTCGGCTGCGGGTGGTGCTCTATCGCCGCATGATGCTGCGCGTGGTGGCCCGCCTGGCGCGCCGGTGGCGCTGCCAGGCCCTGGTGTCTGGCGAGTCGCTCAACCAGGTGGCTTCCCAGACGCTCTCGAACCTGGCGAGCATCGACCGGGTGGCGCACCTGCCGGTGCTGCGGCCCCTCGTCGGGTTCGACAAGGAGGAGATCGTGCGGCTCGCGGAGGCGGTCGGCACCTACGAGACCTCGCTCGTGCCGTTCCCCGACTCCTGCTCGTACTTGATGCCCGACCACCCGGCCCGGGACACCTTGCCGGGCGAGTGCGAGCGGGCCGAGGAGGCCCTCGACATCACGAGCTGGGAGCGGCGGCTGCAGAACGAAGCCACGATCGAAGCCGTGCAGCCAGCGCCCTGGACCTGGGGCCCGGGAGGCTGCAACTTCGAGAGGCAGGTGTCGTAAGCTGCCGCAACGGCTCGCGGCTGACCACCCGCACGACCGGCAGCGTAGGATGACCGGGGGCCGAGGAGGAACCAGGATGGACGCGATGCAACCAGGCAGGGTGGGAATCGTGAGGCGGACGTGGCGCGGGCTCGACGCGACCAGGCGCTTCGCGCTCAACGTCATCTTCTTCGGGATCGTCATCGGGCTGATCATCGCCGTCGGCTCGGGCGGCAAGCCGAGCGTGCCCAAGGGCTGCGCATTGGTCCTCAAGCCGGTCGGGAGCATCGTCGAGCAGCTCGACGGCAACGCGGTGGACCGTGCCCGTGCCGAGCTTCTCGGCGGGGGGAGCGACCAGACGCTGCTCAAGGACCTCGTGGACGCCGTCGACTCGGCCCGCGAGGACAAGCGTGTCAAGGCGCTGGTGCTGGACCTCGGGAGCATGGGGGGCGCCGGGATGACCAAGCTCGAGGACCTCAAGGCGGCCATCGAGCGCTTCAAGAAGTCAGGCAAGAAGGTCATCGCCACCTCCGACGCCTACGACCAGTACGGCTAC
>JALOLB010000277.1 GCA_025456225.1 Thermoanaerobaculaceae bacterium
CCTTCAGCTACAGGCCGAGGTGTTGGCCCGATGCGGACTCTCACCGCACTGACCACGCAGACTCCTCGGCGCACGACCGCGGGCCTCCAGGCCCGCTCCTGGAGGACGCAAGACTCCCTCTCGGCCGCCAGCTTTCCCCGAGGGAATCCCCCGCCCGACCGGCGGGGCTGGAGCCCCGCGGTCCGAGAAGATCCCCCGCCGACGAGGGGCGACCAGCGGCTCCGCCCCTCGACCCCGGCGAAACCCCGCCCACCCTGGTCAAGGGAAATGAAAATCAAGGGACCCTCCCGCCTTCCGAATCCCCAGCGCACCGAAAGCCGAAGCTGTTGACGATGACGGAGTCGCGATAGGACGGGTCGTACCCGAAGCGCCGCGAGACCCGGATTTGAACCGGAAAGCCCCAGTTCCACGACCCACCGCGCAGCACCCGGCGCGATCCAGACGCCGGCCCCGCGGGGTCCGTCTCCGGAGAGACGCCGTAGTACCCCGAGTCGTACCAGTCACCCACCCACTCCCACAAGTTCCCCGCCATGTCCACCAACCCAAACCCGTTCGCTGCGAACGAACCCGCCGGCGAGGTGTGCTTCCACCGATCTCGTCCCTGTGCCAGGCCCCCGCAGCACGAGTCCTTCCCGTAGTTCGCCTCCTCGTGACTCAGGCGGTCTCCCCACGGGTAAATCATCCCTTCCCGACCCCCGCGTGCTGCGTACTCCCACTCCGCTTCCGTCGGTAGCCGACCCCCGGACCACCGGCAGAAGGCGCTTGCATCCTCCCAGCTCACGTTCACCACCGGGTGATCCTCACCCTGGCTGAACCCCGGCGACGACGGCGCGCTCCGCCCCGTCGCCTGCGTGAACGTCCGGTACGACCCCACCGTCACCTCGCTCACGTCCATCCAGAAACCACGCGAGATCGTCACCCGGTGCGCCGGCTTCTCGTTACTTTCACACTGGCTGTCAGCGCTCACACACCCCATCGTGAAGCTCCCAGCCGGAATGTACGCGCGCTCCGTCCCCGCAGGACCAAACCGGCGCTTCTCGCCAGCCTTCGGCGCCACCGACGCCAGGCGCTCCGCAAGCCCCGCCAGGTCCGGCACCTCCGCTCTGAGCTGCAGCCACACGCGCCGCGCGCCGGCTGCGTCGCCCGCGGCGAGCAGTCGGTCCCCTTCCACGAGCTGCGCTTCCCAGCGCGCCTGCACCACCGCTTGCTGCGCCCGCACCACGCGCTCCCGGACTGCCACGCCGGGCCCGGCCGGCTCCACCGCCAGCACCTGGTCGCACAGGCGCAGCGCCTCGTCGAGCTGCCCGGCCGCCAACGCCCGCTCAGCGGCAGGGAGCTTCCCGTCCTTGCCGTCCAGGACGCCCCGCAGATATGGATCGCGGGCGTCCACGGCGGCGATCTTGCGCAGCCACTCCGCCGCTTTCTCCCACTGGCCGGCGTCCAGGTAGGTCTTCGCGGTCTCGCGATAGAGCGGCAGGTTGCGCCGCTCCTGATCGAGGCGCTCGCGGGCCGCGCGATCCTCGCGCGCCCGCACCTCCGCCTCGAATCGAGCCTGCTCGGCGGCGCGCCGGGCGGCCTCCGCGGCTTGCCGCGCCTGCTCGACGCGCTGGCGCGCGATGGCACCGCGCTCGGAGGCGATCGGATGGCCGGGCACCAGCTCCAGGAGGCGCTCATACCGCGACGCGGCGCGCTCCCAGTCGCCGGCGTCCCATGCGGCGTTGCCCTGTCGCAGCAGCTCCACCGGGTCGGGCGGCAGGGTCGGCGTGGGGCGTGGGCGCTCGGTGGGCGGCGACCCGGCGGTGGGCCGCACCAGAGGCTGGTTGAACACCACTCCCATGCCGGTGGTGATCCGCGCCCCAGGACCCACCTCGGTGAGCACCCCCTGGGCGGTCGCGGCGTCCACCCGCGTCACGCGGAAGTACGCCACCTCGAGAGTCGTCAGCTTGCCGCCGATGCTCTCGGTCGAGGTCACCTTCCCGGTCATCCCCTCCCGCACGCCGTCCCGCGACCCCGCCGACACGGTGATCTGGTTCCCCGACACGGCCACGACGCTCTGCGCCAAGGCCGACCCCGTCAGCAACGCAGCCAGAACCGCCACCGCCACACCCATTGCCCTGGTTCGCGCCATGGTCACTCCTCGTCTCTCGTGGAAGGTGCGCCCCGGCCGGGGCGGCAGGCGTCGCCGAGGGCCGGGGGCGCGGGTCTCTTCGGTCCCGCCAGCGCGGGCCCGGGAGCCTGGCCCGGATGAGGGCTGCGGCACACTTCGGGACCCGAATGGAAGGCTCGGGGTCTGCTCGAGCCCACCCAGGCCACGAGGGCTGGAGGTGTCACGGGGCCAGCCCCCCACCATCGTCTCCGGCACATCGGAAACCGGTGGCGATGTTGCGGTCGCGTGGGCCGGCGTAGCCGCGAAGCGACACCCGGAGCTTGGCTGGACCGTTGTACCATGACCCACCGCGCATCACCCGGCGCATCAGCCCGCGTCCCGACCCCTTTGGGTCCGTTCCGGGTGAGGTTTCATAGTAGCCTGACCCGTACCAGTCACCCACCCACTCCCAGACGTTCCCTGCCATGTCCACCAAACCATAGCCGTTCGGCGCGAATGAACCAACCGGCGAGGTGTGCTGCCACCGATCCCGTCCCTGCGCCAATCCTCCGCAGCATGAGTCCGTCCCGTAGTTCGCTTCCTCGTGGCTCAGGCTGTTCCCCCAGGGGTAGATCAACCCATCCCGACCTCCGCGCGCTGCGTACTCCCACTCCGCCTCGCTCGGCAACCGCCCACCAGTCCACCGGCAAAACGCGTCCGCTTCATTCCAGGTCACGGCCACAACCGGGTGATCGTCCCCCTGCGCAAACTCCACCGGGGATGGTTCCACACCGCCGGTGGCCTGCGCGAACACGCGATACGACCCCACCGTAACCTCGCTGATGTCCATCCAATAACCACGCGACACGGTCACCCAGTGGACTGGCTTCTCGTCAGCGCTGCAACTACTGTCGGGCTCGACACAGCCCATCGCGAAGCTCCCGGCCGGGATGTACGCACGCTCTGTGCTCGTTGGACCGAAGCGGCGCCTTTCGCCCGGCGCGGGCGGCAACGCGGCCAGCCGCCCCGCAAGGCCCGCTAGCTGGGGGGCTTCCTGGGTGAGCTGCGCCCACACCCGCCGCGCGCCGGCGGTGTCACCTTCTGCGAGCAATCGGTCCCCCTCTGCCAGCCGCGCATCCAGGCGCGCCTGCGCCGCCGCCTGCTGCGCCCGCACCACGCGCTCCCGAAGCGCCACGCCAGCGCCGGCCGGTTCCAACGCCAGAGCCTGGTCACACAGGCGCAGCGCCTCGTCGAGCTGCCCGGCGGCCAGCGCCCGCTCCGCGGCCGGGAGCTTGCCGTCCTGGGCGTCGAGGACACCCCGCAGGTATGGGTCGCGGTCGTCCACTGCGGCGATCCTGCGCAACCAGTCGAGCGCCTTGTCCCACTCGCCGGCGTCCAGGTAGGTCCTCGCGGTCTCACGGTACATCGGCAGATTGCGCCGCTCCTGATCCAGGCGCTCGCGCTCCGCCCGCTCCTCCCGCGCCCGAGCCTCCGCATCGGTTCGTGCCTGCTCGGCGGCTTGCCGTGCTTCCTCCCATCGCTGCCGGGCAACAGGCGCGCGCGTTGTCGCGACCGGATGTCCGGGCACTACCTCCAGGAGGCGTTCGTAGCGCGACGCGGCGCGCTCCCAGTCCCCCGCGTCCCACGCCGCGTTGCCCTGGCGCAGCAGCTCCACCGGGTCAGGAGGCAGGGTCGAGGCCGGGCGCGGGCGCTCGGTGGGGGGCGGCGCGGCGGTCGGGCGCACCAGCGGCTGGTTGAACGTCACCCCCATCCCGGCGGTGATCCGCGCCCCGCTGCCGACGTCGGTGAGCACCGCCTGGGCGGTCGCCGCCTCCACTCGGGTCACCCGGAAGTACGCCACATCCAGGGTCGTCAGCTTGCCGCCGATGCTCTCGGTCGAGGTCACCTTCCCGGTCATCCCCTCCCGGACGCCGTCCCGCGACCCCACCGACACCGTGATCTGCCTCCCCGACACCCCCACCACGGTTTGCGCCACGGCCGACGCGGCCACGGCCATCGCCGCCGCGACCACCACGGCCCGCTTCACATTCGCCCAACTCGCAGTCATGCCAGTTCCCCCGTGCAGAGAGCGCTCCGGATAGAAGGCCCGGGGCCCGCTCCAACTCACACACACCAAGGGGGACGCAGGTGTCAAGGGGACAGTCCCCCTCCTTCATCGCCGGCACACCGGAAGCCGACCGTGTTGAATCGTTCCAGCGGGCTGAGCTGGAAGCGATTAGAGATCCGCAGGTTAGCGTCGGCCCACGACCCACCGCGCACCACCCGGAGTGTGCCCGACGCCGGTCCCGGTGGGTCCTTGGCCGGCGAGGTTGCGAAGTACCCTTCGTCGTACCAGTCCGCCAGCCATTCCCATACGTTTCCTGCCAAGTCCATCAAGCCATACCCTGACGGCGCATAGGACCCGACTGGCGTGGTGTTCATCCACCGATCTCTTCCCTTCGCCAGACGGCCCCACATCGAGCCCACCGCCCAGTTCGCATCGTTGCGGCCCAGCTTGTCCCCCCACGGGTAGATCAACCCCTCCCGGCCGCCGCGCGCCGCGTACTCCCACTCCCCTTCGGTCGGCAGCCGCCCCCCTACCCATCGGCAGAAGGCAGTTGCGTCCTGCCAGCTCACATTCACCACCGGGTGATTGTCACCCTGAGCGAACCCCGACGTTGGCGGGTCGCCCCGGGCCGTCGCCTGCGTGAACAGCCGGTACGATCCCACGGTCACCTCTGTCACATCCATCCAGAACCCTTGCGAGATCGTCACCCGGTGCGCCGGCATCTCGTCACTGCTG
>JALOLB010000278.1 GCA_025456225.1 Thermoanaerobaculaceae bacterium
CTTCGGCCCACGGGCCGCGGTCCTCATCCCACGCCACGGAGCACCTCCACGGGCAGGACCCGCACGGCCTTGCGCACCGCCACCAGCGCCGCCAGGGCGGCAATGGTCAGGGCCACGCCGGCGATCAGCGCGTAGTAGCGGGGGTCGTTGGCCAGGAACAGCTCGGTGTAGGCCAGCACGGAGCCCTCCCGGGCGGCGAACTGGATCGGGAATGCCTGGAAGTAGGCGACGGTCACGGCGGCGAGCAGACACCCTCCCGCTGCCCCCGCGCCCCCGAGGAGGAGGCCCTCCAGGAGGAAGACCCCCCGCAGCGCGCCGCGGGAGAACCCGCAGGCCCGCAGGATGGCGATGTCCCGCTCCTTGTCGAGGATGATCGTGGTGAGCTTGTTGCCGATCCCCAGCCCCGCCACCACCAGCACGAACCCGGTCAGGAGGTAGGTCGTCATGCCGATCATCCGGAAGAGCTGCAGGGAGGCGCGGCTCGCCTCCTCCCAGGTCTCGGCACGGTGCCCGGTGAGCGCCTCCACCTGGCGGCGGAGCCCGGCGAGCCCGGTGAGACTCGTGGTGCGCAGGCGGATCTCGCTCCCCTCGTCGGAGCCCCATCCCGCCAGCCCCTGGGCGACAGGCAGGTTGACGATGGCCGTGGTCTCGTCGTAGGAGCCGAGCCCGGTGCCGAGGACGCCCACCACCTCGAGCTCCCGCCCGACTCCTGTCTCGCCCACCGCCACCACCCGGTCCCCCACCTCGACTCCGAGCCGGTCCGCAAGTTGCAGGCCCAGGATGGCCCCGTCGCGGCGGGCATCGAGATCGTCCCACCTGCCCTCCAGCATGGCGCTCCACAGCTCGGTCACGGTGCGCTCGTCGTCGGGGTCGAGCCCCAGGAGGGAGGCGGGCTCGGCAACGGTGCCGAACGAGAGCACCACCGAGGCCGAGGCTGCCACCGACACGCCCTCGACGCCCGGCAGCTCCCGCAGCCGCGGCGCCAGGGCCGTCGCGCCACGGACCGTTGGCCGATCGTCCGGGACCGGCGGGCGCGAGAGCGTCAGCACCTCCCCGGCCGAGGACCCCTGGAGCGACTGTCTTGCCGCCAGGACGTCGAGGCTCTCGGGCAGGACCGTGATCAGCGGCGACACCCGGATGAGCCTCTGGGTGAAGAACACCACCAGCCCGTCCATCATCGCCACGGTGAAGATGAAGACGGCAACCCCCACCGCCACGCCGGCCACGGTCAACGCGGCCTGACGCGGCCGTGCCGCCAGGTGGCGCCAGGCCAGGCGGGCCACCGCCCTCACCGGGACCTCCCTCCCGCCCGCCCGGGGGAGGAGGGAGAGGGGAGAGGGGAGAGCAGGGACACGTGGCGAGCCATCCAGAGGCCACAAGGAACGGACGCGGTGGATTCTTCCAGAAGGGAGCTGGCTACCACGGTGTCAGCTCCCGGCCTTGCTGTCACCTGCGGCATCAACCTGGACCTGGTCCTGGACCAGCAGCGCAAGCTCCAGGGAGGACGAGGATCCCATGTCTTCACCAACCCTCCCGCTTTGCCTCTGGGCTCACATTCGGCGTCAAGCGTCAGGTCCACGTCCAGGAGAGGCATGCGCCTTTGACGCTCTCTCCCCTCTCCCCTGGGCGGGTGGAGGCTGGGGCCTCATCCCCGGTTCTCGAGCTTGCCCTCGAGGTAGATCCCCATCGTCCGGATCGCGACATCCGCGGATCGGAAGGTCGGCAGCCCCCTGTCCTCGAAGGCCTGGGCCATCGGGTCAAAAATGCTACCGCAGTCGATCGACACGACGATCGGCTTGTCGGTCTCGGCGAGCACCCGGGCGAGGCGGTTGACGAGGCTGCCCTCGTACCGGATCGACTCGTGCTCGGGAACACCGCTCGACAGCGTGGCCATGGCCGGGGTCAGCGGGATGGTCGAGCAGAGGACGAGGTCGACGTTGACATCGTCGCAGAAGGCGCGGACCGCGTCCTCGTGGGCCTCGTCGTTCGCCATCGGCGTGAGGTCAAGCGGGTTGTGGACGTCGACGAGGGCGTCGAGCCTGCCCTTCGCGAGCGCGGACTGGAGCCTCGCGGTGGTGGCGCTCTCGAGGTGGGCGAGCTCGAGCCGCCACCCCTCGCCGCGCAGGCTGTCGGCGATGCCGACCGCCTCGTAGCCCGCGTTCGAGAGGGCAGCAAGCCTGCGGCCACTCCAGGGCTTGTGCCCCATGAGCGAGCTCACCTTGAGGAGGTCGAGGAACTCGTCGAAGCTGCGCGTGACATAGGCCCCCGAGCTGCCGACGATCGACTCGCACACGTCGTAGTCTCCGGCGAGCGAGGCGGTGTGACCGCTCGTCGCCGACTTGCCCTCGGCGGTGCGCCCGGCCTTGTAGAAGACGACGTCACGGCCGGTATGGACAACCTCCCGCACGGCTCGCGAGAACTCGAGGCCGTCGTTGTCCTTGAAGCCCTCGACGTAGACACCGATCGTCGTCACCTCCGGGTCCTCCGCCAGGAAGCGCACGAAGTCGGAGATCGTCAGATCCACCTGGTTGCCGGTCGAGATGGCGTAGCGAGGCGAGAGCCATGCGAGCTTGCTCATCCGGCTGATCATGTAAGCGCCGCTCTGGCTCACGAAGGCGACGTTCGAGGCACCGTCCTCGCGCAGCACCAGCTTGTTCTTCGGAATGAACAGGGTGTGGTACCTGCCCGGCCGGGACACGATGCCCAGGCAGTTGCCGCCGTTGGCGACGAGCGGGCGGTCCAGGGTGCGCGCCTTCCCGAGCGCCGCCTTGACCCGCGCCTCGATCGTCTCGCCGCCCGCCTTCTCGGCCATACCCCCGGGGATCAGGATGACGCCGACTGCCCTGTCGTGCTCGACGAGGTCCTCCATCAGGCCCGGCACCTGGTCGGCACTGACCGCGACCACGAAGACGTCGACCCGTTCCGGGAGGTCCTTCACCGTCGGGACGCACCGGACACCATCGATCTCCTGGCTGTCCGGACGCACCACATAGGCACGGGAGGCGTCAAACCCGGAGGCCAGGATGTTGCCGAGGATGATCCGCCCCATGTTCATCCCCTTGGCCGAGACACCGATGATCCCGAGGCTCTCCGGCTTCATGAGCCTCTCGATCGAGGCGAGCGGGCGGGCGCGGGGCAGCTCGCCGCGGTGGCGGAACTTGAGGAGGCCGTCGAGGGCGACCAGGCGTCCCTGCGAGATGCCGAAGGGGTTCACCTCGAGCTCGGTCACCGTCCAGCCGGAGACACGGGACGAGCCTGCACCGTCGTGTCCGAACACATCGGCGATGGCGCGCAGAGCGGCCAGGACCCGGAGGATCTCCGTGTCGTCCACAAGCTTCTGCTTCGCCCGCGTGAGGCCCGCCATCCGGCGATAGGAGAGCGTGGTCTTGAAGACCTCGAGCATCGCCCCCTCGGAGAGGAGCGACGCGCTGGCGCTGACCACCGCCAACCCCTTCCTGCAGGCCTCCCCCATCAGCTCGGTGTCGATGCCGCCGATCCCCATCGTGACGACCGGGCCGAACTCGCGGTTGTGGCGGAGCGCGAAGATCGACTCGCTGCCCGGCCCCTCGCCCTCGCAGGCGATCATCTCGACCGCCATGACGCCCCGGATGTCGTGTCGGATCGCGTCCTCGAGCGCCGTCCCGGCCAGCCCCTGGTAGGCCTTCGGTGCGTGGCCGGGCCGCCCTTCGAGCGAGCGGGCGTAGCGGCGCGGGACCTCCTCCAGCATCGCTGACACGCCAGCGGCGATCGCCCCGGGGTCGGCCGGCGTCTTCTTGACGCCGCCCACGTCGGTCTTGTGGGCGATCTCCGGCGAGACGACCTTGAGCACGACCCGGTCGCCGCCGAGGCCCCGGAGGGCGCCCGGGTCGACGGGCTGGCCCGCCGGGATCATGACGAAGCGCGGCACCGGGCAGCCGGCCGCGGCGAGAAAGGCGTAAACCTCGCCCTCGAGCAGGGCGAAGCGCCCCTCGGCGGCGGCACTGTCGAGGATCTGATTCATGCGGGTGATGTCGATGGCCATGGAGCTCTCCAGCAAGAGTCTGTGTAATCAGTGGTTTCGACTGCAGCTCACGAAGCGTTCCGGGGGCGGGCGCGCACTCCGCAGGTCCGCGGGGGATGCTACCACGCCCTCCGCCCACCCACGGGGTCCGCAATCCGGGGTCCGGGGTCCGGCCCACCCCCCAAGGAGATTCCCGGGTGGGCCCTGAAAAGCCGGGGGCTGAGGTTCCGGATTCGCCCTCTACGGAACCCGGACCCCGGACCCCGGACCCCGACTCTCACCGGGGGGAAGGACGAGCACCCGGTCGTCGGTCGAGAAGGCGCGGACGGGCAGGAAGCCCGCGGGGTCGCCGTCGAGCTGGTAGGGGATGCTCTCGGAGCCGCACAGCTCGATTGACGTGGTCGGTCGCCGCCGGACACCGCGCATGCGCAGGTGCCGCCCGGCGAAGATGGCGAAGAAGAAGGGCACGACCCTGGTGCGCCCGTGACGGTGCAGGGTCACCGCCTCGAGGCCAGGCGAGAAGGGGTCGGCGCCGGGCGTGGCGAGGTAGGGCCCGGCATAGGAGCGGGAGTTGCCGACGATGCACCAGGCGACCTCGCTCACCTCTCCCTCCATCCGCACCTCGAAGCGCGGCAGGTCCCCCTTGATGAACTCCAGCACCGACTGGCAGCCGATGCCGAGCTTGCCGAGTCGCCTCTTGAGCCAGGCAGGGGTGCGCACGAGGATGCGGGCGTCGGGCCCGACCGAGAGCATGAGCAGGAAGACCTGCCCCCGGTCGGTGCGCGCCGCCGCCATGGCGCGAGGCTCGCCGTCGAGCTGGGACGTCAGCGCCTCCACGGGATCGCGGGACACCCCCAGCTCGTAGGCCAGG
>JALOLB010000070.1:0-3010 GCA_025456225.1 Thermoanaerobaculaceae bacterium
TCGCGTCCTACCGTTCGTCCACCGTCCCTCTGGTGAGCTGTGGAAGCTTCCACGACATCGCCCACGGCGCCGTCGCCCCTTCCGCCGGCCGCCTCAAGGGCGTCGCCGTGCTCCCCTACGAGGACGGGCTGCTGCTCCGCTTCCCGCGCAACGGCGAGTCCGCGAGCGAGCGGCCGATGCGCCCGCAGCCCAAGCTCTTCGCCATCTACCGGGAGACACGGCGCTGGAACGAGGTGCTGGGGGTCGCCAACGTCGGGGCGCTTAACCGCATGTGCCTGTCGGGCGAGATCTCGGAGGTCGTCCGCATCGCCGAGGGGTTCCAGGAGAAGCGGGTCGCCCAGATCGCCGACGCCATCGCGTCCGAGCGTCATCGCGTGCGTCTCGTGCTGGTGGCGGGGCCGTCCGCGTCGGGCAAGACCACCTTCATCAAGCGACTCGGGATCCAGCTCCGGGTCAACGGCATCCAGCCCGTCGGGCTGTCCCTCGACAACTACTTCGTCAACCGCGAGAGCACGCCCCTGGACAGCGACGGCAAGCCCGACTACGAGGCCATCGAGGCCCTCGACCTCGAGCTCCTCAACACCCAGCTCGACGCCGTCCTGCGCGGCGAGGAGGTGGCGGTGCCGCGCTACAACTTCCTCACCGGCATGCGGGACGAGTCGCGCGCCACCAGGCTGCGCCTCGAGCCCAACCAGGTGCTGCTGGTCGAGGGCATCCACGCCCTCAACCCGCGCCTCACCGCCGCCATCCCCGAGGCCACGAAGTTCAGGCTCTTCATCTCCGCCCTCACCCAGCTCACCCTTGACGACCACAACCGGATCTTCACCTCGGACGCGCGGCTGCTGCGCCGGCTGGTCCGCGACCGTCTCTACCGGGGCCACCCCGCGACCCGCACCCTCGAGATGTGGAACTCGGTGCGGCGCGGCGAGGCGCGCGGCATCTTCCCGTTCCAGGAGCAGGCCGACCTCATGTTCAACTCGGCCCTCGTCTACGAGCCGGCGGTGCTGCGCGTCTTCGCGGAGCGGTTCCTCCTCGAGGTGCCGCGCGAGCACCCGGCCTACACCGAGGCCTACCGCCTGCTCAAGTTCCTCTCCTGGTTCGTGCCGATCTTCCAGGACGACGTGCCGCAGACCTCGCTGCTGCGCGAGTTCATCGGCGGGTCGGCGTTCACCGACTGACAACGCAGTCGAGAGTCAAGAGTCAGATACCCCCCTCCCTCTCGCAGTGGCCGGGCGGGGGGACTCTCGACTCTCGACTCTCGACCGGGTGGATGGGATACCCGTCGACTCTCAGCTCTCGACTGTCTGGAGGGGGCGGCGGCGGGCGAGGCGACGGGCGAGGGCGACCGCGAGCACGACGCAGAGGAGGGCCAGCAGCGGCAGCGCCACGGCCAGGACCGCCAGGGAGAGGCTCGTCACGGCCTCCCCGGTGGCGAGCAGGTGGTTGGCGAGACCGCCGGTCGCGAGGCTCGAGGCCTTGCGCAGGAGGGCCAACGCGACGTGCACGCCGCCAGCCGCCGCGCCCCCGGCCAGGATCGCGAGCGTCCAGCGCGTCACCGGCCCGACCTCCACGAGCGGGGCGGCGACCAGGAGGATCCCCGCCCCCACGGCAAGCGGTGCCCCCAGGGCATCCAGCAGGTTGTCGAGCCACGGCACGTAGTACGCCGCGATCTCGGCGACAACGGCGACGGCGAGGGCGAAGAGGGCCGGCCAGGTTCCCAGCCACGCGAGCCCCGGCGTCAGCTCGACCTTGCCGAGCATGGCCGCCGCGGAGAGGACCAGCGGCGGCACGAAGATCCGGAACCCGCACGCCGCCGCCAGGGCCAGACCGAGGCAGGCGGAGAGGAGTACCTCGAACCAGGAGCCGTCCATCAGCAGATCCTCGGCAGCTCGGCACCGGCCAGCAGATCCAGCACCCTCAGGCTGCCGTAGGGCGTGCGCAGCACGACGGGAGCCTGCCCCGCGATCCGCGCCTCGACCCGCCCGATGCAGGCGGCTCCCGCACCCTGCGGATGGGCTCGCAGCGCTTCGAGGGCGCGCTCCGCCTGGTCGCCCCGCACCCACGCCAGGAGCCGACCCTCGCACGCCACGTAGAGCGGGTCGAGGCCGAGGAGGTCGCACACCGCGGCCACCGGCGGCCGCACCGGCACCGCCTCCTGCTCGAGCACGATGCGGGTGCCCGAGCGACTCGCCACCTCGTGACAGGTGGTCGCCACGCCCCCGCGCGTCGGGTCGTGCATGGCGTGCACCTCGACGCCGCTGTCCCGGAGCGCCGTCGCCAGGGACCCGAGCGGCGCGCAGTCCGACCGCAGCGCCTCGCCGCCGAGCCCGTGCCGGCAGGCCATCACCGTGGCGCCGTGCTCACCGATCGCGCCGGAGGCCAGCACCGCGTCGCCGGGCGCCACGCGGTGGTCGCCCAGGTCCGCGCCGGGCGGCACGACACCCACACCGGCCGTGACCACGAAGGCGCCGTCGGCCTTGCCCCGCGGCACCACCTTGGTGTCCCCCGCCACGATCTGCACCCCGGCCTCGGCGGCCGCCCGCGCCGCGCCGGCCACGAACGTCCGCAACAGCTCCACCTCCAGGCCCTCCTCCAGGATCACCGCCCACGACAGCCACAGCGGGTTGGCGCCGGACACGGCCAGGTCGTTGACGGTCCCGCACACCGACAGGTACCCGAGGTCCCCGCCGGGAAAGACCGGCGGCTCGACCACGAAGGCGTCCGTCGTGAAGGCCAGCCGCCCCGGGGGCAGCGCCCCGGGGAGCGCCGCGTCCGAGAGCGCGGCCAGCGCCGGGTTCGAGAACGCCGGGACGAACAGCTCCCGGACCAGCTCCTGGGTCAAGCGTCCGCCGCCACCGTGCGCCAGCAGGATCCTCGCTGTCATGACCGACCTCGCTGGTGGGGGTTGGGGTCCGGGGTCCGGGGTCCGGGGTCCGGCACGACTCGAAGCGCCGGCAAGCCCGTGTGCGACCCACACTCGCCGGGCATGTCAGAACCCCTCCTCAAGAGA
>JALOLB010000070.1:3035-19453 GCA_025456225.1 Thermoanaerobaculaceae bacterium
CCCCCCCCCCCCCGGACCCCAACCCTTCGGTCAGCTCGCCGCCCCCCTCTGCCGCTCCCGACCCCCTGTCATGCACCATGGCGAAACCACGCGGCGCAGCTCCCCTCGTTCGAGACCATGCACGCTCCGACCGGCGCGGCCGGGGTGCACACCGTCCCGAAGAGCGGGCACTCGGGCGGGTCGATGACGCCCTTGAGCACGTCGCCGCACCGGCAGCCCCGGGGCTCCACCGGCTCGCACACCTCGACCTCCACGAGCCCCGCGTCGCGATGGGCAAAGGCACCCCGCAGGGCGAGCCCCGACCCGGGGATGAGGCCCAGGCCCCGCCACACGGCGTCGGCCGGCTCGAAGAAGCGGTCCACCACGGCGCGGGCCGCGAGGTTGCCTTCGGGGGTGACGACCCGGGTGTAGAGGTTCTCCACCTCCGCACGGCCTTCCACGGCCTGGCGGACCAGGGCCTCGACACCCTGGAGGACGTCCGTCGGCGCGAAGCCCACGACCACGGCGGCCCGGGAGAGCTCCGACGACACGAACTCGAAGGCGCGCGCGCCGACGATCACCGAGACGTGGCCGGGCAGCAGGAAGCCGTCCACCTGCACGGCCGGGTCCCGGGCCAGGGCCCGCATCGGCGGCGGCATCACCTTGTGGCCGGCCAGGACCCGGAAGTTGGGTACGCCCGACGCCTCGGCCTCGGCGAGGGCCGCCGCCACCGTGGGCGTCGTGGTCTCGAAGCCCACGCCCAGGAACACGACCGTGCGCCGGGGGTGCTCCCGCGCGATGGCCAGCGCGTCCCGGGGCGAGTACACGACCCGCACGTCGGCCCCCTCGGCGCGGCAGCGCTCGAGGCTGCCGTGGCTCGACGGCACCCGCACCAGGTCCCCGAACGTCGTCACGATGACGTCCGGCCGCCGCGCCAGCGCCTCGGCGCGGTCCACGTAGCCCACCGGCGTCACGCACACCGGGCACCCCGGCCCGGCGATCAGGCGGACGCGGGATGGCAGCAGCCGCCGCAGGCCGGCAGCCGCGATCGCGTGGGTGTGGGTGCCGCACACCTCCATGAACGTCACCCGGCGGGGCAGGCCCTCGGCCAGGCGCCCGATGCGGCCCACGAGGGCGCGCACCGCGGCCGGGTCACCGAACCGGTCAGGCCTCACCGGCGGCCCCCTCCAGCATCGCCATCTCCCGCAGCAGCGACAACGTCTCCGCCGCCTCCGCCGCGTCCACGATGCCGATGGCGTAGCCGGCGTGCACGAGCACGAAGTCCCCCAGCCGCACCTCCGGCTGGAGCTGCAGCGACACCTCGCGCCGCACGCCGTCGAGCTCCACGACGCCGAGATCCTCGGCGCGCTCCACGAGCTTCATCGGAACTGCCAGGCACATCAGTCGACTCCTTCCTGCTGCGGAACAACACGCCGGAGGGCCGAGGCCACTCCCAGCACCGCCTGGCCGTACGCCAGCCCGCCGTCCCCGGGCGGCACCCGGCGCGGCAGCAGCGGCTCGAAACCGGCCGCCTGCAGGCCGTCTGCCAGCCCCTGGCGCAGCAGCCGGTTGACCAGGCACCCCCCACCCAAGGCTACCACCCCACCTGGCGCCAGCCCGCGGGTGAGCTCCACGACGAGCGCGCAGAAGGTGGCGTGAAACCCGGCCGCCACGGACATGGCCGTCTCGCCGGCCAGCAGGCGCTCGGCCGCCGCCCGCAGCAGCGCCCCCGACGGAAGCCACACCCCGCCCAGCCGGGTGGGAGCCGTGTGGGTGGGTGTATCGGGTGGGGTGCGGGGGACACTCTCAACTCTCGACTCTCGACCGGGTGGGCGGCTGGGAGGACCTTCGACCTTCGACCAGGGCCTTGGCGGGGGAGGACCGCCCTCCGCCAGCGTCACCTCGGGCCAGGCCGCCGCCGGCCACGTAGCGGCCGCCAGGGCCTCGGCCCGGGCTGCCGCCTCGCCCTCGTACCCGTTGACCGACGCGACCCCCAGGAGCACTCCGAGGGCCTCGAAGACCCGCCCTGCTCCGGATGCGAGAGGCCACCGGTGGCCCGCCAGCGCGGTCACAGCCTCCAGGCGGCCCCGGTCCACGTCCTGTGCCACCGGCAACCTCGCCATCAGGTCCACCGCGCCTTCCAGCGCCAGGGCCGCCGCGAGCACCCGCCACGGCTCCCGCACCGCCGCCTCCCCGCCCACCAGCGGCAGGGGCTGCAGGCTGGCGAGCCTCCGCCATCCGAGATCCCCGCCCAGGCGGAGCCACTCGCCGCCCCAGGCCGTGCCGTCGGGCCCCCACCCGGTCCCGTCCAGGGCGATTGCCAGCGCGTGCCGGCCCTGCTCCGGGAACCGGCCGTGCTCGCCCAGCACCGCCGCGGCGTGGGCGAGGTGATGCTGCACGCGCAGCAGCTCCCCGTCACGCCTGCGGGCCAGCTCCTCGCCGAGCCAGGTGGACGGGTAGTCGGGGTGGGCATCCACCACGATCACCTGCCCCGTGACCTGCAGGAAGCCCTCGAGCTCCTCCACCACTTCGCCCAGGAACGCCCGCGCCGGCTCGCTGTCGAGGTCGCCGACGTGCTGGGAGCAGAACGCCGCCGGACCAACCGTCAGGCAGGCGGCGTTCTGCAGGAACCCGCCCATCGCCAGCACCGGCCGCGGGCTGGGACCGGGCAGAGGCAGCTCCTCGGGCACCAGCCCTCTCGCGCGCCGCACCGTGAACGCCCCGTCCGCGGCGCTGCGCACGACCGAGTCGTCGACGCGGCGCACCACGTCCCGGTCGTGGAGCAGGAAGCGGTCGGCGATGCCGCCCAGCCGCTCGAGTGCTTCCCGGTTGCCCCGGCAGATCGGCTCGTCCGAGGCGTTGCCCGAGGTCATGACCAGGACGTCGAAAGGCGCACCCCGGAACAGCTCGACGTGCAGCGGGGTGGTGGGCAGCAGCACGCCCAGGTCGCCAAGGCCCGGCGCCACCACGTCCGTCACGAGCGCATCGGACCGCCTGGGCGCCAGCACGATCGGTGCCCGCACTGAGCTCAGCTCCGTCTCCTCGACGGGTGTCAGCCTCACCAGGCGCCGGGCCGTCTCGATGTCCCGCACCATCACGGCGAACGGCTTGGATGGACGTCGCTTGCGCTCCCGGAGGCGGCGCACCGCCGCATGGTCGTCGGCCCGGCAGGCGAGCTGGAACCCGCCCAGCCCCTTGATCGCCACGACCTCCCCCCGCCCCAGCGCCTCCCGCACCTCGCCGAGCACCCCCTCCCACCCACCCGGGGGAGAGGGGAGAGGAGAGAGGGGAGAGGTCCCCTCCCACCCGCGGAGGGGAGAGGGCAGAGGGGAGAGGGGAGAGTCCCCCGCCCAAGCGGTGAGAGGTCGAGGGTCGAATGCGGAACCTTCCCTGCCGCACAGTTCGCCACTCGCAGCGAGGTCGCTGCCTCGCAGATCCTCACCGACTCCGCGCCCGACAACCAGAGCTCGTCCATCGGTCTGGCTTGCCTTCCCCGCTCTTCCCTCTTCCCTCTCCCCTCTCCCCTTTCTCACCACCCACATCCGGGGTCCGCACGCCGGACAGCACACCGGCTCCGCATGGAAACGGCGGTCGGTGGGGTCCGTGTACTCTCGCTCGCACTCCGGGCAGAGCGGGAAGCACGACATCGAGGTGCGCTCGCGGTCGTAGGGCAGCGCCTGCACCAGCGAGAACCGCGGCCCGCAGTTGGTGCAGGTCGTGAACGGGTAGTGGAACCGCCGGTCGGAGGGGTCCTCCATCTCGGCACGGCAGTCGGCGCAGAGCGCCGTGTCGGGGGGCACGATCGCCCGCTCCCGCACGCCTTCGGTGGACGACAGGATCACGAAACCGGTGCCGCCGGCGGGTGGCACGCCCTCGACCCTGACGTCATCCAGACGTGCCAGCGGCGGCAGGCCTGCACGCAGGGCCGGCAGGAACGCCTCGGCCGCATCCCCCTCGACCTCGATGACCACGCCTTCGGGGGTGTTCTGCACGAACCCGCCCAGCCCCAGAGCCATGGCCACCCGCTGCACCGTGGGTCGGAAGCCCACTCCCTGCACCACCCCCCGGCACACGAGTCGCAGGCGGCTCATGGGCCGGACCCCGGGGCCATCGGGAAAGCGATGCTTTGACACGACCTGACCGAGGGTTGAGGTCCGGGGTCCGGGGTCCGGGGTCCGAAAGAAAATCCCCGGGAGTCGAGAGCTGACCAGGGAATCAACGGGCTGTCTGACGGATTGGGCTCGGGGGTCCGGGACCCTGGGACCGGGACTGGATCCGACGTGTCTTTGCGGACCCCGGACCCCGGACCCCGGACCCCAGCCATCACCAAGTCCTCCACGTCCAGACAGCTCCTCCCGACCCCGTCATGCAGGTTGACGGCGTTTCCCGGCGAGGCGATCCGCCAGGAGCTGGCACCAGGCGTCCACACCTTCGCCGGTGCGCGAGGAGGTCGCCAGGAGCACGCCGTCCGGGTTGAGGGTGGTCACCTGCCGCCGCACCGCGTCGAGGTCGAAGCTCGTGTAGGGGAGGAGGTCCGACTTCGTGATCACCGTGACCTCGGCACGGGCGAAGATGGCCGGGTACTTGAATGGCTTGTCGTCCCCCTCGGCCACCGACAGCAGCGCCACCTTGAAGTCCTCCCCCAGGTCGTAGGAGGTCGGGCAGATGAGGTTGCCGACGTTCTCGATGAAGAGCACGTCGAGGGGCGGAAAGACCGCCTCGTCGAGCGCCCGGTGGACCTGGCGCGCGTCGAGGTGGCAGGCGCCGCCCGTGAGGATCTGGTAGGCGGGGATCCCCAGCGCGCGCAGGCGGTCGGCGTCGCGCTCGGTGGCGATGTCACCCTCGATGCACCCCAGCCGCAGGCGCTGCACAAGCCGCCGGGTCGTCGCCTCGAGGAGCGTCGTCTTCCCCGAGCCCGGGGATGAGATGAGGTTCAGGACCAGCGTCCCGGCCGCCGCGAAGCTCGACCGCAGCGCCGCCGCCGCCGCCGCGTTGGCCGCCAGGATCTTCTGGCGGGGGTCAATCGTCTCGCTCATGTCCGTTCTCCCCGTCCGGGACCACGAAGCTCACCTGCAGCAGGTCCAGCTCCTGACCCCCGTCGACCCGCAAGGGGCCGCCGCAGTCGCCGCAGACCGGCAGCCATCCCCTGGGCGGACGCGCCTTCGGCACACCGCAGGTGGCGCAGAGCTGCTGCGCGGGCCGCCACTCCACGTCCAGATCGCATGCGGCCTCGGGGGTCCCTTCGAGCAGGGCCTCCCAGGCGAAACGCAGCAGCTCCGGCTCGATCGCGGTGAGCTCGCCGACCGCCACCCGCACGCGCTCCAGGCGGGCGCCCGGATAGGGCTGCAGCGCGGCTCGGGCGCTGCTCAGAATCTCCTGGGCGATCGACAGCTCGTGCACGGCCCCTCCACCGCCTGTCCAACGCGGAGGCGGCGGGTCACCTTCCCCCGCTCCCGCCGGTGCTCAGCCCGAGTGCGGCTTGACGGCGTCCTTGAGCTCCTTGCCGGGCCGGAACCGGACCGTGCGCGAGGCCGCGACACGGATGACCTCACCGGTCCGCGGGCTGCGGACCTCCCGCGCCGGCCGCTCGGAGGCGTAGAAGCTGCCGAGCCCCGGGACCACCACCCGATCGCCCACGGCGAGCCAGTCCACGAGGGCGTCCACCATCACCTCGATGGCCCTCGCCGCGTGCGCCTTGGGCATTCCGGTCTCAAAGGCGATGCGCTCCACGAGCTCCATCTTTCCTGGCATCCTGCTCCTCCGACGGCGCCAACGTTACACGCCCCGCCCCGGAGGTTCAACCGGCCAAGCGACGACTGAGGTGCACCGAGAACCCGTCCCCGTGCGCCGTGGGCGGGATGATCACGCCGCCGCCGGCCCTCTCGATGCACGGGACGCCGGCAGGCAGATGCGCCCTGACCTGGACAGCCTCGAGGTCCAGCGCCTCCACCACCTGCTCGTTCTCCTCCGGCTCGATCGAGCAGGTCGAGTACAGCAGGTAGCCTCCCGGCGCCACCAGCTCGCTCGCCCCCGATGCCAGGCGGCGCTGCGCCGCGACCAGCTCCCCGAGCTGCGAGCGTCGCAGCCGCCAGCGGATCTCCGGGTGGCGCCGGAGCGTGCCCGTGCCCGAGCAGGGGGCGTCCACGATCACCAGGTCGAAGCTCCCGGGACGCAGGGCCGGCCGGCTGCCATCCATGGCCAGCACCACGTCCGGGATGTGCCGCGCCTGCAGGTTGCGGCGCAGCATCAGCACCCGGCCGAGGTGCCGGTCTGCCCCGACGAGCGCCAAGGCGGCTCCCACACCTGCCAGGGAGAGCAGCTTGCCGCCCGGGGCAGCGGCCAGGTCGATCGCCCGTCCGGCAACCGCCGGTGCGAGCGTCGCGACCAGCGCCGCCGTCGCGTCGAGGGCGTAGGCGCCGCCGGCCGCGATGACCCGCACCGCGGCCGCCGCGTTGCCCGTGACCACGCGCACCAGCGGCGACCACGGGTGCGGCGCCAGCTCGCAGCCGGCGTCCTGAAGGGCCGCCTCGCTCAGGGGCGACGCCAGCACGGTCAGGGGCGCCGCGAGCTGGTCGGCCGCCAGGGCCGCCCGTGTCACCCCGTCCCCGAGCAGCGCTCGCCAGCGCTCCACCAGCCAGTCCGGGTGGGAGAACCGGAGCCCCAGCGCCAGCGCCTCGTCGTCGTCCGGCGGCCAGCTCGACTCTACGGCCCGCCGCAGCACCGCGTTGACCAGGCCGGAGGCAGGCGGTGCCAGCACCTTGGCGACCCGCACCGCCTCCGCCACCGCGACCGGCGCCGGCGTGCGCAGCCGCAGCGCCTCGTACAGCCCGAGTCGCAGCACCACCCGCACCGGCGGGTCCAGGGTGGCGAGCGGCTGCCGCAGCCGGGGCGCCAACAGGTGGTCGAGGGTGCGCTGCCAGCGAAGCACGCCGAGGACCAGCTCGCGGGTCATGGGCGTGGCGTCGCCGAGCAGGCGGGCGGCATGCGCCCCCGCTGCGTCGACGCGGCTCAGGACGCGGGCCGCGTGCTCCCGCGCGTCAGGTGAACCGCTCACCCCTCGCCACCCGCTCGCCCAGGATGAAGGCATCGGCCGGCAGGCGCCGCTTGCCCTCCCGCTGCAGCTCGCACAGCACCGCGACCGTCCCCTCGCCACTGCGCACCGCGATGCCGGCCGGCGACACCGTGAGCACCGTGCCAGGAGCCTCGTCGCCCGCGACCGGCTCGCCGACCTCGATGTCGTGGACCTTCAGCCTCGCCCCGCGGAAGTTGGCGAACAACCCCGGAAAGGGGTCGAACGCCCGGCATCGGCGGTCCAGCTCGGCGGCCGGGAGCGTCCAGTCGATGCGACCCAGCTTGCGCTCGAGCTTGGAGCTCACGGTCGCCAGGGCGTCGTCCTGCGGCTCGGCGGTGACCGTGCCCGCCTCCAGGGCCCGGAGTGTCTCCACGAGGAGCTCCGCGCCCAGGTCGGCGAGCCGCGGCTCCAGGCTCGCCGTGCGGTCGCGCGGCCCGATCGGCACGACCCGCCGCATCAGGAGCGGTCCCGTGTCGAAGCCCTCGTCGAGGAGCATCGTGGTGACACCGGTCTCGGCGTCGCCGGCGAGGATCGCCGACTCGATGGGGGTCGGCCCGCGGTGGCGCGGCAGCAGCGACGGGTGCACGTTGACGAAGCCCAGTCGCGGCACGTCGAGCACCCGCGGCGTGATCAGGCGCCCGAACGCCACCACCGCCGCGACGTCCGGCCGCAGCGTCCGGAACGGCTGGTAGAACTCGTCGACCCCGAGCTTCTCGGGTTGGACCGTGGCGAGCCCGAGCTGGCGCGCCACCTCGACGACCGGCGGCGTCGTGAGCTCCATGTGGCGGCCGGCCGGCTGATCCGATCGCGACACCACCAGCGGAATCTCGAACCCTGCCGCCACCAGCGCCCGGAGCGATGGCACCGCGAATTCCGGCGTCCCGAAGAACACGACTCGCATGGAAACAGTCTAACCCGTCCGCCCGCCCCGACCTTCCCCCACCCTCCACCCTGGCCTCAGGTTCTCACCCTCCCTTCCGCCCGGCCTCAGGCCTCAGGCTCTCCGCCCGCCCCACCTCCCGACCTCAGGTTCTCCCCCGACCCTGCCTCCCGGCCTCAGGCCTCAGGCTCTCCGCCCGCCCCACCTCCCGACCTCAGGTTCTCCCCCGACCCTGCCTCCCGGCCTCAGGCCTCAGCTCCCCCGCCCACCCAGATCTGTCTTGTTGTACCTGAGGCCTGAGGTCTGAGGCCTGAGGCCTGTCCTTCCTGAGGCCTGAGGCCTGAGGCCTGTCCTTCCTGAGGCCTGAGGTCTGAGGCCTGTCCTTCCTGAGGTCTGAGGCCTGAGGCCTGTCCTTCCTGAGGTCTGAGGCCTGAGGCCTGTCCTTCCTGAGGCCTGAGGTCTGAGGCCTGAGGCCGGGTGGAGGGGTGGGGGGGCGGGCTTGCACCTGCGTTCCTTTGCTATACTGCGTCGGTCCGGCTCAAAGGCATGGACGCCCGGGGTACCGAAGGTCGCCCCCAATGGAGGAGGAAGCCATCGCTGACGAACGCGATCGAACACGAATCAACGAGATGATCCGGCTCTCGCCGGTGCGTCTCGTCGATGCCGACGGGAGCCAGGTCGGCATCGTCCCCGTCGAGGAGGCCCTGGCGCTCGCCCGCACCCGCGGGCTCGATCTGGTCGAGGTCGCTCCCACTGCCCGCCCCATTGTCTGCAAGATCATGGACTGGGGGAAGTATCGCTACGAGCAGGAGAAGAAGGCCCGGGTGGCACGGCGCAAGGAGCACCAGATCGAGGTCAAGGAGATCAAGTTCCGGCCCGGTGTGGCCGATCATGACTTCCAGACCAAGCTCGGCCTGGTCCGCAAGTTCCTCGAGCAGGGCAAGCACGTGAAGGTCACCATCATGTTCCGCCGCCGCGAGATGCGCCGTCCCGAGAATGGCTACGAGGTCATGGAGCGCGTCAAGCAGGAGCTGGCTGACCTGGTGCGACTCGAGCGCGACGTCGGGGCTCTCGAGGGTCGCGATCTGACGATGGTCCTCGCGCCGCACCGCAAGAGCGCCTGACCTCCGGTGGTCCCCCAGGAAGGAGTGAGAAGATGGTCAACGGTACAGGTGTGGTTCGTGTCGCTCCGAATCAGGTCCACGAGGTACTCGCCCAGCACATGCTGGTGGACGGGTTCCACATCGTGCCGGACCTTGGGCGCTCCCACGGCTCCTACCTGGTGGATGCCCGGGACGGCAAGGCCTACCTGGACCTCTTCTCCAACTTCGCCTCCCAGGCGCTGGGCTGGAACCACCCGGGCTTCGCCGACCCCGAGTTCCGCGAGCGGCTCCTCCTGTCCGCCCTGCACAAGCCGGCCAACTCCGACCTCTACACCTGCTTTTTCGCCGAGTTCATGGCCACCTTCGCCCGCATCGCGGTGCCGCCCAGCCACAACCGGCACATGTTCGTCGTGGAAGGCGGCGCCCTGGGGGTGGAGAACGCCCTCAAGACCGCCTTCGACTGGAAGGTGCGGCGCAACCAGTCCCGCGGGCTCAAGGGCGAGTTCGGCTCCAAGGTGATCCACTTCCGGCAGTCGTTCCACGGCCGGTCCGGGTACACCCTCTCGCTCACCAACACCGCGGACCCCCGCAAGCACGCCATGTTCCCGAAGTTCGACTGGCCGCGCATCTCCAACCCGAAGATCGTCTTCCCCCTCGCGGCCCACCTCCCCGAGGTGGCCGACGCCGAGGCCAGGGCCGTGGCCGAGATCGAGGCCGCCGTGGCCCGCCACGGCGACGACATCGCCTGTCTGATCATCGAGCCGATCCAGGCCGAGGGCGGCGACCGCCACTTCCGTCCGGAGTTCCTGCGCCGGTTGCGGGAGCTCGCCGACCGGCACGACTTCCTGCTCATCTTCGACGAGGTCCAGACGGGTCTCGGCCTCACCGGTGACATGTGGGCCTGGCAGGGCCTCGGCGTCGAGCCGGACATCTTCGCCTTCGGCAAGAAGGTGCAGGTGTGCGGCATCTGCGCCAACGCGCGCATCGACGAGGTGCCGGACAACGTCTTCCACGTGTCGTCCCGCATCAACTCCACCTGGGGCGGCAACCTCACCGACATGGTGCGCGCCACCCGTATCCTCGAGATCATCGAGCACGACGACCTGCTGGCCAACGTGCGCACCCAGGGGGACTTCCTGCTCGGGCGCCTGCACGAGCTCGCAGGGGAGTTCCCCGATCTCGTCGAGCAGGTCCGAGGGCGGGGCATGATGATCGCCTTCGACCTCCCCGACCAGGCGCAGCGCAACGAGCTGGTGGTCGCGGCCCGCGACCGCAGCCTGCTGCTGCTGCCGTGCGGCGAGCGGTCGATCCGCTTCCGCCCCTACCTGGACCTCAACCGGGATGACGCCGAGAAGGCGATGGGGCTCCTGGCGGACTCCCTCCTGGCGATGCGGCGCCCGTACGCCGGCAAGGTCACCGAGACCACCACAAAGTAGCTCCCCCGCCCACCCGGTCGAAGGTCGAAAGTCGAGAGTTGAGAGACCACCTCCCACCCACGACCCGGGGCGGGGGAGACTCTCAACTCTCAACTCTCGACTCTTGACTCTTGACTCTTGACTCTTGACTCTTGACTCCTTGACTCCTTGACTCCTTGACTCTCGACTCTCGACTCTCGACTTCCCCCGGGGGATAGCGACACCAGCGGGGTGCGCTTACAATGGCGTCAGTTCGAAAAAGGAGCAGCGCCATGTCCTCCGATCTGCCCCCGATGCCGCCAGCGCCTCCCGCTCCCGGTGGGTTCGACCCAGCCTTCATCCCACCGCCCCCTCCACCGCCCTACGACGGCACCCTGCCGCCGCCGCCGGAGACACCGGTCCTGCTGCCGTGGGAGCAGCCGGGCTACCCGTTCCTCGAGGGCCTCTACGAGACCGCCAAGCTCTTCTTCACCGACCCCACCCTGGCGTTCTCGCGCATGCAGCTCGGCGGCGAGCTGGGCCGCCCGCTCATCTATGCCATCATCTTCGGCTGGCTCGGGACGATCGCCGGGCAGGTCTACAACATCGCCCTGGGCGGCGCCATGTGGAAGCTGCTGCCGCAGCTCTCCCAGGAGGGCGACCTCGCCTCCAACACCATGGTCAACGTGGGCTTCATGGTCGTGGCGCCGCTGCTGATCCTGATCGGCATCTTCGTGGGTGGCGCCATCTATCACCTCTTCCTGATGCTGTACGGCGGGGCCAACGCGGGCTTCGGTGCCACTGTCCGGGTGCTGTGCTATGCGAGCACCGTCCAGGTGCTGCAGGTGCTGCCCCTGTGCGGCGGCATGGCGGGGGCCGTGTGGGGCGTCGTCCTCCAGGTGATCGGCCTCGCCGTCGCGCATCGGACCACCCGGGGCAAGGCCGCCGCGGCGGTGCTGACCCCGATGCTCCTGTGCTGCGTCTGCCTCGTGATCCTCGGGATCGTCTTCTTCGCCAGCTTCGCCGCGATGCTCGGCAAGATGCGGTGAGGTGGCGCCCGGCCACCCGTGAGGAGCGGCACCTCGCCTGGCTCTGGGCCGGCTCGGCTCTCGCCGCTGTCGTGCTGCGGCCGTTCTGGCTCCTGATCGCACCGGTCCTGCCAGCGTGCCCGCTGCGGACGCTCACGGGGGTCCCCTGTCCGACCTGTGGCTCGACTCGGGCCGGCCTGGCGCTGGTCCAGGGCGACGTCCCCGGCGCCCTCCACCTCAACCCACTCGTGGCCCTGACCGCCCTCGCCTTCCTGCTGGGTGGCGTGATCGCCCCGTTCTGGGTCGGCCTCGGCCGGAAGGTGCCGGACCTCCCAGCCCGCTGGCCGTTGGGACTTCGCATCGCCGTCCTGGCAGCCATCATCGCCAACTGGGTCTGGCTCCTCGCCACCGGCCTGTAGCCGCAGTTGACCAGTGATCGGTGGTCGGTGCTCGGAGGCTGAGGCGCGCCACGCGGCAACAGAGCCTCCGAGCACCGAGCACCGGTCACCGGAAACTGCCAGGGAGGGGGTCAGGCCGCCGTGCGGGAGCCGGGCTTCACCACGGGAATGCCGGAGGCACAGAGCGGGCAGCTCTCCGGCGCGTGGTTGGGGATCTCCAGGGTCAACAGGGCCGTGTAGGGAAGCGGCGAGAAGGGGTTCTCCTCCCCGGAGCGATTGACCATGGAAGCCACCCCGACGACCACGCCGCCGTGCCGCGTTACCACGTCCATGACCTCCCGGGTCGACCCCCCGGTGGTGACCACGTCCTCGACCACCAGCACGCGGGTGCCCGCCTCGATGTGAAAGCCCCGGCGCAGCGCCATCGCGCCGTCGGCGCGCTCGGTGAAGAAGAACGGCACGTCCAGGGCCCTCGCCACCTCGTGCCCGATGATCACACCCCCGAGGGCGGGCGAGACGACGAGCTGCGCCGCCTCGTTGCGCAGCCGGGCTGCGAGCTGCCGGCCGGCCGCCTCGGCGCGGGCAGGCTCCGCCAGGTACACCGCGCACTGCAGGTAGCGCGTCGAGTGCAGCCCCGACGAGAGCCGGAAGTGCCCCTCCAGCAGGGCGCCGGCGGCGGCCATGTCGTCCAGCGTGATGGCGTGCATCAGTCCTCCCGCTTCAAGTGGTAGGCTTCGATCTTCTTGTAGAGGTTGGAGCGCGGCGTCTGGATGGCGCGCGCGGTGGCGGCCACGTTCCAGCCGTGACGCTGCAGTTGCCGCACCAGATAGGCGCGCTCGGCGCGCTCCTGGAACTCTGTGAGGGTCGGCGCGGCGAAGACGCCGTCGTCCTCCGGGACCTCGCTGGTACCCGGCAGCAGGTCGAGGCAGCGGATCTCGTCCTCCAGTTGCATGATCACGGCCCGTTCCACGATGTTCTTGAGCTCCCGCACGTTGCCCGGGAACGGGTAGGCCGCGAGCTGCCGCAGGGCCTCCGCGCTCCAGCGCTTCGGGCGCCGGTTGTACTCCTCGCACGCGAGCTTCGTGAAGTGCTCCACGAGAGACGGGATGTCGTCCGGGTGGGAGCGCAGCGGCGGCGTGCGCAGGACCACGACGGAGAGGCGGAAGTAGAGGTCCTCGCGGAAGCGGCCGGCCCTCACCTCCTCCTGGAGGTCCTTGTTGGTGGCGGCGACGACCCGCGTGTCGACGCGACCCACGGCCCCGGCACCCACCGGCTCGACCTCGCCGTCCTGGAGCACCCGCAGCACCTTGGCCTGGGTCCGCAGCGACATGTCCCCGACCTCGTCGAGGAAGATGGTGCCACCGTCGGCCTGCACGAACTTCCCCACCTGCTTGCGCACGGCACCGGTGAAGGCGCCCTTCTCGTGCCCGAACAGCTCGGACTCGATGAGCTCCTCGGGGATCGCGGCGCAGTTCACGCGCACGAAGGCGTGGCGGGCGCGCGGGGAGAGATGGTGCAGGCGGCGGGCCACCAGCTCCTTGCCCGTCCCCGACTCGCCGACCACCAGCACCGTCGCCCGCGACGGTGCCACCCGGGCGATGCCCTCCCGCAGGTCGAGCATCGCCCCCGAGCTGCCGAGCAGGGGCGGTTCCTCGAGGCCACCCTTGAGACGCCGGTTCTCCTCGACGAGCCGACCCCGGCGCACCGCGCTCTGCACGTTGAGCAGCAGCGTGGCCCGCTCGGGCGGCTTGTCGAGGAAGGCGTCCGCACCCGCCTCGAGGCACGAGGTTGCGGTGAACTCGTCGCCGTGCCCGGTCAGCACGATCACCGGCACGTCGACGCCGCGGCTGCGCAGGTTGCCGAGCAGCCCGAGCCCGTCCATGCCAGGCATCTTGATGTCGAGCAACACGGCGTGCGGCGACTCGCGGTCGATACGGTCGATCGCGGCGAAGGCATCGGCCGCCTCGCTGACCTGGTAGCCGGCGGCCGTCAGGATGGTCCGCACCACCAGCCGGTTGGCGGCATTGTCGTCGACGACCAGGACCCGCCCGGCTTCGCCCATGGGCGGAGAGTGTACTCCAACCCCCGCCCCTCCACCCATCCTGGCCTCAGGTCTTCCACCCACCCAACCACCCGGCCTCAGGCCTCGGGCAAGACAGGCCTCAGGCCTCAGACAAGACAGGCCTCAGACCTCAGGCCTCAGACCTCAGGTACTGCAAGACGCTACCGAGTGGGCGGGGGAGCTGAGGTCTGAGGCAGGGAGGGTGGGCAGGGCGGAGAACCTGAGGCCTGTCTTTCCTGAGGTCTGAGGCCTGAGGCCTGAGGCCCGGGTGGGTGGGGGTCAGGGGATCGTCACGACCACCTTGCCGGTGGAGGCGCGGCTCTGGAGGAAGGCGTGGGCCTTGGGGAGCTCGGCGAACGGGTAGACGGCGCCTATGACCGGCTTGAGCTCCCCCACGGTGACGAGTGCCAGCAGGCTGGCGAAGCGCTCCCGCAGCTCCCCGGCCAGGTGCGGCACCAGGGAGAGGTTGAACCCGGCCAGGGTCCGGCACTGGGACACCAGCGGGTACGGACTGAGCCACCCCATGCGCAGGATCTGCAGGCCGGCCCACAGACGGCGCACGCTGCGCCGCCCGGCCGCCACAGCGAAGCCGAAGAGGATGTACCGCCCGTCAGGCCGCAGCGCCCGCCACCCCGGTAAGAAGAGCGCCCCGCCCACCGAGTCCAGCACCACGTCGATCCCGGAGGCCAGCGCATCCCGATACCCGTCGTAGCCCACCGCATCGTGCGCCCCGAGCTGGCGCGCCAGCGCCTGCTTCTCCGGCGTCGACGCCACCGCCAGCACGCGGGCACCGGCGTTGACCGCCATCTGGATGGCCATGGTGCCGACACCGCCCGCCGCGGCGGTGACCGCCACCCGGTCGCCGACGCGGAGCCGCCCGAGCGTGAAGAGCGCGTGGTTGGCGGTGACGCCGGTGACCGCGAGGGAGGCGCCGGTCGTCCAGTCGATGGACGATGGCAGCGTGTAGGCGAACCGCGCCGGCACCCGCACCGATTCTGCGTGACCGCCGAAGATCGGCACGGCCACGACCCGGGCGCCGGGCCGGGGGTCGGCCACGCCGTCCCCGACGGCCGTGACCTCACCCGCCACCTCCATGCCAGGGACGAAGGGAGCGGCCGGCACCCGCGGGTAGACGCCCTGGCGGGCCATGCAGTCGGCAAAGTTGAGCCCGATTGCCCGGACCCGCACCACGACCTCCCCGGGACCCGGATGAGGCTCGGGGAGGTCGTGGAGGCGAAGGACGTCCGGACCTCCGTAGCGGGGAGCCTGCCAGCCGCGCATCGGCGCTCGCTCGGGCTACCCCTCGTCCGTGGCCGCGGCGGTGCGGGTCAGGCTCGGCGCCATGTCCCGCAGCTTGCTCTCGATCTCGGTGGCCACCTCCGGGTGCTCCTTGAGGAACGCCCGGGCGTTCTCCCGCCCCTGCCCGAGGCGCGTCTCGCCGTAGGAGAGCCACGTCCCGGACTTGGTGAGGAGCCGCTGCTCGAGGCCCAGGTCGAGCAGCTCGCCGACCCGGGAGATCCCCTCGCCGTACAGAATGTCGAACTCGGCGAAGCGGAACGGCGCGGCGACCTTGTTCTTGACCACCTTGACCTTGGTGCGGTTCCCCACCGCCTCCTCGCCGGACTTGATGCCGCCGATCCGGCGGATGTCGAGCCGCACCGAGGAGTAGAACTTGAGGGCGCGCCCGCCCGTGGTGGTCTCGGGGTTGCCGAACATGACGCCGATCTTCTCGCGGATCTGGTTGATGAAGATCACGCACGTCTTGGACTTGGAGACGATCGCAGTGAGCTTGCGCAGCGCCTGGGACATGAGCCGCGCCTGGAGCCCCATCGACGAGTCTCCCATCTCGCCCTCGAGCTCGGCCCGCGGCACCAGCGCCGCCACCGAGTCGATCACCACCACGTCCACCGACCCCGAGCGGATCAGGGTCTCGGCGATCTCCAGCGCCTGCTCGCCGTTGTCGGGCTGGGCCACGAGCAGGTTCTCGACGTCCACCCCGAGCTTGCCGCAGTACTCCGGGTCGAGGGCGTGCTCCGCGTCAATGAACGCGGCGAGCCCGCCCAGCCGCTGCGCGTTGGCGATCACGTGCAGCGCCAGCGTGGTCTTGCCCGACGACTCCGGCCCGTAGATCTCGATGACGCGGCCACGCGGCACGCCACCCACGCCCAGGGCGGCATCGAGGCCGATGGACCCGGTCGAGATCACCGACACGGCCATCGCCTCCTGCTGGCCCAACCGCATGATGGCGCCCTTCCCGAACTGGCGCTCGATCTGCACCATGGCCGTTTCCAGGGCCTTCAACTTGTCCTGACTGTACTCAGACATGACGACATCCTTTCCCGTGGGGCCCTGCCGGCCGTCAAGATCCCCGGCCGGGGAAGTATAGCCTTCCCCCCGCCCACCCCCGGGGTCCGGGGTCCGGGGTCCGGGGTCCGGGGTCCGGGGTCCGGGGTCCGGGGTCCGGGGTCCGGGGTCCGGGGTCCGGGGTCCGGGGTCCGGGGT
>JALOLB010000071.1 GCA_025456225.1 Thermoanaerobaculaceae bacterium
TCCTGGATGGTCGCCTTCGCCTGCTGCGCCTGCTCGTCATCCACGGTCCAGACTCCCGAGCGGTACTGGGAGCCGATGTCCGGGCCCTGCCGGTCCAGCTCGGTCGGGTCGTGCATGACGAAGAACGCCTCCAGGAGCCGCCGGAACGTGATGCGCGCCGGGTCGTAGACGACCTTCGCGGTCTCGGCGTGGCCCGTCGTGCCCGAGCAGACCTGCTTGTAGGTGGGGTTGTCGACGTGCCCCTGCATGTAGCCGCTCTGCACGTCGATGACCCCCGGCCCCTGCTGGAGGTAGTGCTCGATCCCCCAGAAGCAACCGCCGGCGAAGTACGCGACCGCGGTCTTTGCGGGCTGACTCTCGGCCGGCAGCGGCGCACCCTTCTCAAAGAAGCGGAGCGAGGCCGAGTTGAGGCAGTGGCGCTCCCCGGTGGGCCTGGGGCCGTCCTCGAACACGTGCCCGAGGTGTGCCCCGCAGCGCGCGCAGTCGATCTCTGTCCGCACCATCCCGAGGCTCGAGTCCTCGTGGCGGGTGACGTGGGCAGGGTCGAGCTCGCGGAAGAAGCTCGGCCAGCCCGTGCCGGAGTTGAACTTGTGCTCCGAGGAGAAGAGCGGCAGCCCGCACACCACGCAGACGTAGACCCCGTCCTTGTGGTTGTCGAGCAGGTTGCCGCAGAACGGCGGCTCGGTGCCGGCCTTCTGGGTGATACGGTAGGCCTCGGGGTCGAGCTTCGCGGCCAGCTCGGCCACCCTCTCCCGCGGCAGCGGCGTGATGTCATACCCGGACTTCGAGAATGTCGGCTTCATGGTGGAGCTCCCGTTGGCCGCCGTTCCACCGCCCGCCTCGCGCGGGCCGGCCACACCGCATCCGACCGTCAGAAGAAGAGGAAGCGCGAGGGCGAGCGGAAGAAGCCGTCGACCGTCCATGCCCATGCAATCGATCGGAACCGGCGATCATTCCCGGCGCTGCTGTCCGGCATGAACGAGATCGAGGGCCGTTTCCGGCCCTCGAGGTGGGGCAGCTCGTTCAGCGGAACCCTACAGCGCTGGCGACGGGTCGCAGTCCTCGAACTGGCCGCTCTTGATGACGTGCATCCGTGGGCGATGGGTCGTGTTGCCCACCGCATCGAAGCTCAGCTTCCCGGTCACGCCCTGCTTGTCGCCCTGGCTCATGATGCGCTGCAGCAGCTCGCTGGTGTTCTTCGGCTGCGGGTCCTGCAACGCGTGCAGTGCCACCGTGGCCGCATCATATCCGAGCGCTGCGTAGAGGTCGGGCACGGCTCCGCGGTTGGCTGCCTTGTACTTCTGCACGAACGACTTCATCGGCTCCTGCGAGGACGCGAAGTCAAGCCTGAGCGTCGGCACGAACACACCTTCAGCCAGCTCGCCAGCACGGCGGACGACATCGCCCGTGCTGATGGCCGAGGTCGCACACACCACACCGGCAAACTTGTTGTTCCGGAGCAGCGACAGCGTGGCGAGGATCTCCTCGCCGTAGCCGCAGATGAACACGGCATCGGGCTTCTGGGCCGTGAGCGCGTCGACGATGGCCTTGTCCCAGTCGGTGGGACCGATAGGGAGCTCCCCGGCGATCGAGCCGCCCAGCTTCGCCACCTCGGACTTGAAGACAGGCAGCATCCCGTCTGCGTAGAGCCCCTTCTGGAAGGCGATGAGGATCTTCCCGGCCTTCTTGTGCGTCACGAGGAAGGAGGCGGCCACCGCTCCCTCCACGTCGTCACCGGGCGCCATGCGGAAGAAGTGGTTGCTCGAGGCGGCCAGGCCCGGCTCGGTCGCGGACGGCGAGATGATGGCCCGACCGGTCTTCTCGACCTCAGGGATGAGGGCCCTGGCGCCCTCCGAGGTCGCCCCGCCGATGAGGAGGACCGCGCCGCCCTTGAAGAGCTCCTGGGCCTCCTTGATGGCGTACTCACTGTTGGACATGGAGTCGCGGTAGCGCGCCTCGATCCCCTTTGGGGAGTTCTTGGCCACGGCCTCGTCGAAGGCCAGCTTGATCCCGGCCTTCAGGGAGGGTCCGTAGGCCTTGGCGATCCCGCTCTCGGGAAGCACCACACCCACGATGACCTTCTTGCCGCCACACGCCCACGTGAACAGCGTCCCCAGCGCCAGCAACCCCACGATCGCCCGTCTCATGTTGAACCTCCGGCGGCAGGAGAACCTGCGCCCCTCACTCTTGGCGATTATTGTACTACCAGCGCCATCCGAGGCCCGCGAGCCGGACCCGGGTGGGCGCCAGGGAGAGCTCCCGGCCCGCATGCCTTGCGACCTGTCAGTCCCAGTTCTTCCGGTGGCACCTGTAGCATCCCCGCACCTCGTCGGTGCCCCGGAGATCCCGCCCGTGGCACGGGTTACACACGCCCTCCGGTGCCTTGTACCCCGGACGGTGGCGGATGCCGTGCTTGTCCTTCGTGTGGTCGGCCGGGATCACGACCTCGACCACGACAGGCAGCGGTGGCGGGGGCGGGACCAGGCACCCCGCGACCCCCGCCACGATCACGATCAGGAAGGACCAGATACCCGCACGCATCAACCCGCAGCGCCTCATGGAGCCTCCCGGGTGCTGGCCATCGGGAGCCCTGACGGCCGCCCCACCCCTCTCCCGGCCGGCACCGGTCCCAGCATGCGCAGCCCCCTGCCCCGCGTCAAGCACGTCACCGCCGGTACCGGACGAGCCTCGAGAGGATCCAGAGCAGCACGAGGATCCCGAGCGGGAAGGCGAACGCCCACAACCCCGTCCACGAGCTCCCCGACCCGGCATCCGACGGTCCGCTCTGAGTCGTCTCCGGTGTGTAGAGCGCTGCCGGCAGCACCAGGTCGGCACCCTCCGCGATCTCGTCGTCGGTGAACCGCGCCACGGTGGCCCTGCCGTCGGCCGCGATCTCGATGGCCCTGAACGGCCGCCATGCCCGCTGTGTCACCCCCTTGAAGATCCGGAACTCCCCAGCCTCCTGGTCGCCGATCACCACCCGCACCACGACGTCCGCGCTTCCCAGCACCGCCGGCGGTCCCGAGTAGTCCTGCACCCAGTAGAGGTAGGCGCCCGGGGGCGGGTCGGTGAGCGTGACCGTCTCCGGTCCGCCCCAGTCGATGTCGTCGACGTCCAGCTCCACCCGATGACCCGCACCCTCGTGCACCTTGTGCCGGTAGTAGACATGGCCATCGGCGTCCTGGCAGACACACGCCAGGTGGGAGTCCGCGTCCTTGACCTGGTCCTTCCGTGACCCCCAGTTGAGGATGACCCGCACCTGCTGCGCCGCCTTGCCGGTGGCCTCGAGGAGGCGCGAGAGGCTCACCGTGACGAGCTGCCCGTCGTCGCGGATCTCGGTGGCACCGCTGGAGTACGGGACGTACCCGGGCAGCGCGTAGCTGATCCGGTACGTGCCCGGCGGGACAACCGCCGAGAAGCGGCCATCGGCCCCGGTCACGCCGACGGCGACCTCTGCGCCTCCCGCCACTGCCGCGATCCGCACCTGCACCCCGGGCAGCACCTGGTCCTTGACCTGCGCGTCGTTCAGCTCGAAACGGACGGTGACACCGCCCGGGGTCGGGGCTGGAGTCGGCCCTGCTGCAACCCAGGCCCCGTTCCAGGCAAGCACGAGAGCAGGGCAGACGATCCGCAGCGCAAGGCGTCGCATGAGAGGCCTCTCCCGGGACCATTCTCCCACGGTGCCGGCGGGCGGGGAGCGTGTGAGGAAGCCAGGAGAGAGCGACTGGTCGGCGCTCGGACTCCTGTGAGCCAGCCTGGACCTGGACCCAGCCCCCTGCATCGGTTTGTGTCGAAAGGGACGAGCGATCCCACGAGGTGCTTCGGTGGTGTTCGTGCGGAGACTGTCAGGCTTGCTGCGTCTCCGTCCACGGCCACATCCAGGTTGCCATCGCTGCCGATCGGCGGTGCAGACGTCGTCGCGCTGGCTTTCAAACCCCTCAGTCGGGTTCAGGAGGCCCGGACCGGAGGCGGGTCGATCCCTCGGCAGGCTCGACGTGGATCACGATCCTCTCGAGGGCCGGGAGGCGTTGGCGTAGCACCCTCTCCATCTCGTCCGTGCGCTCGTGCGCCAGGGCCAAGGGGAGGTCGGGCGCCACGGTCCAGTGGAAGGAGAGAACCAGGCCCTCGCCCACCTGCGTGAGCCTGACGTCGTGGCCGACGCCCAGCGGGCGACGTTCCGCGAGGACCTCGTGCACGGCCTGCAGCTCCGCGAAGTGCCCGTGCGGCAGGGCATCGTCCGCAGCCACGGGGCGGTAGGCCGGCTCGATGTGCGTGACGACGCCTGCGAGGGCCGGCAGGGAGCGCCTGATCTCGGCCTCGAGAACGCTCACCCGGTCGTGGGCCTGGGCAACCGAGAGATGACCCGGCACCTCGACGTGCAGCTCCAGGTTCGGGCGCCCCATCACCGTCTGCAGGTGGATGCTGTGGGCCGGCAGCCCGTGCTCGGCGGCGAGGCGCCGCACGGTCTCCGCGGGCGTCTCCCCGGTCGGGTCGGCCGTTCCGCCCTCCGGCTCGAGGTGCACGACCACGTCGGCTCCCGGGAGGATCGCCTGCACGGCCGTCTCTGCGGCGTCGGCGATGGCGTGTCCCCGTTCGATGCTGATGCCGGAGTCCACGGCCAGTGTCACGTCGGCGAACGCCTCGGGGCCGCTCCGCCGCAGGCGCACCCGTTCCACCCTGGCGACCCCCGGCATCTGCACGGCGGCGGCCACGGCCTCGCTCATCCCGGCGGGCGCCTCGTCGAGGAGGTCGGCGATCGCCTTGCGGCCGAGCCGGATGCTGACCCAGACGACGATGAGGGCGACGAGCATGGCGGCGATCGTGTCGGCGTCCGCCAGCCACGCCAGCCCTGCCCGGGGCGCCAGCCACACGGCCCCGAGCCCGAGGATGACGACGCTCGAGGACCAGACGTCGGTCGAGAAGTGCAGGGCGTCCGCCTCGAGTGCCTGGCTCCCCGACTTCCTGGCGACCCGCATCAGCGCTCTCGACCGCGAGACGTCGACCACGATGGAGACCGCCATGACGACGAAGGCCCAGGCCGAGACCTGCACCTCGACGTGCTTGAAGAAGAGCCGCTCCACCGCCTCGTAGAGGATCCAGACGCAGGTGAGCAGGAGCAGCGCGGTCTCGACGAGGGCCGAGAAGTTCTCGAACTTGCCGTGGCCGTAGGGGTGGCGCCCGTCCGCGGGTTGGGCCGACGCGCGCACCGCCCACAGGGTCATGACCGCAGCCACCAGGTCGAGCAGCGAGTGGGCCGCCTCGGCGAGGATGCCGAGGCTGCCGGTGATCACGCCGACGACCACCTTGAACGCCGTCAGGAACACCGCCGCCACGACCGAGGTCGCGGCCACGAAGCGCTTCTCAGCCACCAGGGCCGGAGCCTGGTGCGCAGCGTCCTCCGGGCGGGAGAGGGGGGACCCCGGGGCGGGGCTCGTCATCGCCGCCCATGATAGCGGGGCCACCCCGTGATCGCACCTGCGGCCCCAGCCAGGCCACGCGGTTCGGAGCACGCACCCTCGGTGACGCAGCACCCTGCACCGATTGCACCGCGACAGAGGCTCGCGAGGTCCCTGGTGCGAGCCCGCCCCCTGTCCTCGCGAACGGGCGCCGTGCCCCCTGGCGTCGGCCATCGTCTGAGCCGGCCCGGACGTGCAGGGGCGACACCCGCCGGGCGGTGCCGACGCCGCACGACGCCGGGAATGGACCTCCGCGCGCGTGTGCTTTGGATGACAGAGCCAAGGAAGGTGGTACCAGCATGACCCGACACATCCTCCCGACCCTCGTGATCTGGGCGAGTCTCGCAGGCGGCGCGGCATCGGCGGGCGACGAGGTCGTCGGGACCCTGACCGTCAAGGGCAAGCCGACGCCGCTCAGGCAGGTGGCCGTCACCGTGCAGAGCGACCCCGAGGTCTCGGGGCGCTCCTGGCTGATCATCCTGGTCAGCGACGTCCCCGTCGCCGAGGCCGACCGCACACCAGCTCGGCTCGGGGAGCTCGCGGCAGCGGGCAAGCTCAAGGCGGTGCGCGTGCTGTGGCTGGAGGGCTACGACACGGTCTTCGCGGCCCCCTACCACCAGGCGCTCCCCCAGAGCGGCAGGCGCGGCGCCGAGCACCCCACCATCAACCTGGACCGCTACGACGAGGAGCGCTTCGAGGGCTCGGTGAAGTCCAAGATGATGGGTCAGGACTGGTTCTTCCAGGCGCAGGTCAGGGCGGCGCTGAAGCGTGGCGGCGTTGCCGAGCTGGAGCCCGCCACCGTCGAGGAGGAGCCGGCAACCCAGGCGGCGCCCCCGAAGGACGAGAAGACAAGGAACAAGCTCGCCCTGGGGAAGCTCGGGTACGAGTACACCGCCGAGATGTTCGCCCACGCCATCCACGACGCGAACGTCGAGGCGGTCAAGCTCTTCCTGGCCACCGGCATGTCGCCCAACACCGAGGGCGGCTCCGACGCGCAGCCCCTGGCCCTGGCGGTGACCCAGTGCGCCTACCAGCACGAGGCGGAGGCCTTCGAGATGGTCAAGTCGCTGCTGGCAGCGGGCGCCAGGGTCGACGCGGGCGCCAAGGATGGCATCACGCCGCTGCTGTCGGCCGCCCAGCACTGCTCCGGTGTGGACATCGTCAAGGCGCTCCTCGCGGCCGGCGCCAATGTCAACACCAGGGCCCCCGGCGGCGCCACCCCGCTCATGTTCGCGAAGATTTTCAACCGCAACGAGATGGAAGCCGTGCTCCGCAAGGCCGGGGCGAAGGACTGAGCCGGGCGGCCGGGGCCTGGCATCCGGACCCGGACCGGTCCCCCGAGACCTGGCAGCCTCAGTGCGTGTGAAGAAACCGCGAGCGAGCGATTGGTCAGGCGGTGGGGCCCCTCATGGCGTCACCCTGGACGTGGACGTGGTCGTGGACGTGTACCTGGTTCCGCGCGTCGGGACGTTGTGAGGCAAGAAGCAGTCCCACGAGGTGCTTCGGTGACGGCCTTGCGGTGAACGTCAGGCTCGCAGCACGTCCGTCCACGTCCGCGTCCACCTCCACGTCCACGTTGCCAGCGGTCACGATCGGCGTCCCGAACGTCCTCGCGCCACTGGTTCACGCCTTCTCACTGCTTCGCGGCGAAGTCCAGCCAGCTCCGCTCGGCGCCGTTGCGGCTCCGCGCGCGCAGCGCCTTGAGAGCCTCGACCCGCAGGGCCTTCGCATCGGCGTCGCCGGGCGCGGCCGCCAGCGCCGCCTCGGCGAGGCGCAGGGCCATCAGCGCGTCCCCCGATTCCAGTAGCTTCCCGGCGCGCCGCCCAACAGCCTCCGGGCCGCCGGCCAGCCGCACCAGCTCCGCGTCGGCAACGGTCGGAGGCCGGTCGTAGAGGTTGGCCGCGTTGCCATCGAACCAGCCGGCATACCCCTCATAGATGCCCCGCACGGACCAGGACACCCGCCCGTAGAACTGGCCCACCCGGGAGCCCGGAGGCAGGGTGATCTCGCGCATCAGGGTGAAGACGTCCTTTCCCCCGTTCATGCCATCCACCACCGCGTCGTGGACGTGGCGGATGGCGTCCCGGTACTCCATCAGCCGCACCTTCACGAACTCCTTGCCGATCACCGGCTCCCCGTGCCCCTGCAGCAGAACCTCGGGCTCCAGCTCCAGGGCCCTCTCCAGGGCCTTGACGTAGTCGAGCGCCCACCGGGGCTTCGTGCCGCGAGGGGTGTAGAGCATGGGGAACGAGTCGTAGAAGTTGTCGCCCAGGAAGGCAGCCTTGAGCTCCGGGACCCAGATGAGGCTGGTGTCCGGTGTCTCGCCACCGGTGTGGACGTGCTGGAACGTGAGCCCGCCGAGCCGATAGGTGTGATCGTCGGCGAACAGCTCGGTGGCCTCGATCGGCCACTCGACAGGCACCTCGGGTTTCGGCCTGACCGGCGCTCCGGTGTGGGCCGCGTCGCGCACGCGGAAGAACCCCGCCAGTCGGTCGCGGTAGCGGATGTACTCGACGATCTCCCGCTGGGCGACGACCGGGATGTGGCGGTCGCCCTTCCACAGGGCGATGCCGTCCCGGTGGTCTTCATGGCCGTGGGTGAGCAGGATCGCCGCCACCGGCTTGCGCCCGGCGAGGCTCCACAGGTAGCTGGCCGGGGACGCCGCGCCGCCCGGGTCGATCATCACGTCGCCCTCGGCTGTCCGCACGAGGTAGGAGTTGCACTGCCCCTCCTCACGGTAGATCCGATCGACGACACGGTGGATCCCCATCTGCGCCTCGGTCAGCCACGCCTTCAACGGCTCGTCGATCCGGAAGGTCGTCATCCAGTCCGGCTGCAGCTCCCAGTACTGCTCCACGAAGAACGCGACCACCCGGCCCAGGTCCTCGATCCTCTTGTCGGCCGGGATCTTCCCCCCGAGGTGGAACTCGAGCGGGTACCCCAGCCCGACCGGCAGCCAGCGGCGCTGCCCGGGCGTGGTGCGCTGGAGGATGAGGCCGCTCAGCACCGCCTGGTGCAGGAAGAGCCGGTGCCGGAAGTCGGGGCACGCGGCCTTCTGGTAGGCGTCGTCCTTCACCAGCTCGGCGAAGCGCCTGGCCCACTCCTGGCAGAGCCCGAGCGAGGGGCGGAACGCGATGATCCCGCAGTTGACATAGAAACGGATGGGTTGCGGGTCCACCAGGGGCTCGACCACGGGAATCCGGGCGGGATCGAGCCCGGCGTCCCGGTAGATGCGCGACCAGTAGGCGTCGACGGGCTGACCCACCGGCTGCCCGACGTTGACCACCTGCACGGGCCGCAACGCCACGGCAGTCCCGCGATCCAGCTCGAACCCGGTCGGCGGGCCGAGGAACATGTCCCAGGGATCGACCCAGAGCATGGTCCTGGCGTGCTTCGCGACGAGCCTCTCGACCTGGGCCGCCGCGAAGACCTTGGCGCCGAGGAGGTACTCTCCAGCCACCGGGTCGGCCTCCAGGGGCACGATCACGGCGTCGCGCGTCCCCAGGTTGGGCAGGGGCACACGGTCCATGTCCTTGACCGCAACGTAGATCGGGGCGTTGGCAAGGCTGCCTCCGAAACGGCGGATGGAGTCCACCAGCAGGGCCGCCTTGCGCTCGGAGTAGGCATCCTCCACGTAGGTCGCAAACACGAAGGCAGCGCGGTCTGGTGCCTTCCGGGCGGCGTGAGCGTCCCGAGCGACGATGCAGGCGAGCATCCCGACCAGGCAGGCGGTGCGCACGAGGCTTCTCACAACGGTCCTCCCCCGGAGGAGATCGACAGTTCCTCCCCGCAGCACCGCTCCGCCCAGGAGGCACCCCTCCGGGATCGCCCGGGCCCGGTGTGCAGCAGTCTCCTCCTGTGAGGTTCAACGCACCGGGACCCCGGAGGTTGCGCGCCGCGGATCGGTTGTGCCAACTACTGTACAGATGCGACCAGCGTCTGCCGCGGTCGGCCACTGCCTGCACCCGGCGTGGCCCGACCTGGTGGTGATCAGAGCGTGGGGGGACACCGTGAGTGAGTGACTTGCCGGGCCGTGAAACCACCGCAGCGTGGACGTGGACGTAGACGTGGTCGCGGTCGTGGTCGTGGACCGAGATGCTACGAGCCTGGCAGCTTCTGTAGGACCGTCACCGAAGCACCTCGTGCGATGACCCTCGTCCTTCGACACCCCCTGCCGTGGAGGACTGGGTTCAGGACCACGTCCACGTTCCTGTCCACGTTGCCAGCGGTGGGGCTCCCGGCGCTTGCGGTGGGTCATGCGCACCGCCTACACTCCCGGAGGTAGGACGGCGGAGGTGCAAGCGATGGCGATCCTGGCGCTCCCCCTGGCGATCGCGGCGGCCGTGGCGTTGCCGCCGACCCGCACGTTCTGGCGTCCCGAAGCGTCGGGCGGTCTCCAGACCCGCCAGGTCCAGGTCGAGGCCACCCTCGTGCTGGAGGGCCAGCGGGTGGCCGTCTACCAGCAGACAGACCACACCCCGGCCGTCGACGCGGCAGCCCTCGGCAGGATGGCCCGCCAGCTCGACGAGCTCGTGATCCGGAGGCTGGACAGTGCGATCGGCCCCGCCTCCGACGTCGACGGCAACGGGCGCATTCTGGTGCTCGTCTGCTCGAGCCCGGACCACGACGCCAGGGTGCTCCCCTCCGACCTGCTCGCCGAGGCGGAGGCCAACCGGTACGGCCTCCACTCGAACCAGGGCGAGGTCATCTACCACCCCTTCTCGTTCCAGGGCAACCGCGAGGCTCTCAACGGCGTGACCCTGAGCGCTGCCTACCTCCGGCTGGTCCTCGAGGCGCATCACCCCGGTCCGCCGGGCTGGTCGCGCTGGCTGGCCAGCTATGCACCATTCCTTCTCGGACAGGTCTCCCCGCGCTGGCTGTGGGGAGACGCGGACCCGCAGGGCCGCAGCTACGCTCCTCACGACCCGTGGAGCGAGCGCGGCTGGTCCGTGCTGCTGATCGAGTATCTCCACCAGCGCCTGGGCGACCAGGCCCTCCGCGAGCTGGCGCAACGGACGTCTCTGGCCGCCGCCACCTTCCAGGAAGGCGACCGGGCATGCACGGGGGCGGACCTGCTCGCCGACTTCGGCATGGCGTGCTGGCTCGACGACCCGGCCCTGGCCGGTGGCCGGTTCTCCTTCGCCACTGTCGACCCGCCGCGGCCGCTCGTCACGGCGCGTGCCATGGCCTCGCGACCATCCTCGGGGCTCCTCCCGGTGGGTGCCGGTGGCATGACGTACCTGGTCGTGGAGGGCTCGGGTGAGCGCTCGTTCCCCCTGACCCTGAAGGGCGACCCCGAGGCGGCGTGGAGCGCCCGCGCCGTCCTGACACGCGTGCAGGGCCCGGACGAGGAGCTGGCGTTCGGCTTCTCCGAGCAGGGTCTGGCCCGTCTCGACCTGCCCCACCTGGCGCCGACGGAGGCGGTCGTTGTGGCGATCGCTGCCCAGCCTTCCGACGTCCCCGGCGGCGATCGGCGGGTCCTCACCCTGCAGTGGGGCGTCGGATGGGTCCCCCACCCGACCACCGACGAGGGCTTCAGGTACCTGGCCGAGGCGGTGCAGAAGGCCCTCCCGGACGGCGGCAAGGCGGCGCGGGAACGGCTCACTTCCACCCTGTCCCGGCTGACCGGCGAAGGCACCGGGACGGCGCCCGCGGTCACGACCCGCTACGCCTACTCCCCGGCCGCCCACCGGGTCGTGGAGGTCCTTCGCCAGGAGGCCGAGCGCCGCGGGCTGAAGGCCGAGATCGTCCCCTTCGTGCATCGGTCCCCCTCCGGCGTCGACCAGGAGTGGGAGAACGTGCTCATCGAGCTTCCGGGCGCCGACCCGCGGCGCTGGCCGGTGGTGCTGGCCGCCCACTGGGATGCCGTTCGGGGTGACGCCGAGGAGTCGACGGTCCGCGCCCTCTCGGCGAGCGACAACGCCGCGTCCGTGGCAACGGTCCTCGAGGTGGCCGCGGCCCTCAGCCGACGCCCGCGGCAGAACCCCGTGCTCATCGCCTTCCTGGCTGGCGGGCACCACGACGCCGCCGGCGCATCCGCCCTCCTCGCCCAGCGGCAGGGCCGGCTCGCAGGCTGGATCGAGCTCGATGCCCTGGGCATCCCCGAGCGCTCGACGCGCTCCGTCTTCATCCGGGTCGAGGCCCCGAAGCAGTTGGGACGCCTGCCCGCCGGCTTCATCCGGGCCTGCAAGGACGTGGGGGTGGTGGCACGGGTCCACTCCGAGCTCGGGTCGCCCCACACCGGGGCTCTGCTCGCATCCGGGCGCGGCATCCCGTCGCTGGTGGTGCGGGGGCGCACCTCCGAGGAGGCCGCCCTGGACGCCGGCCTGCCGATCGCGGTCGAACGCCGCCGGGTGTCCCTGGACCTCCTGACCCTGGTGGCCAAGGCCCTGTCCGACGCCACCACGACCGCGGCCGGGGGCCGCTGAGCTGAAGGAGCGACCCGTGAACATCCTCTCCGTCTCCGTCGAGAAGCCCGAGGCCACGAACTTCATCCTCGGCCACTCCCACTTCATCAAGACCGTGGAGGACCTGCACGAGGCGATCGTGCAGACGGCCCCGCACCTGCGCTTCGGCATCGCCTTCTGCGAGTCCTCCGGTCCGGCCCTCGTGCGCCGCACCGGCAACGACCAGGACCTCATCGACCTCGCCGTGCGCAATGCCCTCGCGGTGGGTGCCGGCCACAGCTTCTTCATCTTCGTGGAGAACGGCTTCCCCATCAACATCCTCAACACCGTCAAGGCCGTGCCCGAGGTCTGCCGGGTGATCTGCGCCACCGCCAACCCGGTCGAGGTGCTCGTCGCCGAGACCGCCCAGGGTCGCGCCATCCTCGGGGTCGTCGACGGCGTCTCGCCGCGCGGGGTCGAAACCGACACCGACGTCAAGGCTCGTCTGGCGTTCCTGCGCACCATCGGCTACAAGCTGGGCTAGCGGGTGGACTTCCCGGTCCCCCTGACGCTGCCAGCGCTGATCGTATCGGCCTTCCTCGTGTCGCTCGCCACCGTGGTGGTGCCGGGCCCGATCACCCTGGTCCTGTCACGCCTGGCAATCTCCCACCGCATCTCCCGCGCGATCTGGTTCATGGTGGGGTGCCTGGCCGTCGACGTGCTGCTGTTCAGCGCCCTGGCCGCGGGTGCCGCCCCTGTCCTGCGACGTCTCGGCGCCCTCCCGATTGTGGAGATCGTCGGCGGCCTGGCGCTGCTCTGGGGTGGCATCGGCTCGCTCCGCCACCAGCCCGTGCCGCGCGACCCCGCCCGCGCCGCGCACATCGAGGAGGTCCCGGCCAGCCGTGCCGTGCTCTCGGGAGTTCTGGTGTGCCTGGGCAACGTGCACTACTGGTTCTGGTGGATCACCGCCGGGCTCGCCTTCGTCGAGGCGGCCCGCGCCCACGGCTACGCCGGGATGCTGTGGATCCTCATCGCGCTCATCGGGGGCGTCGTCGCCTGGTACGCGCCCCTGCTGTGGGCGCTGCACCACGGCCGGCGCCTGATGGGGCCGCGCACCGAGCGCATCGTCGTCGTGGTCATGGGTGGCGCGCTGGTGGCGCTCGGCGCCGTGCTCGTTCTCCTCGGGTCGTTCCGCTTCTGGCTGCGCCACCTGGCGCCGCTGCTCGGTGGCTAGCCCCAGACGCTGCGCGGCAGGGCGGCGAGGGCGCGGCAGCCGGCGTGGCTGACCACCGGCGGTGCCTTCGACGCAGCGATCCCCTCGCGGATCGTGCGCGGCGAGCCGGCCGTCAGGTGCCCGTGAAGTGCGGCGGCCGCTTCTCGAAGAAGGCGTCCAGACCCTCGCGGTAGTCGTTGCTGTCGTAAACCCTGCGGCGCAGCCCCTGGATGTGCTCGAACATGATGGGGGAAAGCGGGTGGGCCTGCGCGAGCAGGCGGATCTGCTCCTTGATCGCGGCGATCGACAGCGGGCTGTTCCGCGTGATCTGCTCGGCCTTGGCGAAGGTGTGCTCCTCGAGGCGCTCCGCCGGCACCAGGTCGTTCAGGATGCCCATGCGGTAGGCCTCCTCGGCGGCCATCGGCAACGCCGTGAAGAACAGCTCGCGCACGATGTTGTTCGGCATCAGGTTCATGAAGTGGAGGATGCCGGTCACGTTGTAGGGCACCCCGATCTTGGCCGGGGTCATCGTGAAGCTCACCGTGGGGCAACCGATCAGGATGTCGCAGCTCACCGCCAGGTCGCAGGCGCCGCCGAACACCGCGCCCTCCAGCATGGCGATGACCGGCATCGGCAGGTACTGGATCTTGCGGATCAGCACGAGGAGGGCGTCGTCGTAGCCGAGCGGGTCGCGGCCCTGCCGCGGCAGCTCGCGGATGTCGTGGCCCGCCGACCAGATCGTGGACCCCTGAGGGGCGCGCAGGATCACGACCCGCATCCCGTCCTTGTGCAGCGCCTCGAGGGCGGCGACGGCGTCGTTGACCAGCGCCTGGGAGAGGGCGTTGCGCTTGGCCGTGTTGTTCAGCGTGATGACGCCGATCTGACCGCGCGTCTCGCACAGCACGAGGGACATGGCAGGCTCCTTTCCGGGTCGGGCCCGGGGGGGACGTCACGACGAGCATAGGACGCCGCGACGGCGCAGGCAACGGCGCGCCCGACGCCGGCCCGAGCAGACGGCTGCATCGTGGGTGGCGGCGGCCGATGCGCTGCTCGGCGCAGGCTGCATCAGGCATGCGATGGCGTCTCGCACGCTCGATCGGCCTTCACCGTCATCCCGGGACCTGAGCGTCTTGCCCACAGGCCGGCCAAGCCATCACCTCGAACCGGGGTGAGGCCGACCGAAGGCCACCTCCACGGCAGGCGTCACGTCTTCCTGAACAGGCCCAGCACCCGCAGGATGGCGATCAGCAGCACGGCGCCGCCGACCGCCACAACGAAGCGAAGAAGGCCGCCAGTGGGTGCAATCCCCAGCAGCCCGGCGACGAGATAGCCCAGCAACGAGCCGCCGATGCCGACCAGCACGTTGGCGATGCAGCCCATCTGGTCGTTGGTCTTCATGGCGAGGCTCGCCAGCCAGCCGACGAGCCCGCCGATCGCGAGCGAGATGATCCAGCTCATGCCGTCGCCTCCGGTGTGGTCGTGGCGCTACCGGCCGCCGCCGAGCATCCCGAGGATGTCATCGAGCGGGTTGCCGTCGCCGTCCATGTCGAGCATCGAGGCGAGCCCCGGCAGGCTCCCGCCCGCCGACGCACCGCCCCCGCCGCCGAGCACCCCGCCAAGCATGCCTCCGAGCATCCCGCCGAGCCCGCCCTCGCCGGAGGATGGCGGCGCCCCGAAACCGCCGCCCTGTCCCCGCGACATGAAGCCGGTGACCAGCATCGCGAGCATCGGCAGCATCCTCTTGAGCACGCCCACGTCGAGCCCCGACCGGGACGCGGCGTTCTGGGCCACCGCGCGGCTCACGTCCTTCGACCCGAAGATCTGCCCGAGCACGTCGTTGCCGCGGCCCACGTCGGTCGGCCGCGGCGACAGCACGTCGTCGAGCAGGTCGCCGCCGCCGAGCTGGCCGAGCAGGCCCCCGAGCCCCTCGAGCCCGGTCGGCTGGGCTTGCGCCTGCTTCTTGAACCCGCCGAGGATCGACGGCAGCAGCGCCTCCGCGCCGCTCGCCGCCTGGCGCTCGCTGATCCCCAGCTCACGCGCCATCGAGCCAAGACCTCCCATCTGGGCGAGTAGATCGGTCATCTGCATGGTTCGGCTCCTTTCGCCGGATGTCCCGACCCCAGTGTAGCCCTGCCGGGGCGACGGTCGGTGCATCCCGGCGGTGAGGCGCTCGCCCTGGTGGTGACGTCGGTCATGGCGCCACGATCTCGGTGCACTGCGCGCGGTAGCACTGCCAGCGGCCGTCGCGCCACAGGTAGACCTCGAGGAAGCGCACCCTGTGGCCGAACGGCATGCCGGCCAGTGAGCCCGACACGAGCCCTTGGCCGCTGGCGAGGCCCACGCCGCCGAGGGTCTCGACCACGACCTCAACGTCCGCCATCCGGTACTGCTGCACCCCGCCCGGCCCGTAGGCTGCCAGAACCAGGTCCCGGTTCTCCACCTCGCCATGGATGCCGTGGCCCTGGTAGTCCTCGGCGTACAGGCGCGCGAGCGCGGCCAGGTTGTTGCTCCCGAGCGCCTCGCTGATCGCGGCAAACGTTGCGTGCAGGCTGCCTTCCTCGGCCATGAGCCTTCCCTCCCCCGCCAATCCTGTCGCGATGGCGAGCCGGCGCCAGACTATCCCACCCGGGACCTGCCGGATCGCGCCCAAAGCACAGGGGCGGCCCTTTCGGACCGCCCCGTCATTCTCGTCCTGTCTTGTCTTGTGGAGGGGGTGGGGGCGCTCTCCCCTCTCCCCTCTCCCCTGTCTCTCTACCGCGGGTTCGCGAGCTGCGCCCGCGTCCGTGGCACCAGGTACCCATCAGGTACCCACCACGGTGCCGAGTCAGGAGATCCGATCCTCCCCGACGCCTGACACGTGCGTGACACCTGCCCTCGTGGTAGCATGCATCACCGTCCACGCGGAAAACGAGGGTAGTGTCATGCCGCGACTTGCCGCAGTGGCAACCGTGGGCGGGTTCCTCCATGTCTTCAACCGCGTCGCCAACGGCGAGCTCCCATTCCTCGAGCCTGACGAGGTCGAGAGCTTCGTGCAGCGCGTGCTGGCGGCAAGGGAGCGCGACCGGTTCACGGTCTTCGCCTGGTGTCTCATGTC
>JALOLB010000279.1 GCA_025456225.1 Thermoanaerobaculaceae bacterium
ATGGGGTAGAACGGAACGGCGGAGCTGGTCGCTGCCCCGGCAGGTGGGTATCGTCGGTTCCCGAGCGGACGATCCTGACGATCCTGGGTGAGGACTCGCGGCGAGGGAGCTACTCGTGGTGGGACGTGCCTTCCTGGCCGGGGAGGAATGGGGGGAGGAGGGCGGCGAGCTCGATGTCGGTGAGGTCGTCGGGGTCGTGGCCATCGGGCAGGTGGACGACGCTGACATCGTGCGCGGGCAGGGCGGCCTGGAGGCGAAGCGCACCTTCTCGCCCGGCGGCGTCTCCGTCGAGCATGAGGACCAGTCGTGGCGCCCGGGCGAGCAGGCGGCGCTGTTCGTCGGAGGCGCGGATTCCGAGCAGGGCGACGGCGGGGACGGCGAGTTGCGCCAGGCGCATGACACCCCAGGGGCACTCGACGACGACGAGGCCACGGCTGAGAGCCGGCAGCGTGTGGTGGAAGCCGTAGAGGACGCGGCTGGCAGGGAAGGCGGGGGGGAGCTTCCACTTGCCGCGGATGCGGGCCTCCTCGGGATCGAGGCGCCGGCCGGCATAGCCGAGAGGGTGCCCATCAGGGTCGTGGATGCGGACGGCGATGCAGTCACGAAGGAAGCCGTGCCCGTGGTAGCGGCCTGCTTCGAAGATCTGGGCTGTCTGCGGGCAGATGCCCTTGGCGCGAAGCCAAGGCGAGTGGTGGTCGAGAGGCAGGGATCGGGTGAAGGGGCTGAAGTTGCGGTGTGGTGCCGGTGCCTGGCGCTGCTCGGGCGTGTGCGCCGAGGGTTCGGCGGCGTGGGCCAAGGCGGCCAGGTGTCTGCCGACGTCGGCGTAGGAGCAGTTGTCGAGTCGGCGGACCAGTTCGATGAGGTCGCCTCCGCCGCAGCGCGTGAAGCAGTGCCAGAGGTTCTTGGACGTGCTGAGGACGAAGGCCGAGGGGGAATCGCCGTGATGGATGGGGCAGGGCCCGACGAGGCGGTCGCCCTGCCGCCGCAGATCCCGCAGGAGTCCACGCCGAGCGAGCACCTGCTCGATGGTGAGGGTGGCCTTGAGCTGGGCGAAGCTGGGCCGGCCCGACGGGTGGTTCACGGGACGGCGACCCAGCCGCCGGCTTGGCGGCGCACGTGTCCGCGCTGTTCGAGGCTCTCCAGGGTGGCGCCCAGGCGGTGGTTGTTGACCCTCAGGCGGGCTCTGAGGTGGGTGCGCCGGAGGGGTGTCTTGGTGGCCGCGAGCTCGGTCAAGACGGACTGGTCGAGCGCGCCGCTGGTCGCGACGGGAGCGGCCTGAGAGATCTCGAGGTGGGTACAGGAGCCGTCGGGGCGGGAGACCAGGCCGAGCGTGATCGGCTCGCGCGGCGGATGGCAGCGGTGCTCGAGGCTCAGGCGCAGGCCGTGGTCGCGCCTGGTCAGGCAGGCGTAGGCGTCGCCCCAGGCATAGAGGTCGCCCGACCCGCGCAGGGCATAGCCCTGAGGGCCGCCGCCGGTCTTGCGGGTGTGGTGGACGAGGCAGATGGCGACGTTGCGGTCGCGCTGGAGCTGTCTCAGGCTGGCCAGGATGGCGGAGACGGCGCCCGAGTCGTTCTCGTCCTGACCGTGGAGTCTGACGAAAGGGTCGAGGAGGAGCAGCCGCGGCTGGAGCTTCTCCACGGTAGCGAGGAGCCGGTGGGAGTCGTCCTCGTGATCGAGCCGGAGGGAAGGAGCGGTGATGAAGTGCAGGTCGGCACGGTGGAGGCCGATGCCCCGATGGCGGCAGAGCCCCTCGACGCGGGCCCGCGCGCTCTGCAGGGAGTCCTCGGCCAGGTAGACGAGGGCGGGGCCGGGTCGCTCGACGGTGAAGGCGTCGAGGCAGGACGTGCCGGACGAGACGCTGAGCGCGAGGTCCAAGGAGAGCCACGTCTTGCCCAGTTTGGGAGCCCCGAAGAGGAGGCCGACGGCTGACTCGGGCCAGATGGAGTGCACGAGCCAGCGCGCGCTGTCGGCCTTGTCCGGGATCTGCGCCACGTGGGTGGTGGGGAACGCGGGCGTCATGGCAGCTTCTGGCGCGCGGCGGCCACGGTGGCGGCGCCGACGGTGGGATGGCCCTGCTCGGCGGCGATCTCCAGCGCCTTGCCGCAGAGCGTGTCGATGGCGCGGAGGTTGCCGCGGGTGATCTCGTAGACCGCATCGGTGGAGGGGTCGTCGAAGGGGAACTGCCGCGCTCCGGCCACCCGCATGCGGTGCTCCATGTACTGGCGACACTCGCCGCGGCTGAGCAGGCGGAGGACCACGCAGTGCGTGAGGCGGCGGGCGACCGACTCGAGGTCGTCGCGCTTGAGCACGGCGAGCAGCGGCGGCTGCCCGGCCAGGATGACGGAGAGCACGAGCCGGGAGTCCATCTGGAAGTTCGTGATGACGCGGACCAGGCCGAGCACGTCGGGCCGGAGATCTTGTGCCTCGTCGAGGATGAGCACGGAGCGGATGCCGTCGTTGTCCTGGGTGGAGAGGAAGCGGTCCTGGAGGCGCCGGAAGAGGCCGGGGAACGACCCTGCGGGCGGGACGTCGGCGGCCAGGGCGATCTCGCGGGTCATGTCGCGCTTGGAGAGCGAGGTGACCTTGACGTAATGGACGCGGTACCGGGCCTCGGGCAGATCCTCGACCAGGGCGCGCAGGAGGGCAGTCTTGCCGCTGCCGGCGGGGCCGACGAGGGCCCCGCTCTGCCGCTGGTCGACGACGCGAGCGAGATCATCGCGGGCCTCGTCGAGGTGGGTGCAAGGCCAGCGATCCGCGACGGCGATCTCGCGGGTGAAGGGCGTCTCGGTGAGGCCGAAGTGGCTGCGCGTATCGAGAACTGGGGCGGTCTGTTTCACGGTTCGTCGTCTCCGGTGGGATAGCCGCCATCAGCGCTGACGATGGGCGCGAAGTCGCGCTGGTAGGCCAGGCTGGCGGCGGTGTGGACGATGGGCGTCGTGGCCGGCGGTTCGGCGGAGGAGCCCCTGGCGCGGCGGGCGTAGGCGTTCGCCACCCGGTCGACGGGTCTGATCTCGACCATCCGTCCTTCGTGGAGCACGGACAGGGTGCCGCGGAGGAGGTTTCGATGGACGGTGATCTCGCGCCCGGCATGCCCGATGGGCAGCTCGTAGTCGAGCTCCTTGTAGGGGATCAGGTTGTCCTTGGTGACCCTGCGGGAGAACGTGACCACGAAGCGCTCGTCGAGCCAGGCGCGATCCTGCGGGAAGACGAGCGCCCGCGGGTCGGCCTGAAAGCGCCGCTCCGGGGTCGCTCCACCGAGGCCCTCGTGCGGGGTCTTGTTGTAGACCTCGTGCAGGTAGTGCAGCAGCCGCGCCCGCAGGGCCGACGGGTCGGGGTCGATCTCGGGATTGCCGTCGAAACCGCGCAGGACCTGTTGCTCCCAGGTCTGGTTGAACTTCTCGACTTTGCCGTGGCCTTCGGGGTAGGCGGCCTCTCCGTGGATGAAGGCGATCCCGAGGTGAGCGCAGACGGCGTGGGTGTCGTCGGAGATGAAGCCCGGGCCTCGATCGAGGTAGAGCGCCGCCATCAGCCCGCAGCGGGCGATGGCCTGGTACAGCCCGGAGAGGAACAGGACCGTGCTCTCGGAGGTCCCCACGTAGGCGTCGAGGCCGTAACGGGTAGCGTCGTCGAGGAAGACGAGGGCCACCCGCCTGAGACGGCGCACGCCGGCGTGGAAGTACTTGCCGTCGGAGAGGACCATCAGCATGCGGTTGGGGTAGACGAACGAGCGCACGTCCCGCTCGCCCATGCGCCTCTGGCGGGTCATGGCGAGCCCCATGCGGCAGCAGGCGCGCCAGACACTGCTCCGGTCGACCTGCTCGTCGTCTCCGAGCAGGCCCCGGATGCGGGCACGCCGGATCAGCTCTGGGACGGATGCCGCCTCGTCCGCCTTCTTCTCCTGGCGCAGGAAGTTCAGCAACTCGCCGCTGAGCACGCGGGAGTCGGCGATCCTGGCGCGGAGCTTGTCCTCGAGCGCGGCCAAGTCGCCCGCGGCGTGGAGCGCCACCCAGCGGCGCACCGTCCTCGGGGACAGCGTCCAAGGCCGTCCCAGGTGATCGACATGAGGAAGCTTGACCACCTCGGCGATGGCCCGGTTCACGGACTTGCCGGCGAGCACACGAGCCCGCACCTCCGAGACCACGTGGTGCCGGAGCAGGGCCTGCGGTGAGGGCCGGGGGCGCGGGTACAGGGAATCGCCTCTTGCCTGGGGTCTCGATGGGTGATCGCCTACGACGGCGTCACTGTAGGGGAGGGCCCGGCCCGGGAGGAGGGACCTTTTCGTGGGGCGCCGAGGGCGGGTTGCGCGAGCACTTGGCCAGGATCGTTCCGGCCCGCGGGAACGTTGCGCGGGACCTCAGCGCGTCCCAGACGAGGGGAGGCCCCCAGAGCCCGACGAGAAACCCGGCAAGGAGCAAGCGGCCTTCGAGGTCGCCGCCGAGCGGCATCCTCTCCAGGGCCGATACGATGGCGCCGCCTCGCTCACGGAGGCTCTTCCCCTCGGCGAAAGCGCGGCGCGCCCGGGTGTGGTCCAGACCCGCAAGGTCCAGCGCCAGGGCCACGGCCTCGGCCTGGCGCTCGTCGACGTCTCCGGACAGGCCGAGCAGCCGGGCTGCACGAGCCAGCTGCCGGCGAACGGTCGCGTGCCGAGGCCTCGGCGGGCCATCCTCGTAGCCCGCATCGCGCACCCAGGCCTCGCCCGCAGCTGCCCGCGTCGCGGCCTCGAGCAACGTCCCGGACCACAGCTCCGCCTGGGCAGCTACACCATCTTCCTCTCGCTTCGGTGACTCCGCCGGTGCGATCCGCTGACGGCCG
>JALOLB010000072.1 GCA_025456225.1 Thermoanaerobaculaceae bacterium
CTACACCCGCGACTTCCCGGTGGAGCGCTACTTCCGCGACGCCAAGATCACCCAGATCTACGAGGGCACCCAGGAGATGCAGCGCCTGGTGATCGCCCGGGCCCTGGCCGGCACCGTCAAGGGCGTGGCCTCCAAGCACGCGTGAGGATGGAACACCTGACCGCCTCTGCCGTCACCGTCAGACCAGCCCAGGCGACGGTGGGCGCGGACCTCCGGGCCGCGCATCGGCGCCCGCGGGGCGCCGGCCGGGCGCGGAGCCCCCGGATGCGCCGCACCCAGTGCGGCGCCCACCTTTCGAGCCTGGCGGTGCCCAGGGGGGGAGCACGACGGTGACGACCCAGAGCCTGCAAGAGCGATACGCCCCCGCCAATCGCTGCTTCGGCTGCGGCCCGGCCAACGACAGGGGCTTGCGCATCAAGAGCTTCGTCGAGGGGGACGAGGTCGTGTGCACCTGGACCGCCGAGCCTCACCACGAGGCGTTCGGCGGCGTCCTCAACGGCGGCATCATCGGCACCCTCTTCGACTGCCACTGCAACTGGGCGGCGACCCACTTCCTGATGCGGCGCGACGGCCTCGACGCCCCGCCCTGCACGGTGACTTCCGACTTCCACGTCGTCCTCAAACGGCCGACCCCGAGCACGGGTCCGGTCCACCTGCGCGCCCGGGTCGTCGAGTCGGCCGCGGACCGCGCCACGGTCGAGGCGGTGATGCAGGCCGCCGGCAAGGTCACCGCCACCTGCCGCGGGACGTTCGTGGCCGTCAGGGAGGGCCATCCCGCGTTCCACCGGTGGTAGCCGAGCCCCTGACTCCATGAGCTCCTCCCGTGGGAGAATGCGGCATGTCACGACGATTGCTACGGACGGCGGTGCTGCTCGCGACCTGCACTCTTGCGGTCCCTGCGCTGGCGGGGCGAACCCTGGCCTGGCGGGAGCTGGCGGTCACGGCGCGCCTCGACGCCGACGGCCGGCTCCACGTCCGGGAGCGGCACGCCATGGTCTTCTCGGGCGACTGGAACGGCGGCGAGCGGGTCTTCGCGCTCAGGCTCGGCCAGAAGCTGCGGCTCGAGAAGGTGTCCCGCATCGACCCGGCCACCGGGGAGTCCCGCACCCTCGAGAAGGGCGACCTGGACGAGATGGACCGCTACGGCTGGCGCGACGACAGCCTCCGCTGGCGCAGCCGCCTGCCGGACGACCCGCCGTTCGAGGATACCGAGATCGACTACGAGCTCGAGTACGTCATGTCGAACGTCCTGCTGGTCGGGGACGACGGTTACCTCCTCGACCACGACTTCGCCTTCCCCGACCGCGAGTGGCCGGTGGAACGGTTCGTCCTGGACCTGGAGCTCGACCCGGCCTGGGAGGGCGAGCAGGGTGTGGCGGGCCGCTGGGAGCCGGGGAGCCTGCGGCCCGGCCAGGGCTTCGTCGTCACGACGCCCCTCAAATACCTGGGAGCGGGGCAACCCGCCGGGGTCCTGCATCCCACCTCCCGGTGGCTCTCCCTGGTGCTGCTGGCCGCACTGATCGTGATCGCGGTCGCACTGGTCGCCCGCTTCGTGGTGAACGAGGAGCGCCCCGGCCGGTGGGCGCCCCTGCCTCGAGTCACCCTGGACCCGGCCTGGATCGAGGCCAACCTCCTCGGGGTGGCGCCCGAGGTGGTGGGAGCGCTGTGGGATCGCAGCGTCGGCGCTCCCGAGGTGGCCGCCACGCTGGCGCGCATGGTGGCCGAGGGCAAACTTGTCAGCTCGGTCAGGCCGGACCCGAAGAGGCCCCGCAAGCCCGGCACCCTCGAGCTGCGCCTCCTGGTCGACCGGGGCGCTCTCTCGGGCTACGAGGCCGAGCTGGTCGGCAAGCTGTTCGTGGACGGCGACACGACCGACACCGAGAAGGTGCGGGCCCACTACAAGGACACCGGCTTCGATCCCACGACCGTGGTGTCCGAGCCGCTATCGAGGGAGGTCGACAGGGTCCTTGGCAGCCGCCCGGTCCGTTGGCAGCGCGAGTGGAAGCTCCCGTTCGCCCTCACGACCATCGCCGTGCTGCTGCTGCTGGCAGGCGGCATCCTGCGGTCCTACGCCTGGCCGGCGGTGCTGCTGGGCGGCCTCGGGGTCGTGCTCGCGTGGGGATGGGCTCTCGCCATCGCCACCGCGGTGGCGAGGTCGGTGTCCAGCCTGGCCTGGAAGCTGGGAGGCATGCTGCTGGTCCTCCTCGCGGCCTCCAGCGGCCATGCCTGGCTGGCACTCTCCGGGCTCCCGGTGGGAGCTCCGGTGCTCGTGGGCCTGGGGGCGATGCTGACGGCCGCCTGGGCCTCCGCGCTCTCCAGTGCCCGCGGGCGGGATCGCGGCGCGGCTCTGCACTGGCGCCGCAGGCTCGCGGCGATCCGGGAGGCCTTCCGGCGCGAGCTGGTGAGGCCCAACCCGGCCCTTCGCGACGCGTGGTTTCCCTGGATCGTGGCGTTGGGCCTCGGCCCGCGGGTGGAGCGGTGGGCCCGGGCCTTCGCGGTCGCGCTCCCAGGGTCCGGTCTCGAGAGCGCGGCAGGCATCGCGGGTGGCAGCGGGACTTCGGGGGGCGGGTCCGGCTGGTCGGGTGGCGGCGGCTCGTTCGGCGGAGCGGGTGCCTCGTCGTCCTGGGCGGCCGCGGCCGGTGCCATGTCGTCTGGCGTTGCGTCGCCCAGCTCGAGCGGAGGCGGAGGCGGCAGCTCGGGCGGCGGAGGTGGCGGCGGCTGGTAGAGCTCCAGCCAGGGCAGGAATGCCCCTACCACAACGACACGAACGGCAACGAGAACGATGTAGGAGCGAGATTCCTGTCGCGACTGGTCGCCAACCAGGACCTTCTCTGTCGGGCAGGAATGCCCCTCCCGGCAGCGGGACCGGCGGAAACGAGCTGGCAGCCGGACGATCCGGCCGCCAGCGTGCCGAGGACGGGGCGCCTGAGAACGTGGTTCGTCAACGCTTGAGGAGGCGGATCTCGCCGGACAGGGTCTTGACGTAGACCCGGGCGCTGCCGTCGCCGTTCGAGAACTCCAGCTCGCGGCCGGGCCCGTACTCGCTGGTGCGGCGGGCTTCGTGGCCGAACTCGTTGCGGATGTCGCCGGAGAAGCTGTGCACCTCGAAGTCCGCCCCGACCGCGGCGGGCAGCCGGAGCTCCACGTCGCCACTCACCGTCTGGGCCTCCACCCGGCCCTTCGCCGCGATCTCGGCCTCGATCCGGATGTCGCCGGAGACACTCTCGAGGTCGCCCTCCTGCAGAGTGGGCATGCGGGCGGTGAGGGTGCCGCTCACGGTGTTGGCCTCCACCCGCGGGCCCGCACCGCGGATGACGACGTCCCCGCTGACGCTCTTGACGCGCAGGCTGGGGCCGCTGGTGGCCACGGTCACGGTGCCGCTGACCGACTCGAAGCGCCCCTCGCCGCTCACCTCGCCGACCTCGATGTCGGCGCTCACGGTGTTGACCTCCAGCCGGCAGCCCACCGGCACCCGGATCTCGAGGTCCGCACCGCCGCAGTCGTGGCAGTTGCGCGGGTAGATGACGCGCACGTCGAGACGGCTGCCGGAGCCCGTGATCTCGACCTTTTCCAGGCCGCGGCCCAGGGTGCCGGTGACCTGCACCTCATTCTTGCCCCAGCCGCTCAGCCGCAGCGAGCCGGAGATGTTCTCCACGGTGACGGTGGCGTCGGCAGCCACCTGTCGGGTCTCGTCGATGCGCACCTCGGCGACGGCGGGGAGCGCCAGGGCCAGGATGAGCAGGGCAAACAGGGTCTTCTTCATGGTGGCTCCTTTCAGCTCGTGCGAGCAAGCTCGCTGGCAGTCTGCAGCAGGTCGATCTTGCGCTCCCAGGTGGCCGTCAGCAGGGTGACCAGCGCGCGGTTTCCCGGGTCCTCGCGCAGGGCCGCCTGCAGGCGGTCGATGGCAGCGTCGATGATGGCCAGGTTCTCGTCCACGACCTTGAGAGTCGCCGGGGAGAGCTGGCCGCGCCGGCTCTCCAGGGCGGCGCGGAGAGCGCCGGCGGCGCGCTCCAGGTCCACCTGGGGAGCGTTGAGCTCGGAGGTGATGGCGGCCGGCACGATCGCGGCCGGGGACGAGGCACGCGCGGTCACGGCCCGGGGCCGGGAGCGCACGAGGTGTGCCGTGACGAGCGCGGTACCCGCCACGAGCAGCACGGCGGCCGCCGCCATGCCCGACCACACCGTCCAGCGCCTGACCGGCCGAGCTTCCACGATGCCGACGGGCTCACTCAGCCGGGCGGCGATTCCCGCCCAGAGGTCCCCGGACGGCTGGATCTCGCGCGGCAGTGAGGCCGCCTCCAGCACCAGCTCGCGCCGACGGCACTCCTCGGCCCGGCAGGCGGCACAGGCATCCAGGTGGGCCCGGACCTCGGACGCGAGCGCCTCGCCGAGGTCGCCGTCCACGAGGTCGTCGAGCCAGCGGCCGGCGTCGTCACAGGTCATCATCGCAGCACCTCCCGCAGCAGCGTGCGGGCGCGATGCAGGTGCGCCCGCGAGGTCCCGACCGCGATCCCGGCCAGCCGTGCGATCTCGTCGTGGCGGTGGCCTTCCACATCGTGCAGCACGAAGACCTGACGGGCCCCGGCCGGCAGGCCCGCGATGGCCCGCTCCAGGTCAAGCCCCAGCTCGGGCACGGGCGACTGCGGCCTGGGCTCGAGCACCACCGGGTCGTCGGTGAGGACCTCGTGTCTCGCGTCCGCATGCGAGCGACGCTCGCTCACGGCCAGGTTGAGGGCGAGGCGGTACAGCCAGGTGCCGAACGCCGCCTCGCCCCGGAACTGACCGAGCTTGCGCCACGCCCGGACGAACACCTCCTGGGTGAGGTCCTCGGCGGCTGCCCGCCCCCCGGCGAGCCGCAGGCAGAGGGCATGGATCCGACCGACGTGCTGGCGATAGAGAGCCTCGAACGACGACACGTCACCGCGCTGCGCGGCGCGGACGAGCTGCTCCTCGCTGGGCTGGGTGGCCATGACGCGATCGGCTCCTGCCCCCACGGTAGCGCATCTGGCGGTGGTCGTCCTCACACCCCCTTTGACGCACTGCCAGGACCGTTCGTTTAGAGGCTGCCAACAGTCCACCGTCGACCGCCCTCCACTTGCGCCACGTGGACCTGGACCTTGACCGTTCGCGCGAGTGCCCCATCTGGGCCCCAGGGGCACGTTGGCAGGGAGACTCCAGACTCCCAACTCTCGACTCTTGACTCTCGACTCTCGACCGGGTGGGGGGCGGGGACAGCCTATTCCTCATCCCGCAGGTCACAGGCCAACACCACGGGAAGGAGGACGCTGAACGTGCTTCCCCACCCCGGAAGCGAGTCCACCAGGACGGTGCCGCCATGCAGCTCCATGAGGCGGCGCGCCAGCGGCAGACCGAGGCCGGTGCCCTGGAAGCGCCGGCTGGCACCCTCGTCGAGCTGACGGAACTCCTGGAAGATGATCTCCTGGTCCTCGAAGCGGATGCCGATGCCGCGGTCCACCACGTCGATTCGCAGTGACTCCACCCCCAGCGGCGAGGAGTCCTCGCTGACCACCTGGGCCTGCACGACCACCGTCGAGCGCGGCGGCGAGAACTTCACCGCGTTGGACAGCAGGTTGAACATGACCTGCTTGAGCTTGATGGCATCGGCCATGACCGCCGGCAGGAGCTCTGGTGCCCGAACCTCGATATCGATGTCGCTCTCCGCGGCCACGCCCCGCATGAGGTTCTCCATCTCGGAGAGGATCTCCTTGATGCGGAGCTCCTCGAGGTGCAGCTCCATCCGGCCGGCCTCGATCTTGGAGAGGTCCAGGATGGTGTTGATCAGCCGCAGCAGGTGCTCGCCGGAGGTGTGGATGTTGCGCAGAAAGCGGGCGTACCGCGGGTCGATCTGCCCGTCCAGCCGCTGCATGACGATCGCCGCAAAGCCGATGATCGAGTTGAGGGGGGTCCGCAGCTCGTGGCTCATGTTGGACAGGAAGATGCTCTTTGCACGGCTGGCCTCGAGCGCCCGCTGTTCGGACTCGACGGCCCGCCGCTCCGAGGCCTCCGCCTCCACGACCTTCTCCGCCAGCGCCCGGTTGGTCTGCTCGACCTCGACGGTGCGCTCCGCCACCTTGGCCTCCAGCAGCCGGGTGCGGTGCTTGAGGGCACTGATTCGCAGCTTCACGCCCAGGGAGACCGTGCCGGCTGCGAGCAGCACGTACAGGAGGTACGCCCACCAGCGCTGCCACAGGGGCGCTCGAATGGCGAACGTCCACGAGGCCCCGGTCTCGTTCCACACGTCGTCGTTGTTGCAGGCCAGCACCTGGAAGCGGTAGCGGCCGGGCGGGATGCTGGTGAAGTAGGCCGAGCGGCGGCCACCCGCCTCCACCCAGCGCGGGTCGAAGCCCTCGAGCCGGTACCTGAACCGGACCCGCTCCGGCGCCACGTACGAGAGCGCCGTGTAGTGAAGCTCCAGCTCCCGGGTCCCCGGGGGCAGCTCCCGGACCGGGCCGGCCGGCAGGCGGCTGCGGTTCACCACCACCTCCTCGATGAGCACCGGCGGCGGTACCGCGTTGAAGCGCATGAGGCGAGGCGTGACCACCGCCACGCCCTCGGCGGTCGGGAACCAGAGCTCCCCGGCGCGGGTGCGCCAGCCGGCCGGCTGCGAGCTGCCGTTGCACTGATTGACCCGGAGGCCGTCGGAGCGGTCGAACTTCTGAACGTCGAGGCGTACGGGCTGGCCGGCGGCGCGAGCGTAGAGCTGCTCGACGCGCACCCGGGAGATGCCGCGGTTGGAGCTCATCCAGAGGAAGCCGGCCTCGTCCTCCAGGATCTGGAACACCTTGTTGTCGTGGAGGCCGTCGTCGATGGTGAAGGCCGTGACGTGACTGGGCTCGACCAGCGCGAGCCCGCCGTCGGTGCCGACCCACAGGTTGCCCCGTCGGTCGTTGGTGATGGCAAAGACGATGTCGTTGGGCAGGCCCCCCGTCGTGCGGAGCACTGCCTGGACCCCGGCCTCCCAGCGCACCAGCCCGCCGTAAGTGCCGATCCAGAGCTCGCCCTCCGGACCCTCGTGGAGGGCCCGCACGTCGTTGGAGGGCAGCCCGTCCGCAACCGAGAAGGTCTCGATCCGGCCTTCCTGGATGCGATTGAGGCCGCCGCCCTCGGTCCCCACCCACACGACGCCCTTCCGGTCCTCCAGCACCGCCCGCACCAGGTTCGAGGACAGACCCTCGCGGGTGGACAAGGTGGTGAAGGTGGAGCCGTCCAGGCGCGAGAGCCCACTCCGCGTGCCGACCCAGAGGACCCCCGCGCGCCCCATCCCCAACGCCCGCACGGAGGCGCTCGGCAGACCGTCGGCCGTCCCGAGGCACGTGAATTGACCGGCGCGGAAGCGGCACAGGCCGCCGCCGTCGGTCCCGACCCAGACGTCGCCCTTGGAGTCCTCGAGCACCACTCGGGCGAAGTCGGCGGCCAACCCCTCGCGGGTGGTGTAGGTGGCGACCTTGCTGTCGCGGAGCTGGTTGAGCCCTCCGTTGGTCCCGACCCAGAGGTTGCCCTCGCGGTCCTCGTAGATGGACCGAACGTAGTTGTGGATCAGCCCCTCGCGCTCCGAGTAGGTCGCGAATCGCCCTCCGGCCAGGCGAGTGAGGCCGCCGCCCTCGGTGCCGATCCACAGGCTACCGTCGCGGTCCTCCCACAACGCCGCGACGAAGCTGTCGGGCAGGCCGTCGGCGACCGTCAGCACCCGGGTGTCGCCGTCTCTCTGTCGCCACAAACCGGCGCTCGTCGCCACCCAGAGCGTCCCGTCCCGTGACCGGAGCACCGCCCTGCAGAGGTTGGAGGGCAGGCCGTCGGCTGTCGTGAGCTGGGCAAACCCGGCGCCGCTCCAGCGAAACAGCCCCCGGTCGGTGCCAACCCAGATGAGGTCGTCTCCGTCAGGCACCAGCACCTTGACCCCAGCCGGCTGGGGCCCGGTGGCGGACACGGGAGAGCAGCGCCCCCCGGAGAACCGGCACAGACCCCGGTCGGTGCCCACAACGAGGGTCCCGTCGGGCCGCGGCAGCACGGCCGTCACCACATCGCTGGGGAGACCATGGGCTGTCGTGTAGGTCTGGAATCGGGCGTCTTCGCGAACCGTGAGGCCACCGTTGGTGGCAATCCAGAGCCGCCCTCCGGCGTCCTCCGCCAGGTGGACGACCGAGGTCCCTCGCAGGTCCTTGCTGCGCGCAGCGTCGAACACCACGAAGCGGACCCCGTCGAAGCGCACGAGACCCTCGTAGGTTCCGAACCAGAGGTAGCCGTCGCGGGTCTGGAGGGTCGTGTGGATGGTGTTCTGGGGCAGCTCGTCACGCCACGACGAGTGAGCGAGCTGCGTGATCGCCTTGTGGGGGTCCAAGGCCCATGCCGCGGCGGACCCCAGGAGCAGGGCCACCGCGCACTGCCACACACTGCGCACGCTCGTGCCCATTCAACCGACCTGAGGTCATTGTAGCGTCAATGCCTCCGACATCCCGACCCGCTGGGTGCCAGGCGCTGCCGCCCGCCGCCGGCACCCCCGGGATTCCACCGACCAGCCGGGGGTGGCCAGGGTAGAATGCTGGCCTTGGCAGTGACGGTGCGTGGGCGCGCCGAGGGAGGTCGAGCATGAGGCTTCGGGTTGCAGTGAAGGTGGCACTGGGGATCGGCGTGGTCGCGTCACTGGGTCTGACCGCCTGCGGCGGCAGAAGCGTGACCCGCGAGGTGACGGTGGCGGGCCACTCGGCGTGGACCGACACGGGCCTCGACGTGCAGTCCCAGCAGCGCATCACCGTCGATGCCTCGGGCGAGGTTGCGGCCAACCCGGAGAACAAGACCACACCCGACGGGTTCGTCGCCAGGCCCGAGTGGCGCAAGTACAACGTTGTCCCGGAAGCGCCCCACATGGCGCTGATTGCCCGAGTCGGAGAATCGGGGAAGGGCTTCCTCGTCGGCACCGCCTTCCGCGGCCCTGCCCCGACGAGCGGGCGTCTCTACCTGGGCATCAACGACCGTGACACCAGGAACAACAAGGGAAGCTTCAAGGCCATCGTCACGGTGAAGTAGACACGTCCCTGCGGAGGTTGGGGTCCGGGGTCCGGGGTCCGGGATCCGAACCGCGGACGGGTGGCCGGTGATCCTCGAGGGCGGCCTTCCTGCGCGAGGGCACCGGGGAGGTTCCTCGACTGCCGACGCTCAGCACCGGGGTTCCGGCTCTCAGGTCTTGGCGGGGACGGCGGGGGGCCGAACAGCGACGAGGACGAAGTCGCGGGGGGCGGAGAGCCATGCATCGAGGCGCTCGGCCAGCTCCCTGACCTCTGGAGTCTGGCCAACTCGCGCGAGCTGCTGCTCCGACGGGAACTCGTGAGCGAAGCGCACCTCCCGGACCTCGAGCCCGACGGCCCGGGCCACGAACGCGAGGGCGTCGGGATGCACCGGCGAGTGGTGGGTCGGGTCGACCCAGAAGAGCCCGGCACCGACCCGCAGCGACTCCGGATTGGGGCACTCGACCAGAAGCACACCGCCTGTGCGCAACGCCCGGGCGGCTGCCTCGACGACGCTCATCCAGACCGCTGGCGGCAGGTGCTCGAGCACGTGCACGGCGACCACCGCACCGAGGCTTGCTTCCGGCTGCGCCCGCAGGAGCTCCAGGGCGTCCCCCTCCGCAACGGCGAGCCCCTGCCGCTGGCAGGCCGCAACCATGGCCGGGTCGCTGTCGACACCTCGAGCATCGACCCCCGCCTGCTGGAGCAGCCGGAGCATCTCGCCCCGACCGCACCCGAGCTCGAGGACAGGTGACCGATCGCGGAGGAGCGGCAGGTGCTCGGCGAGGCGTCCGGAGATCTCCTCCGTGCTACCCCGGAAGGTGTCGGCGAACGCCCGCGAGGCGGCGCGCATCGCCTCGGGGAGAGCGGTCTCGACCTGGGGGATTGCCTCCACGCGAAGCGGCTCGCCAGCGACCAACCGTTCGACCAGCCCGCCCTGGGAGGCAAGCTCCTCGTGCAGGCGACCCACCAGTGCGTCCAGACGTCCCGCCAGGGCAGGCAGGCGCGCGTCCCGCAGCTCCTCGGCCAGCCGCTGCACCCCGGTGAGCGCCAGGTGAGTCGTCTCGAGTCGCGCCGCGAGAGCCGGCTGGGTCTCGTCCCGCACACGTTCCAGCTCACCCTGCAGGTGGGCCAGTCCAGCGTGCAGGCGCTCACCGGCCTGCTCGACCTGCCCGAGGCGCCGGTCCCGCAGGCCCTCGACCTCCTGGAGAAGCGCCGCCAGATCGGCGTGAAGGGATGCCTGACCGCCTTCGAGCAGCGGCAAACGCCGGTCGCGCACGAGCTCCAGATCTGCCTGCAAGGCAACCAGGGCCTGCCCGGTGCGCGCATCCACCGCCGCCACCTGCCCCTGCAGCTCGGGAAAGGCCCGGTCGGACACCGCCTCCAGGTCACCTCGGGTCGCGATGAGGGCGCCTCGGAGCTCGCCGAGCTCGACTCCGGCCTGATCCTGCCGGGTCTCCAGGTGCCGTTGCAGCTCACCCAGGGCCCCCGAGAGCGCCTGCTGGTCCGCGGCGAGCTGGTCGAGCGACGCACTCACCTCGCGTCGATGGACGGCGTCCTGTCTGGACGCATCGTCCTGGACCCGGGCGAGCTCGACGCCGAGCTCGGAACGGAGCTGCTCGCCTGCCTCCTCCAGCCGTCTGGTGCTGATCTCCAGCGCCGTGGCCAGCGCGTCGTGGCGAGCCGCGATGTTGTCGAGGACAGGCCGCAGCGCCCACTCGACCACCCGCCGAGCAGCCCCACGCAACAGACCCCCGGGGCCTCGCCGGTGGGAGACCGACGCATCCGGAGGCACGAGGCTGGAAGCTCGGCTCACGCCACGTCAGGCGCTGGCCTGCTCCCCCTCCCGCACCACGTGCAGGGTGATGGGGACCCGCACGTCGCGGTGCAGGTGCAGCTCGGCGCTGAAGCTGCCCAGCCGCTTGATGTGCTGGCCGATCTCGATCTTGCGGCGGTCCACCTCGAAGCCCTTGGCCTCCAGGGCCGTCGCCACGTCCGTGGAGGTCACGGAGCCGTAGAGGGCGTCACCGTCGCCGGCGCGGCGGACGAACGTCAGCTCGAGGCCCGCGATCTTGCCGGCCAGCAGCTCGGCCTGGGCCTTCTGCTTCTGCATGGCCTCGAGCCACCGCCGCTGCTCCTGCTTGAAGCGCGCCAGGTTGGCCGGCGTGGCCTCGTAGGCAATTCCCTTGGGAATCAGGAAGTTGCGAGCATAGCCGGGCTTCACGTCGCAGATCGCGCCACGGTCACCCAGATTCTCGACTTGGTCGTTGAGGATTACCTTCATTGGTCACTCCCTTCGTCCTTCTCCTCACCTCTGCGCAGCCGCACGAAGTTGTCGGCCAGCCCCACCACCGAAAGCACGGCTGCCACAGGCATCTGCAGGGCGAGGACGAGGACGCCTGCACGGACCCAGCGGTTGGGGCGCAACCGCGGCCCGAGGTAAAAGTGGATGATAGCCAGGCCGTGCACGAAATACAACCCGGCAACGGTGATCAACAAGTTGGAAGCCAACCACTTCCCGGGCTCCGGCAGGAACACCCAGCCGAGCCCGCCGAGGATGAAACCGATCGGGAGCCACTCGTCCGAGCTGTAGGCCTCGAACGGTCCCACCTCGGCCGGCACGCCCACAATGCGCAGGCGCGGCCGGAGGAAGCTCGCCACCATCAGTACGTAGAGTGCGGAGAGCGACGGGATGAGGTAGGTGAAGAGACGCACCGCCAGATCGAGCTCCGGCCCCGACGCGCTGAGTCCCTTCAACCAGGCCGGCATCCCGCCGGCTTCCTCCCAGCTTGCCGCGACGATCGTGCTCAATCGCTCCGGGGGGAACGCCGGGTAGAAGGTCGCCGCCAGCGACGCCGTGGCGATCAGCAGGGCCACGAGCACGACCACCGCCAACCAGCGGCCCTCCCGCCACCCACGCCGGACCCAGATCTCGACCGCCGTCGCGGGCCACACGGTGACGAGCAGGTACCCCACCGCCACCGCCGCCAGCCACGCCGCGGACGTGAGCAGCACGCCGGCAACCAGCACCACCGCCACCCACCCCCAGGCGGTGTAGGCCGACCGCCCCGACGCCATCACCTGGAGCAGCGGCAGCGGCGCCAGCAGCGCCAGGAAGAGCCCGACGATCGGCACCAGCGGCAGGCTCAGGAAGACGAGCAGGGAAAGCAAGCCCGCCATCCCCGGACCGAGGCGGCGCAAGGATGGCGGGACGGACGACGGTGGGTTGGACGACATCGCCCGGAACGGCGCTCAGTCTCCCAGGTACGGCAGGAGCGCCATGTGGCGAGCGCGCTTGACGGCGCGGGTGAGCTTGCGCTGGTAGATCGGGTTGGTGCCCGAGACACGGCGAGGCAGGATCTTACCGGACACCGGCACGTACTGCTTGAGGAGGTCGATGTCCTTGTAGTCGATGTACTCGATGCCCTCGGCCGTGAACTTGCAGGTCTTCTTGCGCTTGACGTAGTACTTCTTCTTCGACATCTCAGGCCTCCCCGCCCGCCTGCGCATCTTGCGGGCGCGCTGCATCTCCTGGTCCAGGTTGAGGGTCAGGTAGCGCAGCACCGGCTCGGACAGGCGCAGCCTGTACTCCAGCGCCTTGACTGCCGGGCCCAGCCCCTCGAACTGCCAGAACAGGTAGAAGCCCTCGCGCTGATGGTCGATCTCATACGCCAGCATGCGCTTGCCCCACACGTCCTGCTTCACGATGGTGGCTTTTTGGGCGGCGAGCAGCTCGCGCAGCTCGGCCAGGAAGGCCTCGCGCTCCGGCTCGTCCTGGGTGGTGGAGAGGACAATTCCGACTTCGTACAACGGCATACGGTCTCCTTTCGGTCTACGGCCCCCGGATCTGGCCGGGAGCAAGGATGCCCGCCCCTTCCGGGCGGAACGCGTATCATACCCCCCCACCACCTCCCAAGGCAAGGACTCCCCATCACGCCCACCCGGCCTCAGGCCTCAGACCTCAGGCAAGAGAGGCCTCAGGTTCTCCGTCCGCCCACCCAACCGGCCTCAGGCCTCAGGTAAGACAGGCCTCAGGGTTTCCGCCCGCCCAACCTGCCGGCCTCAGGCTCTAGCTCCCCCGCCCACACCCAGACATGTCCTGTCGTACCTGAGGTCTGAGGCCTGAGGCCTGAGGCCCGTCTTTCCTGAGGCCTGAGGTCTGAGGCCTGAGGCCCATCTTTCCTGAGGTCTGAGGCCTGAGGCCCGTCTTTCCTGAGGCCTGAGGCCGTCTCTCCCCATGCAACTCCCACCGTCCGATACCGTACACTCTCGCCAATGGACACTCCCTGCCAGATCTCGACTCGCCGCGCGCACCTGGCCGCGGAAAGGAGCGCCTGAATGGTCCGATGGCGTGAGGTGAAGCTCCTCTACCTCCGCGAGCTGCGTGCCGCGCTGCGTGAGAAGATGATCGTCACCAACTCGATCGTCCTGCCCATCGTCCTCTACCCCTTCATCCTGTGGGCGATGTTCACGGGCGTCATGTTCGTGCAGGGACAGACCGAGGGGTTCGTGTCCCGGGTGGTCATCGAGGGGCTGCCGGCAGCCCACGCGGCGCTCGGCCGGCAGATCGAGCGGGACGACCGCTTCGAGGTCCGCAAGGTGAGCCCGACCCGGGCCGAGGCGGAGCGGCAGATCCGCGAGGGGGACCTGGATGCCCTGGTGGTCTTCGCACCCGCTCCCGACGATGGACGGGCGCTGCCCGACAACTTCGCCGTCACCATCGTCTGCGACGGCGCCAAGGAACGGTCCACCGGGGCGCGCGATCGCGTCAAGGGGATGATCGCGAAGCACCGCGAGGCGTGGTTGAAGCGGGAGTCGGCGCGACTGGGCGCGACACCCGCGGACTGGCAGGCGTTCACCATCCAGGAGCGTAACGTCGCGTCGGGCCGCCAGATGGGCAGCTTCCTGATGAGCATGATGCTGCCGCTGTTCTTCGTGGTGATGGTGGCGATGGGCTGCTTCTACCCGGCCGTGGACGCCACGGCGGGCGAGCGCGAGCGCAACACCTGGGAGACGCTCATGTCGCTGGCTGCCTCCCGGGGCAGCATCGTGGCGGCCAAGTACCTCTACGTGGCGACGATGGGATGTGTGGCCGGGCTTCTCAACCTGGTCGCCATGGCGCTGTCCATGAAGCCGATGCTCAGCCCGCTTTTGGCCAGGGCCGGCGAGTCATTCGACTTCTCGGTCTCGCCCGGGGCGGCACTGGTCGGGGTGCTCGCGGCACTCCTGCTTGCCGGGTTCGTGGCGGCCGGCATGATGATCTTCGCGAGCTTCGCCCGCACCTTCAAGGACGGGCAGTCCATGATCACGCCGTTCTATCTGATCGTCCTGATGCCGATCCTGCTCGTCAACGGCCAAGGGGTGAAGCTGACCTGGCCGCTCGCGTTCCTGCCGGTGGCGAACATCTCGCTCATGATGCGGGAGGCGCTCACCGGCTCGTTCCCGTGGCCGCAGATGGCCGTCACGGTTGCCGTGTCGATCCTGCTCATCCTGGCGAGCCTTCGCCTGGCCACGGCCATTCTGCGCTTCGAGGACGTGGTGATCGGGTCGTACGGCGGCTCCCTTCAGAAGCTGATCCGCGACCGGCTGCTCCGGCGGTCGCCCGGTGGTGCGGAGGTGCGCGCATGAGTCAGTCGACGGTGGTCGTGTCCGACCTGGTGAAGGTCTTCTTCGACGAGGCCCGCGGCGAGGTGCGGGCGGTGGACGGGATCGGCTTCGAGTGCCACCCGGGAGAGATCTTCGGCCTGCTCGGCGCCAACGGCGCCGGCAAGACGACGACCCTGCGCATGCTCGCGACGATCCTGCAGCCGACGAGTGGCAGGGCGAGCCTGATGGGACACGAGGTGGGCACCGAGCCCGAGGACGTGCGCCGCAACCTGGGGTTCTACTCCGCCTCGACGGCGCTCTACCCGCGCCTGTCGGCCCGCGAGACGCTGGAGTTCTTCGCCCGCATCAACGGTTACCCCGAGGACCGGCTGGCCGCACGGGTGGCCGCCGTCGTCGAGCGATTCGGCATCGGCGAGTACGTGCAGGCCCGGGTCGAGAAGCTCTCCCAGGGCATGAAGCAGAAGGTGTCGATCGCGCGGACCGTGGTGCACGACCCACCGGTGCTCGTCTTCGACGAGCCGACCGTCGGGCTCGACGTGCTCAACGCCATCGAGATGCAGAAGGTCATCGGCGAGTTCCGGGACGAGGGCAAGACCATCATCTTCTCGACCCACATCATGAGCGAGGCCGAGAAGCTCTGTGACCGCATCGCCATCATCCACCGCGGGCGCATCCATGCATGCGGCACCCTGGCGTCGCTGCGCGAGGCCACCGGCTGCCACTACCTGGAGGACATCTTCGTGCACTACGTCCGCCGGGCGGAAGCGGCCTGAGCCGGGAGACGGCGATGAACGCCCGCTGGCCCGTCATCCGCACGCTTTTCAGCTACGAGCTGCGACAGGTGCTACGCGACCGCCGCACCCTGTTCATGTCGATCGTCCTGCCACTCCTGTTCATGCCGATCATGCTCTTCGGCTCCCGCAAGGTGGAGCAGGTGCGGGAACGCAAGCTCGAGGAGACTCCCTTCACGGTGGCGGTCACCGGCAGCCAGGCCGAGGCGGCCCGGGGACTGCTCGAGGCGACCCGGGCCAGGGTTGCGAGACAGCAACCCCGACCGGATCAGCTCCGTTTCGCGCTGGTGCCCAAGGACGACCCGCTGCAGGCCCTCAATACCGGCGAGGTCGATCTCGTGATCGAGGCCGTGACCGCGGCCGAGGCGCGCGAGACCGCCGAGAAGGCACGCAAGGCCAAGGAGCCGACCGAACCGGAGAGCCCGGAGCGAACCGAGAAAGAGCTCGCCGCCGACCTCATCGAGGACGGCGCCCCGGTGATCGTGCTGGTCGGCCGCGAGGACCAGGAGCGCTCGCGCCGCGCCGGGGAGCGCCTGCTCGATGCCCTGCGCGAGACCCGCCGTGAGGCCCGCGGCGAGCTGCTGGCCCGGCACGGATTCCCGGTCACCATGGACAGGGTCGCGACGGTCGCCGAGAGCAGCCTCGCATCTGCAGGGCAGGTTGCAGGCCTGACCCTCGGTCGCACGCTGACCTTGCTGCTCCTGCTCTTCATCCTGTCCGGAGGCTCGGTGGTGGCCACCGACACCCTGGCCGGCGAGAAGGAGCGCGGCACCCTCGAGACACTCCTGACCAGTGCCGCGGGCCGGGGCGAGATCGTTGCCGCCAAGTTCCTGCTCATCCTCTCGGTCGCCATCGCGATCACCGTCATCCAGGCAGCCAACCTGCTGCTCTACGTCGGGTTCAAGATCATCCCGACCTCCGCGGGGTTCGCCGCCGCGGTGACGGGTCCGATCGCGGCCCTGGTGCTGCTGCTCTTCCTGCCCGTCGCCGCGTTGTTCTCAGGGGTGCTGCTGCTCGTCTCCGGCAGGGCGAAGACCTACAAGGAAGCCCAGATGCTGTTCTTCCCGGTCTTCCTGTTGGGGATGGTGCCGGCGGTGGCGCCGTTTCTCCCCGGGTTGCGCCTGCGGTCGGCGATCGTGGCGATGCCGGTCGCCAACATCGCCGTGGCGGTCAAGGAGGTGCTCACCGGCACCTTCGACTGGCCGATGCTCGCCCTGGCGTTCCTCGTCACCTCCGGCGCCGCGGCCTGGGTGCTGGTCCTCGCCGCTCGCACCCTCTCCACCGAACGCCTCATCACCGCCTCCGATGCCGACGCCATCGAGCACCAGGGCGGCGCGCCCCTGCTCGGGCGCCAGGTGCTGCGGTGGTTTGCCGTGGTGTGGGCCCTGATCCTGGTCTTGTCCACCCAGGGCGTCGAGGGCGCCGACCTCCGCCTCCAGGTCCTCCTCAACCTCGTCGTCTTCTTCGGGGGCGCGACCCTGCTGATGCTGCGTCGCTACCACCTCGACGCCCGCCAGGCCCTGGCACTGCGGGCGCCCCACCCGGCCGCCTGGGTCGCCACCGTCCTGGGCGCGCCGGCCGCGCTGCTCAGCGGGATCGGCCTCTTCATGGCCGCCAACCACATCTTCCCGGTGCCCCCCAAGGTCCTCGAGGCGTTCGGGCAGGCGCTCATGCCCGACACCATCCCCTTCTGGCAAATGGTGCTCTTCCTCTGCGTGATGCCCGGGATCTTCGAGGAGCTGGCGTTCCGGGGCGTGCTCCTGCACGGCCTCACCCGGCGCCACCACCCGGTGCTCGTGGCCCTCATCGTGGGCGCCGTCTTCGGCCTCTTCCACGTCTCGCTCTTCCGCCTCGTGCCGACGGCCTATCTCGGCGTGGTGCTCGCCGCCGTCACCATGCTCACGGGCTCGATCTTCCCCGCCATGGTCTGGCATGCCCTCAACAACCTGCTCGGCCTCGGCGCCGCCGAGCTGAACATCTCGCTCGCCGAGCTGCCGTGGACCTACTACGCGACGGCGGGGCTGGTGCTGGCACTGTGCTTCTACATCCTGTGGCGGACCCGCCGCCCCTACCCGGGATTGCGCACAGGACCGAGGCCTGGTCCGGGCTCCGGGGAGTAGCCGAGCTGCTGGATCCCAGGTCCAGGTTGTCAAGTGGGAGGATGGGCGGCGGAGACGGCCCCGCGCCGGTGGTTCACACCCTCTCAGGACGTGGCGGGTTCAGGTGGTTCGGGGGCACGGTTGAAGTGCGACGCGGCGCGAGCGATGCCCACCCGCACCGCCATCTCGATGCAGGCGACGGCGTCCGCGGTCATCTGCTGCACCGCCGCCTGCTCCCCGGGCTCGAAGGGGGCGAGCACGTAGTCGGCCAGGTCCTGCCATGGCCGCTCCCCCCGGATGCCCAGCCGCAGGCGGGGGAAGCCCTCCCCGATCTCGCCCACCAGGGACCGCAGGCCGTTGTGGGTGCCTGCGCCGCCGGAGGCGCGGAGACGGAGCTGCCCGAGGGGAAGCTCGACGTCGTCGACCACCACGAGCAGCTCGCCGGGCTCAAACGACTCGGCGGCGGCGAACGCCGCCACCGCCGGTCCGGACAGGTTCATATAGTCCTGGGGCTTGAGCAGCCAGAGGGGGCGACTGCCGCCGCGCCGGGTCGACAACACATGGCGACCGAGCCGCCATGCCGGCGTACGCCACCGGGCTGCGAGAGCATCGGCGACGCGGAAGCCGACGTTGTGCCGCGTGGCCTCGTACTCGCGGCCCGGGTTCCCGAGCCCCACCACGGCGGCGATGTCCATCGGGGGACCCTACTCCCCACCCTCCTCGGCGACCGCCTTGCCGCGCTTCATGACCACGGGCTCGGCCGACTCCTCGCCGGTGACCGCCGCGGCAGCTTCCTCTTCCTCCTCCGCCTTGGCGCCGTGGGCCTCGATGGTGACGATCATCTTGTGGCCGTCATCGAGCAGCTTCACGCCCTCGGGAAGGGTCAGGTCCGCGGCCGTGATGTGGTCACCGATGTTGAGCCCCGACACGTCCGCGTGGATGGCGTCGGGCACCGACTCGGCGGCGCACTCGAGGTGCAGCGAGCGTCCGTTCCAGTCCAGGAAGCCCCCGGCCTTGACGCCCACCGGCTCCCCTGACAGCACCACGCGGACCTCGACCTTGACGCGCTGCCCCTTGGACACGCGGATGAAGTCGAGGTGGAGGAACTGGCGGGTGATCGGGTCGATCTGAGCCTCGTGCAGCATCGCGTGGCGCTCCTGCTTGGTGCCCTTGACCCGGAGCAGGAACAGCGAGTTGCGGCCCTTCTCGGTCTTCAGCAGCTCGGTCACCGCGTGCCGGTTCACCACGACGGAGCTTGACTCCTTGCCGCCACCGTAGACGATGGCCGGAACCAGACCCTGATGCCGCAGCCGGCGATTGGCGCCTTTGCCAGTGGAGGTGCGGGGCTCCACCTCGATGACCAGGTCTTCCATTGAAACCTCCAGCCTTGCGGCCGCAGCCGCAAGGGACGGGACTGTACCACATTCGGGACTTTCGGGGAATCCCCACCGACGGAGAAGGGGAGAGGACAGAGGGGAGAGGGGAGAGCAACTACTCAAGAAGAGACCGAAATCTCTCCGCTGTCCCCCCTCCTCGTCGCGTCGAGACCGAGAGGCCCCTTACCGCAGACCACGTGGTGAGGGCGGAGGGAAGAGCCGACCCAGATGGCGGTGGGCGGGGGACTCTTCCCTCTCCCCTCTCCCCTCTCCCCTGCTTCTACACGAAGAGGCTGCTCACCGACTTGGCCTCGTGGATGCGCAGGATCGCCTCACCCAGAAGCTCGGCCACCGAGAGCTGGTGGACCTTGCCGCACGCCGCGGCGTTCGGGCGCAACGGGATGGTGTCCGTGACGATCACCTGCTCGAGACAGCTCTGCCCGATGCGATCCACGGCGGGTCCCGAGAGCACCGGGTGCACGGCCGCCGCAAGGATCCTGGCCGCTCCCCGCTCCTTCAGGCTGTCGGCGGCCTTCACGAGAGTTCCGGCCGTGTCGATGATGTCGTCCACCACCACGCAGGTGTGGCCCTCGACGTCGCCGATGATGTTCATGACCTCGGTCTGGTTGGGCCCGGTGCGTCGCTTGTCGATGATTGCAAGTCCGGCACCCAGCCGCTTGGCAAAGGCGCGGGCCCGCTCCACGCCCCCGGCGTCCGGCGAGACCATGACCAGGTCCGGCAGCTCGAGTCGCTTGAGCTCCTCCACCAGGACCGGGGCGGCGAACAGGTGGTCCACCGGGATGTTGGTGAACCCCTGGATCTGTGCCGCGTGCAGGTCCACCGCGAGCACCCGCGAGGCCCCGGCCGAGGTGATGAGGTCGCACACGAGCTTGGCGGTGATGGGGACGCGTGGGCGATCCTTGCGGTCCTGGCGGGCGTAGCCGAAGTACGGGATCACCGCCGTCACCCGGGACGCCGACGAGCGGCGGCAGGCGTCCATGAGGATCAGCAGCTCCATGAGGTTGTCGTTGACCGGAGGGCAGGTGGGCTGCACGACGAAGAGGTCGGCACCACGCACGTTCTCGTCGATCTGGCAGGCGTTCTCCCCGTCCGAGAAGTTGTACAGGCGCGCCTTGCCCATGGGGATCTGCAGGTAGTCGCACATGCTCTCGGTGAGGCGCTCGTGGGCTCGTCCGGAGAGGATGATCAGAGGTCGTTGCTCTTCCATGTGCACCACCCAGGGGGATCATTGGCTGGGGCGGCAGGACTCGAACCTGCACATGCGGGATCCAAAGTCCCGTGGCTTACCCATTTGCCGACGCCCCATCCGGCGACGTAGTCTACCACCCCGCCCCACCACCCGCACCCACCCTCCGCCCAGGCTTCAGGCCTCAGACCTCGGGCCTCCGCTCCCCCGCCCACCCTAACCTATCCTGTCGTTCCTGAGGCCTGAGGCCGGAGGGAGGGGTGGGTGGAGAACCCGAGGCCGGGCGGGCGGGTGGGGGGTGTCAGTCTTCCTCGGACTCCTCCTCGGTCCAGTACTTCTCGCCGAGCAGGCGGCTGGCGATCTGCTGCGACCGGCTGGCCGCGCCGTCGGAGAGGCCACCGCGCTCGGCCACCGTACGCTCGTACTCCTGGATGATCGCCTCGTCGAGGCGCCGTCTGGTGTCGGTGTTCAGGGGGTGGGCGATGTCCCGGAACGAGCCGTTGCGGAGCCGGCGCGACGGCATGGCCACGTAGACCAGCCCCTCCTTGCCCTCGAGCACGCGGATGTCACCCACGAGAAAGCTGCCGTCGATGATGATCTGGGCGAAGGCCTTGACCTTGCCCCCCTTGTTCAGGTTGATGCGCACCTCGGTGATTTCCATCAGCCCTCCTCGACCGACGGGTGCAGGAGCGCGTGGGCTCGGCCCAGCAGGGGCACCGCGACGGGCGCCAGGTCCTCCAGCGCCCGGGCCGCCCGGAGGGCCTGGGCCTCCTGTGCAAAGAGGCCGTACACCGTGCCCCCGCTCCCGGACACCATGGCCAGCAGGGGACCGGTCCGCGACACCCGCTCCAGGCGGCCGGCAATGGCCGGCCAACGCTCCAGCACCGTCGACTGCAAGTCGTTCCGGCACGAGCCGACAGGCAGCTCACCACCGGACACGACCCACTCATATACCGCAGACCCGAGGCGCCCGTCCAGCTCCCGGGGCTCGAGCGCCCGGTAGACCTCGGCGGTTGGCACCGGCTCCCGACCCGGCACCAGCACCACCCACCACGCCGGCAGATCGGGAAGCGGGTACACCTCGGAGCCACGCCCGACGCCCCACGCGACGCCTCCGGTCAGGAAGAACGGGACGTCGGCACCCAGCCCGGCAGCAAGGCCACGGAGCTGCGCCGGGGTCGTCGGCAGCTTCCACAGCCGGGCGAGCCCCACGAGCGCCGCAGCGGCGTCGGCCGAGCCGCCTCCCATGCCGCCGGCGACCGGGATCCGCTTCTCGAGGTGGATTCGCGCCCCGGAAAGCGGCTGGTAGGCTGCCAGGAGACACTCAGCCGCCTTCAGCACGAGGTTGGAGGCGTCAGTCGGCACACATCCAGGCGGCTCGACCGTCAGCTCCAGCACGCCCCCAGGGGCGGGCCGGAGCTCCAGCCTGTCCCGCACGCCGACCGAGGCGAAGAGCGTCCGCAGCTCGTGGTAGCCGTCGGTCCGCTTGCCCAGCACCTCGAGATGCAGGTTGATCTTGGCGGGACAGTGCACGACGACCCTCATCCCTCGCCTCCACAGGCGCCCGAGCCGAGCCACGCAGGCGCCACCGGCGCCGTGCCCTGCTCCCAGACCTGCAGCTCCAGCCGCAGGGTCTGGCCGCCCACCTCGATGTCCAGCACGCCCGGGACCAGGCCCCGGTGGGCCGACATGGTGGCGCGGAGCAACACTCCGCTCTCGCCCGGCCGCCCCACCTCGAGACTTGAGCTTCGCGCCGGCGAGCCGGTGGCGCGGACCCGCAGCCACGCCCCCTCCACCGTGGCTGCGACCCAACCCGGTCGGTCCGGCATGGGCACCGCGCCGGCCGGGATCCGGCCGCTTGCCAGCACTGCAAGTACGGCCGGCGCCAGGGGCAGGGTCACCTCGGGGGTGAGCGGCAGCTCGCCTGCCGGCAGGGTCACGAGGCACCTCCTCTCGGCGTCGAGCACCGAACCCGCGCGGCCATCGATCCAGACCTCCATCAGCGACCCGGCAGGAGGCGCCGCGACCGACACGTGGAGCAGGGAGTCGCTGCCCCGCAGGGCAGCCAGCAGCCCCCGCCGGCCGCAGCACGACAGTCGGTAGAGGGCGCGGTAGGGCGTGGGAGGCAGCACCAGCGCCGTCCAGTCGGCTGGAAGGGCCGGTCGCGGCACGGCGTGCCTGCAGCCGGCCGCGAGCACCAGGCCGACAGTCAGTCTAGCGAGCCGCCGCTTCACTCTCCGCCTGCTTGCGCTCAAGGCGCTCCTTCTGTCCGGCCTCCTCCAGCTCGAGGCCGAGGGCGCGCCGGTACGCTTCCGCGGCCCTGGCTGGCTGCTTCCGGGCCGTCCAGAGGTCGCCGAGGTGCTCGTGCAGGGTTGCGTCGAAGGCCTCCAGCCCGACCGCTTGCACCAGGTACTTCTCGGCGAGGTCGAGGTCCCCGAGCCGGAAGTAGACCCAGCCGAGCGAGTCCAGAAACGCGCCCGAGGTCGGGTCCTGCTCGACTGCCTTGAGCAGCATGGTGCGCGCCTCGTCGAGGTTCTGGTTGCGGTCCGCGAACATGTACCCGAGGTAGTTGAGGACAGCGGCGTCCTCCGGCTCCCCGGCGAGCAGCTTCCTGAACTCCTCGACCGCACGGTCCCACTGCCCGGCTCGCTCGAGAGCCGACGCCAGGTCAAAGCGGATCTCCCGGGACTCCGGGAACCGCTCGAGCGCCGCCATGGCGATGGGGATGACGCGATCGTACAGCTTGCGCCGCTGGTAGACGGCGAGCGCTGCCAGCACATCTTCCTCGTCGCCGTTCTTCAGGGTGCCGATCGCCGCCTCGGCAGACCCGGGGTCATCCATGGCGAGGAGAAACTCGGCCTGCACCGACTTCCGCTGGCGTCGGAGGTCCGGATCGTCCTCGATCTTCGCGGCGCCGAGCCAGGTCAGCCCCTCGGCCCAGGCCTTGCGGGATCGGAAGTACTCGCTCCACAGCGCCAGGGAGCGGCGCCCGAGCGCCGGCTCGTCGATCCGATCCAGCCAGACCCGGGCGTCCTCCGGACGCCGGGCGAGCAGCTCCAGGGCCGCCCGGTCCCGCGCCAGGTCCGAGAGCGCCTCGCGCGGGGCCTCTGATGCTCCGGACACCAGGTCCCACACCTCCTGGAACAGCCCGCGAGCCTCGTCCAGGCGGCGCAGATCCAGGAGCAGGCGAGCCAGGCCCATCTTCGTGTCGGGGTCCTTCGGATCCAGGGCGATGGCCCGCCGATAGAGCTGCTCGGCCGACTCGAGGCGGTTGTCGCCGATCTCGAAGAGCGCCTTGAGCAGCAGCCCCTCGCGGAAGTTGGGGTCCTTCGAGAGCACCTCGTCGAGGACCTCGACCGCCCGGGGCTTGTCGCCGGAGCGCGCGAGCAGGGCCGCCCACCGCGTCATCGCGCCGAGCGTGGCCCCGCCCTCGCGCAGGAACTGCCCCATGAGCTCGGCCGCCTCCTTGAGCTGCCCGCTGGCGGACAGGGCATCGATGAGCTCCAGGGTCGCGCGCGTCCGGGTCTCCGGCGAGTCGAGAGCGAGCTTGAACTCCGCCGCCGCCTCGGTCGGCTTGCCCGTGAGCCGAAGCGCCTGCCCCGCCAGCAGGCGCAGTCGCGGGTCGTTGGGACGGTCCTCGAGCAGCCGCTGCACGTGCACCAGGGCGTCCTGCCCTCGCTCCAGCCGGATCAGCGCCTGGACCAGCAGCATCCGGGCGTGGGGACCGGCCTGACCCGCATCGACGCCTCTCTCCAGGTGCTCGACGGCGGCCGCGGTCTCCTCGCGTGTGGTGGCCGCCTGGGCCAGGAGGATCCCCAGCGCAGCCTCACCGGCGGCGCTGCGGGTCGGCAGGGCATGGAGGGTCTTGAGCGCGTCGTCGGCAACGCCGGCCTCCATGAGCGCCAACCCCAGCTCCTCACCGAGCTCCGCACTGCCGGGGTCGAGCTCGTACGCCTGCCGCAGGAGCTTCAGGCCCTCGGCGATCTCGCCCGCCTCGATGCGGAGCTGCCCCTGGGCGACGAGGGTCAGAGCATCCTCGCGGACGGGCTGCGCCCCGACGACCGACGCCGACGCCCCCTTTCCGGGCGCCTGGGGCGCCTGGGTCGAGACACAGCCGGCCAGCATCAGGGCCAGCATCACACGCACCGCTCGGCATCCCCTCACCCTCGCCTCCAAGATCGCACCCCCTGGGCTGCAGACCTCAACCTGGACCTGGCCCTGCGCCTGCAACCAGCCCGAGTGGCACCGGGAGCCTTCCCCGCCGGCCCGAAGCGCGCTGCATGGTGCAGAGCCCCCCTGCAACCACCCGTCCCGATCGACGTCCAGGTCCCGGCTCTGGCACCCGAAGCAGCCGAGGTCAGCGCCAACGCCACCGCGTCCGCCCGCATTCTACCTGTCCGACCAGGCCGGGAGTGTGGTCTTCACCTCGGTGGGCGCCAACGCCATGCCCCGCGCCTGGGGAGCCTCCAGGGTCCGAAGCAGCTTCCGCCCGCCCTTCCCCAGGACCTCCACGCGCTCACCGCAGAGAGCCAGCACCTCGGCGTCGGTCACCACCAGCGCGATGGGTGGAGCCGGCAGGGGCGTGCGAAACTGCTCCTTGACCGGCTTGCCGGGGCGGAGCTCGGCGCGCAGCCCGAGCAGCACACCTGCTGTTCCGACCTGACACCCTGCCAGCAGGGTCTTCCCTTCCGGTCGGAACCCGAGTGCGTGCACCTCGCCGGGGGTCTCGACCAGCGCCGGCAGCGAGGGAGCTTCTGGCGCCACCAGCATCACGCCACCTCCTGCGAGGCCGACGGCCACCAGGCTCGTGTCGGGCGCCACCGCGACGACCCTGCCTTCCGCCGGGAGAGGCACCGCCCGCACCGGCTGTGCCTCGTCCGGGACCAGCATCCAGAGCACCGGCGCGGGCTGGCCCGTGGGCAGCACCCCCAGGAGCCGACCGTCCCCGGAGGTGGACGCCTGCCGCACCCCCTGGAGCCCGGGCACCGGGTAGCTGCGGAGGGGCAGCCGCTCGGGGTAGGAGACGAGGGTGAGCTCGCCTGGCAGCAGTACCCAGGCACGATCGGGCTCGTCGAAGAAGAGCGGCACGAGGCGACCGCGCCAGCGCTCCACCGGACGACCTTCCGCCACCAGCCAGGTCGCATCCTCGGTCGCGGCCGGCACCACCACCTGGCCGTCCGGAGCCACGAAGATGGCCGCCGCCACGCCCGGAAGCGGCACCGTGCGCGAGGCACCAGAGACGGTGTCGACGAAGGACAGATCCGAGGGACCGAGAACCACCACGAGTGCCGCCAGCAGCGTCGAGCCCACCATGGAGGCAGTCTACCCCTTCCGCCCATCCACCCATTCAGGCCTCAGGATTTCCGCCCGTCCACCCACCCGGCCTCAGGCCTCAGGTCACCCCGCCCACCCATCCAGGCCTCAGGTTCTCCGCCCACCCAACCACCCGGCCTCAGGCCTCAGGAGAAGCAGGCCTCAGGGTTTCCTCCCTTCCACCCACCCGGCCTCAGGCCTCAGCTCCACCACCCACCCAGTCCTGTCTTGTCGTACCTGAGGTCTGAGGCCCGAGGCCTGAGGCCCTTCTTTCCTGAGGTCTGGGGCCCGAGGCCTGGGTGGGCGGGCGGGTTTCCCGTACCATGGTCCCGTGACCGATTCGATCGTCGAGGCGCTGCGAGCGTATGCGCTGGGGGAGCTGGGCTTCGATCTGTTCGGGATCACCACCGCCGACCCGCTCCCCGAGGGGGACTCCCTCGCCGCGTGGTGCGCTGCCGGCTGCGCCGCCGACCTGCCCTACGTCCGCCAGACGGCCTCCCGGCGCGGCGACCCGCGGGCGTTACTGACCGGGGCGCGCTCCGTCCTGTGCGTCGCCATGAGCTACCACGACACCGCCGATCCGGCTCCCCGGACCGGCCACGCTCGGGTCGCCCGCTACGCCCGCCGACGCGACTACCACGACGCGATCCGGTCCCGCCTGGTACGACTCGGGCGCCGCCTCGCCACCCTGTGTCCGGGAACGCGGTGGCGGCCCGCCGTGGACTCGGCGCCGCTGCTCGAGCGGGCGCTTGCCGCCCGGGCGGGGCTGGGCTTCATCGGCAAGAGCACCTCGCTCATCCACCCGCGGCTGGGTCCGGAGCTGCTGCTGGGCGAGCTCGTAACGTCTGCCGTCCTGGCGACCGGCACTCCCCTGACCACGGGGTGCGGTAGCTGTACCGCCTGTCTGGGTGCCTGCCCCACCGGCGCCTTGACAGCACCTTTCCGGCTCGACGCCTCGCGCTGCATCTCGGGCTGGACCATCGAGCGGCGCGGGGCGCTGCCGCCCGAGGCTGCCGGCAGGCTGCAGGGCTCCCTCTTCGGCTGCGACCTCTGCCAGACGGCCTACCCGTTCCAGCGGCACGCCGCCCCTGCGTGCAACCCGGTACTCGCCACCCGCCCCCAGCTCCTGGAGCTGCCCGTCGCGACCCTCCGCCAGCTCGACGAGGCTGGCTGGCGCCTCCTCGCCGCGGGCACCCCGCTGCGCCGGCTCGACCTGGCCCGCATGCGCCGGAACCTGGAGGCCCTCGCCCCCACCCTTCCCACCCAGGCCTCAGACCTCGGGCCTCAGACCTCAGCTCCCCAAGACAACCAGGCCTCAGACCTCAGGCATGACAGGTAAGACAGGGCCTCAGGCCTCAGGCCTCAGGTACTGCAAGACAGCATTGGGTGATTGGAAATCTGCCACGATCCGGCTGCTGAGCTGATCACCTGACTGGGTTGGGTGGTGGAGCTGAGGCCTGAGGTCCGAGGCCTGAGGCCCTCTACGAGCCTCGGCTTCGCAAGGTCCTCGGGCGACTTCGCAGGCTTGCATTTGGCTTGCGGGGCGTGTATAAGGGTGCCGGCTGCTTTCGAAAGAAGGTGGGACCAATGGTCCCACTTTTTTTTGGGGCAAAAGGGGAGCATGACGCGACTGAACGATGAGCTCATGGCACGGCTGGAGCGGCTCGCCGCCGCCGAAGGCGTCGAGCTCGTCCACGTGGAGGTCGTCGGCACGGCCCGCAAGCCCGTTGTCCGCCTGTTCATCGACCGCGAGCCGGGGGGCGTCACGCTCGCCGACTGCGAGAACGTCTCTCGCCAGGCCTCGGCGCTCCTCGATGCCTATGACCCGATTCCCGGAGCGTTCACCCTCGAGGTCAGCTCCCCCGGCCTCGACCGCAAGCTCTACTCGCAGCGTGACTGGGTGCGGTTCGCCGGTCAGCCGGTGCGCGTCAGGATGCGGCCGGGCTGGAAGGGCGCCCGAACCCTCGACGGCGTGGTGGTGGAGCTGCAGGGCGAGATGGCGGTGATCGAGTGCCTGGACGGCACGCGACCCTGCCTCCCGTTGAACGAGATGCTCGAAGCACGACTGGCGCCCTTCGGCCCCGTGGCCAGGGCGCTTGCGCAGCAGCAAGGAAGGAAGCAGAAGCGATGAAGATGGAGCTCGGCAACCTGATCCGACAGGTCTCGCAGGAACGCGAGATCGACCCGGCGCGCCTCGTCGCGGCGCTGGAGGATGCCATTTCCCAGGCCGCCCGCAAGCACTACCGCGAACGCGGGGTGCAGACCCACATCGACCTCGATCGGGGCGAGCTCACGTGCCTGAGCGTGCGGCACGTGGTGGCGACTCCCGAGGAGGTCACCGATCCGACCGCCGAGCTCACCGTCGAGGAAGCCCAGAAGCTCAAGCCCGAGGCCCAGGTGGGCGACGACATCATCCTGGGCGAGCTGGACCCCGTGCCCATGGGCCGCATCGCCGCCCAGGCCGCCCGCCAGATGCTCTTCCAGCGGGTCCGCGAGGCCGAGCGGGACAACATCTACGGCGAGTACATCGGCAAGCTCGGCGAGCTCGTCAACGGCATCGTCAAGCGCTTCGAGCGCGGCGACATCATCGTCGAGCTGGGCCGCACCGAGGGCATCGTGCCGCGACCCCACCAGGTCCGCCACGAGCGCTACAGCCCGGGCGACCGCATCCGCGCCGTCATCGTCGACGTCACCAAGGACGCCAACAAGCCGCAGGTCGTGCTCTCGCGCACCGCGCCCCAGCTCCTCATCAAGCTGCTGGAGATGGAGGTGCCGGAGATCTACGACGGCACCGTGGTGGTCAAGGGCTGCGTGCGCGAGCCCGGGGAGCGCGCCAAGGTGGCGGTTGCCTCCCGCGATCGCGACGTCGACCCGGTGGGTGCCTGCGTCGGCATGAAGGGCTCCCGGGTGCAGGCGATCATGCGCGAGCTGAAGGGCGAGAAGGTGGACATCATCCCCTACTCGCCGGACGTCGTGACCTGCGCGCAGA
>JALOLB010000280.1 GCA_025456225.1 Thermoanaerobaculaceae bacterium
AAGGCATCCTGGCTGACCGCCAGGACGGCCGGGACCGAGTCCACGGCGAACATGACGTCCGTGCTCTCGATGGCCACGAGCACGAGGAACAGCGGTGTGAACCGCAGGCCCTTCGCGGTGCGAATCGTGAAGCGCTCGCCGTGATAGCTGCGCTCGAGCGGCAGCACGCGACTCGCCCACTTCACCACGAAGTTGCGCTCGGGGTGCACCTGCTCGTCGCCGCTCAGACCGAGCTTGGCGCCCGTCGCAATGAGGACGACGCCCAGCACGTAGATGAACCAGTGAAAGTGGGCGATCAGCGTCACGCCGGCGAAGATGAAGATGCCGCGGGTGACGATCGCCCCGACGATGCCCCAGAAGAGGATCCGGTGATGGTGCTCGGGCGCGACCCCGAAGTAGGTGAACAGCGCCAGGAACACGAAGAGGTTGTCCACCGAGAGCGACTTCTCGATCAGGAACGCGGTCAGGTAGGCGAGCGCCTGGTCGTGGCCGCGGGTCCAGCCGACGAACAGCGCGAACGCCAGCCCGATGCCCACCCACACGACGCTCCAGAGCAGGGCCTCCCGCGTGCGCTCGCGGTGGGCGTGGCGATGGAACACGAGCAGGTCGAGGGTCAGCAGGCCCACCACCATCGCCCCGAAGACCATCCACCACCACGCCACGTGATACCCCCGTGTCTCTATCGTAACAGCCTGGCAGGCGCCACCATCCGAGAAGGTGAGCGGGTGCGGAAACCCCCGCACCCGCCCCCCGGTCACGCCGATTCCGGAGCTGAGGCTACTTCTTGCCGCCCATCATCTTGGCGAAGGGGTTCTCGCCGTCCTTGCCGTCGCCGCCCATGCCACCGAGGAGGTCGGTCTCCGTGTACCCGGCCGGGATCTCGAAGGTGCTGGCCGGCACCACGGCCATCTCCAGGGACGTCACCTCCATCGTGGTCCTGGTGACCTCGGTCTTGCCCTTCTCGTTGGTGGTGGTCTGCACGGTCGTGCGCTTGAGCGGGAAGCCCTGGATCTTCTCCATCTCGGCCTTCACCAGGTTGTCGAGGCTCGGGTCGCCGAACTTGGGCGGAGCCTTCCGCAACCAGATACCCAGCGCCATCTCGACGAGCTTGGGCGCCGACCAGATCTCCTCCTCCCGCACGACCTTGCTGCTGGACTTCATGCCCATGAAGCTCATGGACATGGAGTAGGACGTGCGGTACCGGTAGTGGATGGTCGGCAGGTTCGCCACCAGGCCGTTGGGCTCCTCGCCCAGCTTCTCCACGACCGGGTCGGAGAACTTCATGTTCATCATCTTCATGGCCCCGCCGGCCATCTGCATCATGCCTTCCATGTCGAACTTCGAGTAGGTCTTCTCCTTGGGGTTGACGAGAAAGACCGCCTTGCCGCCGTCCTTGCTGATCAGATAGGACCCGGCCGGCATGATGGGGTTGCCGCTCGAGAGAAACTCCACCTTGGCCCGGTCACCGTCGGTCCAGCCCTTGACCTTCGAGGCCTGCGCCTCGGCGCCCTTGCCGCCTTCAGCCGTCGTCGTGGACGTGAAGACCATCCCCGCCCAGGCGCCAGACGCGAGGGTCAGTGCCAGTACCGCTACAAACGCTACCCGCCTGTTCATATCTGTCCTCCCGATGCCCGGCATCCAGCCAGGCTAGACTCGCACCACCTGCGTGACCTCGGGCACCCGCTGCTTGAGACGCTCCTGGACGAAACCCACCAGCGTCATGGTGGCCATCGGGCATCCCCCGCAGGCACCCAGCAGGCGCACGTGCACGTTCGTGCCGTCCAGCGCCACGAACTCCACGTCCCCACCATCCATCTGCAGGGCCGGCCGCACCTCTTCCAGCGCCGCCCGCACTCGCTGCTCGAACCCGCCTGTGTTCTCGGTCATGCTTGCCTCCGCTCCTCGCAGGAGCAACGCATTGTGCCACGCCCGGGATTCCGGGGATACGGCAGGCCTCAGGTCTTCCACCTTTCCACCCGCCCGGCCTCAGGCCTCGGGAAAGACAGGCCTCGGGTCCTCCACTCACCCAACCACTCGGCCTCAGGCCTCAGGAGAAGCAGACCTCAGGTTCTCCGCCCGCCCCTCCGCCTGGCCTCAGGCCTCAGGAGAAGCAGGCCTCAGGGCTTCCTCCCTTCCACCCGCCCGGCCTCAGGCCTCGGGAAAGACAGGCCTCGGGTCCTCCACCCACCCAACCACCCGGCCTCAGGCCTCAGGAGAAGCAGGCCTCAGGTTCTCCGCCCCTCCAGCCGCCCGGCCTCAGGCCTCAGCTCCACCACCCACCCGGTCCTGCCTTGTCGTACCTGAGGTCTGAGGCCTGAGGTCTGAGGCCCTTCTTGCCTGAGGCCTGAGGTCTGAGGCCTGAGGCCCTTCTTGCCTGAGGCCTGAGGCCTGAGGCCTGAGGCCCTTCTTGCCTGAGGCCTGAGGTCTGAGGCCTGTGTGGAGGGGCGGGCGGAACCTGCTATCTTGTGTGCGGGCAACCGAGAACCTGAACAGTTCTGGTTGCGTTGTACAGGGCGATGAGCGACGAGTCCTTGGAAGCCACGGTCGAGAGGTGCCGCCAGGGCGACCAGCATGCCTGGGCCGAGCTGGTGGACGCAACCGCCGACGACATCTATCGGCTGGCGGTGAGCTTCACCCGCAACCGCGCCGAGGCCGAGGACCTCACCCAGGATGTCTTCCTCAAGCTCTGGCAGAACCTCCACCGCTACATCCCCGGCTCCTCGTTCCGGGCGTGGGCCTACCGGGTGGCACGCAACCTCTTCGTGGACGCCTACCGGCGGGCCCGCGACGTGCGTCAGGCCACGTGGATCGACCCCGAGTTCCTGGACATGCTGCCGGGGTCCGACGATCCTCACACCCAGGCGGTGCGCAACCAGCGCCTCCAGATCGCCCGCACCGCGCTGGCGCGTCTGCCCGAGGAGCTGGCGCAGCTCCTGCTTCTCCGCGACTTCGCCGACTGGAGCTACGAGGAGCTCGCCGCCGAGCTGGATGTCCCGCTCGGCACCATCAAGTCACGGTTGAACCGCGCGCGACGCGAGCTGGCCTCCGTGGTCGGCGTGCACCTCGTGCCGCGCGCCCCGAGCCCGGCGGGAGCGACGGCATGAGCCTCTGCGACCTTGTCCGGGAACGCCTGGATGCGGCCATCGCCGGCGAGATCGAGCTCGCCCTGGCGGAGCACATCCAGACCTGTACGGACTGCCAGGAGGCCATGCGGCATGCCCGGCAGACCGAGGAAGGAGGGGCCGTGCTCTCAGGCATTCGCGCCCCGGCCCACCTCAAGGAGCGCCTGAAGGCCCTCGTGCGGCTGCCGCAAGCCTGCGAGAAGGCCCTCGAGCACCTTGACCTGGCGCTCGACGGCGAGCTCGACCCCCGGGGTCGGGACGAGCTGCTCGAGCACCTCCACACGTGCCGCGCCTGCCAGGCGACATGGGAGGCGTTCGCCACCCTGCGCGAGGTCGGCGCACTCACCCACGCCCCGGTGCAGCTCCGCGCCTCGGCCGGCGTCCACCCGGACAACCGCCTGAGCACGCGCCGCACGCGCCGCACCTTCGACCTGCGGCTGGCCACGGCCGCCGCCTACCTGCTGGCGGCCATGACCGTGTTCCTGATCGGCAACCCCGCGCACATCGCGCGCGCCAGCAATGCCCCCATCGAGAAGGCCGCCGTCTACACCCGGGCGGTCGTCGAGAACCGATTCGAGAGCTACACCCGCCGTCTGCGCGAGGGCGCCGTGACAGCCCAGGACTGGGTCGGCGACACGGCGACCAGCGCGTGGAACAGCCTCGCGAGCCTCATCACCCGCCGACCCGCGAACCCAAAGCCCTCCGGCAGCGTTGTACCGGATGGAAACGGAGGACGCCCATGAGCACCGAACAAGTCAACCAGAGTCAACAGGTTCCACCGCCCGCGGCACCGGTTCCGCCCGCCGCTCAACCGACCAACTATGCAGCACCCAGGAGTCCGCAGTTCAAGTCCACTGGAGCTGCCGTCGTCCTGTCGTTCTTCCCGGGCATCGGCCACCTCTACCTCGGCCTGTACCAGCGCGCCATCGGCTTCTTCGCCGCCTTCGCCTTCTCCATCTTCCTCGCGGACAAGGCCAGCCTGGGCATCCTCATCCCCTTCGTCTGGTTCTTCGGCCTCATCGACGCCTACCGCCAGACCCTGCTCATCAATGCCGGGCAGACACCCGAGGACCTGTGGGCCAACCCGGTCCGCCGTCGGACCCCGAAGAACACCGGGCTCGGGTTCGGCGTCTTCCTCACGGTCCTGGGCCTGATCCTCCTGTACAACCAGTTCTATCCTCTCGACCTCACCTTCCTGTACGACTGGTGGCCGCTGGTGCTCGTGGGCCTCGGAGCGTGGCAGATCGGCCGCTACCTCATCGCCCGTCAGAAGGCTGCAGCCGCCGCCGAGGACGCCTCAGCATCGACCTTCAGCACCCCGTAGCACCTTTCCCTCCCCTCCACCACGAACGCCCCGCTCCGGCGGGGCGTTCCGCGTTCAGGGTGGGCTCGGCTCTCCGAGCCGTGCCTCGCGGCCCGCAGGGCCGCGCGGGCGCGCAGAGCGCGCCGATGCCGCGCACGGAGTGCGCGGCGCACCTTCCGATCCGACCGCCACACATGTGCGGGGGACCTTGAGCCTTGCACCCGAGGCCCTGAGCCCGGGCGGCCGGCCTTACCTGAGGCCTGAGAGCGTGTGAAGAAATCGGGAGGTGTCTCAGACTGGCTCCATACCGCGGCGGACGCCCGCCTGGGCCACTTGACCCCTCATCTG
>JALOLB010000073.1 GCA_025456225.1 Thermoanaerobaculaceae bacterium
CTGGCCGACCCGGAGCCGGCCAACCGGGTGCCAGCGCGACCGCCTCGACGACCCTGCAGTGGCGTGCCACCAGACCAGAGGACTGCGGGACCAGTGACCTTGCCGCCTCGGGCCCACCCGCGGGCGAACGGACATGAGCCTGGTGGGCGGAGGCGGGCGCTCCTGCCCCGACCTCCGCCACCCGCCACCTGGGCTGTCCGAAAGCGGACACCGCAAGCGCGGGAGCGAACACACCTGTGTCGTGAACCCCGCTCCGCACTTCTCGTATCACGCTTGTGGGGAACGACTTGACCGACGCGGTGAGGATTGGCACGAAAGCGGCTTAGGACAGGGTGGGAGGAGGCAGCATGGACGTTCCACGGATCGGGGTCGCGGAGCAGAAGAAGAAGCGGCGCATCCTGATTGGCAGCGCGGCCGCCGTCGCCATCGTGCTCGCGACCGTGGGCCTCTCCCGCCTGCGTCCGGCCGCCCCTTCGGTCGAGCGCGCCACCGTCTGGATCGGCAAGGTCGAGCGCGGCGAGATGCTGCGGCAGGTGCGGGGCTCCGGCACGCTGGTCCCCGAGGACATGCGGTGGATTCCGGCCGACACCGCCGGCCGCGTCGAGAAGCGGCTCCTCGATCCCGGCGCCGCGGTGCAGCCGGACTCGGTCATCCTGGTGCTGTCAAACCCGGCCGTCGAGCAGGAGGCGGTGCAGGCCGCCACCAGCCTGCGCATCGCCGAGGCGGGCCTCGTCAACCTCGGCGCGCAGCTCGACGCCCAGCGGATGAGCCTGCGCGCCGACGTGGCCCGCATCGAGTCGGACGCCAGCCAGGCGGGCCTGCAGGCCGACGCCAACCGGGAGCTTGACAAGGAGGGGCTGGTGTCGCCCGTCGAGCTGAAGCTCTCCCAGGGCCGCGCCGAGTCGCTGGCGACCCGTGCCGAGCTCGAGCGGCAGCGCCTCGCTGTCTTCGAGCGCTCCATCGCCGCCCAGCTCGCCGCCCAGCAGGCCGAGGTCGAGCAGCGGCGGGCGATGCACGACCTGCGTCAGAAGCTCCTGAGCTCCTTGCAGGTGCGGGCCGGCCTCGCCGGTGTGCTGCAGGAGGTCCCGGTGGAGATCGGCCAGCAGGTGCAGCCCGGGATGAACCTGGCGCGCGTCGCCGAGCCCACCCACCTCATGGCTCGCCTGCGCGTGCCCGCCACCCAGGCTCGCGACGTGGTCGTCGGCCAGAAGGTCGACGTGGACACCCGCAACGGCATCGTCCCTGGCGCCGTCGCCCGCATCGACCCGGCGGTCCGCGAGGGCACCGTCCTGGTGGACGTGCGCCTGCAGGGCGAGCTGCCCCGGGGCGCCCGCCCCGACCTCAACGTGGACGGCACCGTCGAGATCGAACGCCTGCCCGAGGTGGTCTACGTCGGCCGCCCGGCGTTCGGTCAGGAGCAGAGCACGGTGGGGCTGTTCCGCCTCGAGGCCGACACCAAGCACGCCAGCCGCGTCCAGGTGAAGCTCGGCCGCGCCTCGGTCAACACCATCGAGGTCATCGATGGACTGCAGCCCGGCGACGAGGTCGTGCTCTCCGACACCTCGCGCTTCGACGAGTTCGAACGCATCAAGCTCAACTGAGTGGAGGACGAGATGAACGAGCAGAACGGCTCCCTGATCCAGATGATCGGCGTCGGCAAGGTGTTCCTCACCGACGAGGTCGAGACCCACGCCCTGGCCGACGTGCACCTGGAGATCGCGCGCGGCGACTACATCGCCATCGCCGGCCCCTCGGGGTGCGGCAAATCGACGCTGCTGTCGATCATGGGGCTGCTGGACACGCCGACGAGCGGCCAGTACATCATCGGCGACACCCCGGCCGAGAAGCTCTCGGCGTCGGAGCGGGCGAAGCTGCGCAACCGCGCCATCGGCTTCGTGTTCCAGAACTTCAACCTGATCGGCGACCTCACGGTCTACGAGAACGTCGAGCTGCCGCTTGTGTACCGCGACATGGCGCCGCGCGACCGCCGGGAGCGGGTGCGCGCGTCGCTCGAGAAGGTGGGCATGGAGCACCGCTCCAACCACTACCCCGCCCAGCTCTCCGGCGGCCAGCAGCAGCGCGTCGCCGTCGCCCGGGCACTGGTGGGGCGGCCGCTCATCCTGCTCGCGGACGAGCCCACCGGCAACCTGGACTCCCGCAACGGCGAGTCGGTGATGGTGCTCCTCGACGAGCTGCACCGCGAGGGGGCGACCATCTGCATGGTCACCCACGACCCGCGCTTCGCCCACCACGCCAAGCGCAGCGTGCACCTGTTCGACGGCCGCATCGTCGACGAGAGCACGGTCGCCGCCGCGTCCTGATCCCGCATCAGGGGAGGTTCCCATGCACACCCTCTGGCACGACCTGCGTCTGGCTCTTCGGGGCCTCGTGAAGAACCCCGGCTTCGCGGTGGTCACCGTCCTCACGCTGGCGCTGGGGATCGGCGCCACGACCGGGGTGTTCAGCGCGCTGCACGCCGTGCTGCTGGCGTCGATGCCGTACCCGGAGCCGGACCGGCTGGTCATGGGCCGCAGGACCCAGGACGGCACTGTCGGGCGCTGGGTCTCGATGCTGGACTACCTCGACTACCGTGACCAGACCTCGAGCTTCGCATCGCTCGCGGCCTCCCCCGGGGGCTCGTTCCCGCTGGCCTCGACCGGTGGCGACAGACCCGAGCGCGTCGACACCCAGATCGTGTCGTTCAACCTCTTCTCGACGCTCGGTGTCGCACCGGTCCTGGGGAGGACGTTCACCGCCGAGGAGGGTGCCCCGGTGCCGGCCGCGGCGGGGCCCCAGGCGCCGATGGCGCTCCCCTCCGTGGGGATCGTCAGCTTCGGGTACTGGCAAAGGCGCTTCGGGGGCTCGCAGGACGCCCTGGGGCGGTCCCTCACCCTGATGGGCCAGCCCGTGACGGTCGTCGGCGTCATGCCCGAGGGCTTCAGCTTCCAGGGCAGCGCCGACGTGTGGCTGCCGATGCAACCCGATCCCGGGGAGGCCCGCCGCTTCCACAACTGGCTGCTGGTGGGCCGTCTCAAGCCGGGTGTCGGCCTCGCCGCGGCGCAGTCCGAGATCGACGCGATTTCCGGTCGCCTCGCGACCCTCTACCCCGACTCGAACAAGGGCAAGGGGCTGCACCTCGACCCCCTCCACGACGCGCTCGTCGAGAACCTGCGCCCGCAGGTCCTCCTGATCATGGCGGCGGTCGCCCTCATGCTGCTCATCGCCAGCGGCAACGTGGCGAGCCTCATGCTGGCGCGCGGCGTCACGCGCCGCAGCGAGCTGGCGATGCGCGTCGCGCTCGGGGCCTCGCGAGCCCGCCTGGTCCGCCAGCTCGTCACCGAGAGCGTGGTCCTCGCGCTCCTCGGGGGCGCGACCGGCCTTCTGGTTGCCGGCCTGCTGCAGCGCGCTCTTCCGACGCTGCTGGGCCTCGACGCCCTCGCCATCGCCTCGCTGCGGCTGGACTGGCGCGTGCTCGCCTTCGCGTTCACCGTGTCGCTCCTCACCGGGGTGCTGGTGGGGCTGGTGCCGGCGCTGCGGAGCACCAGGATCTCCCCGTTCGAGGAGCTCAAGGGCGGCACCCGCACCGCCACGTCGGGCTCCGGCGCACGGCTCCGGATGGCCCTGGTCGCCGCCCAGGTGACCATGTCGCTGGTGCTGCTGGTGGGCTCGTCGCTCCTCATCCGGAGCTTCGCGAAGCTCGTCCGCACGGACCTCGGCTTCGACCCGGACAACCTGCTCACCGCCTCCTTCGCCCTTCCCCCGCAACCGTACGCCTCCGACGCCGCGCGCATCCAGTTCTTCGACGAGATGCTCGCCGAGATCCGCGCGCTCCCGGGCGTGACCGCCGCGGGGATGGTCAGCCGTCTGCCGATCCTGGGTCCGGGGGGTGACATCTACGTCTGGACCCCCGACAAGCCACCGACTGAAAGCGGGCTGGGACAGACCGCGTACTCCCGTCGGGTGCTGCCGGGCTACTTCGCCACGATGCGCATGCCGCTGGTCGCCGGACGGGACATCGAGGCCGCCGACCGCGTCGGGGCGCCTCCGGCGCTGGTCATCAACCAGACCATGGCGCGCACCTTCTTCCCCAACGAGAGCCCGCTCGGCCGCAAGCTCGTGGTGGACATGGGCGACGACACGCCTGTCACCTTCGACGTCGTCGGGGTCGTCGCCGACGCCCGAATAGGCGACGTCGCAAGTGTCCCCTACCTGACGATGTACCAGTCGTTCTACCAGTTCCCACGTCCCAGGCTGGCGCTCGCCATCCGCAGCACCGCGGACCCCCAGGGGATCACCCGCGCCCTCCGGGAGCTCGTGTGGCGGCGGGACAAGGACATCCCCGTCGAGGAGCTGGCGACGATGACGGGTGCCATCAAGAGCTCGATGCTGGCCCAGCGGACCCTCGCCGGCACCGTCACGAGCTTCTCGCTCCTCGCCCTGTTGCTGGCGGCCGTCGGCCTGTTCGGCGTCCTGGCCTACCAGGTCAACCAGCGCCAGCACGAGCTCGGCATCCGCATGGCCCTGGGGGCGCGGCGGGGGCACGTCCTCACCGCGATCCTCGGCCAGGGCCTGAAGGTGACCGGGATCGGCCTGGCGGCGGGCGTGGTCGCCGGCCTCGCCCTCACGAGGCTCATGGAGGGGTTGCTCTACGAGGTGGCCGCGACCGATCCGGCGAGCTTCCTCGTCGCGGCGGCGTGCCTGCTGGCCGTGGCGCTGCTCGCCTGCCTCGCCCCGGCGCTGCGCGCCCTCCGCATCCAGCCCATGACCGCCCTGCACTACGAGTAGGAGACCGTCGATGGACACCCTCTGGCACGACCTGCGTCTCGCCCTCCGGAGCCTCCTCAGGACTCCGGGCTTCACGGCCATGGTCCTCGCCACCCTGGCGCTCGGGATCGGCGCCACGACCGGCGTGTTCAGCGCGCTGCACACCGTGCTGCTGGCCTCGATGCCGTACCCGGAGCCGGACCGGCTGGTCTTCGGGGTCTCGACCTTCAAGGAACGCCCGACCGGGCTCTCGGCGCACGACTACTTCGACTACCGCGACCAGGCCACGAGCTTCGAGTCGCTGGGCGCCAACCTCCAGTACGTGGACACCGTCCCCTCCTCGGGGGGCGACCGGCCCGAGACCCTCAACACCACCCACGTCTCCACCAACCTGTTCCGGACCCTCGGCGTGGCGCCGCTGCTCGGGCGGGAGTTCACCGCCGAGGAGGGCAAGCCGGCGCCCATTCCGGACCCGAACCAGAACCAGCTCCTGCCCCCGGTGGCGATCATCAGCCACGCGCTGTGGCAGAAGCGCTTCGGTGGCTCGCCGTCGGCGGTCGGCAGCGCGCTCACGTTGCAGGGACAGCCGATCACGGTGGTCGGCGTGATGCCGCAGGGGTTCCGCTTCTTCGTCGACACGGACGTCTGGCTGCCGATGCGGCTGAACGGGTGGCACGCCACCGAGCGCCGCTTCCACAACTGGGTCGTGGTCGGACGGCTCAAGCCGGGCGTGACGCTCGATCAGGGGCGGGCGGAGATGAGCGCCATCGCCAGGCGGCTCGAGGCCACCTACCCGGACTCCAACAAGGACATGGGGCTGCGCCTGACCAACCTGCACGAGGCGCTGGTCGCCCGCCTGCGGCCGCAGGTGCTCCTGGCGATGGCCGCGGTCGCCCTCATGCTGCTCATCGCCTGCGGCAACGTCGCCAACCTCCTGCTGGCCCGCGGTGTCACCCGCAGGAGCGACATGGCCATGCGGCTCGCCCTCGGTGCCTCGCGTGGGCGCCTCGTCCGCACCCTCCTCACCGAAAGCCTGACCCTCGCGCTGCTGGGGGGCACTCTGGGCCTGGGCGTGGCCGTGGCGCTGCAGCGCCTCCTGCCGTCCCTCCTGCGCATGGACGTCTCCCGGCTCGGCATCGCGTCGCTGCACCTCGACGTCGGCGTGCTCCTGTTCGCGTTCGGCGTCTCGCTCGCGACCGGTGTCGGGGTGGGGCTCGTCCCGGCGCTGCGCAGCACCCGGATCTCCCTCTTCGCGGAGGTGAAGGGCGGGAGCCGGACCGTCACCTCCCGGGGCGGGGCGCGCCTCCGCATGGCGCTCGTGGCCTCCCAGGTGAGCGTGTCGGTCGTCCTGCTGGTCGGCTCGGCGCTGCTGATCCGGAGCTTCGCGAAGCTGGTCCGGGTCGACCTCGGATTCGACCCGGAGCGCGTGGTCACCGCCGAGCTCTCGCTGCCGGCGTCGATGAGCAACGAGGCGTCGATCCAGTTCTTCGCGGGCGTGCTCGACGAGGTCCGCGCCACCCCCGGCGTCACGGCCGCCGGCATGGTCTCCCGGCTGCCGGTGCTGCACGGGGGCGGCTCCACCGAGGTGTGGGCCCCCGAGCGGCCCAGCGAGCGGTCGTTCTCCCAGCAGGCGCTCGGCCGCGTCGTCCTGCCCGGGTACTTCGCCGCCATGCGCATGCCGCTGGTTGCCGGGCGGGACGTCCAGGAGACCGATCGCCCGGACACGCCGGTGGTCACCGTCATCAGCCAGGAGACGGCCAGAACGATCTTCGGGGATCAGAGCCCGATCGGGCGCCAGGTCGCGACCGACTTCGGCGGCGACCAGCCGACGCTGCTGGAGGTCGTCGGCGTCGTCGCCGACGCGCGGCTGAACGACCTCGACGACGGGCCGAGCATGGTGATGTACCTCTCGTACCATCAGCTCCAGGTGCCGGGCATGCACGTCGCGATCCGCACCGCCGGCGATTCCGGGGCCATCACCCGCGCCCTCCGCGAGATCGTCTGGAGGCGCGACAGGGGCATCCCGGTCGACGGCCTGACAACCCTGCAGGGCGAGATCCGCAGGTCCACCCTGCCGCAGCAGACGCTCACCGGCGCCGTCACCAGCTTCTCGCTCCTCGCCCTGCTGCTGGCCGCGATCGGCCTGTTCGGCGTGCTCGCCTACCAGGTCAACCAGCGGCGGAACGAGATCGGCATCCGCATGGCGCTCGGGGCGCGGCAGGGCCACGTCCTCGCCACGATCCTCCGCCAGGGGCTCGTCGTCACCGGCGTCGGCCTCGTGGCCGGGGTCGTGGCGGGCCTCGCGCTGACCCGGTTGATGGCCGGCATGCTCTACGAGGTGGCGGCCACCGACCCGACGAGCTTCGTCGGGGCGGTGGCGTGCCTGGTCGTCGTGGCGCTCGCCGCCTGCCTGGTGCCGGCGCTGCGCGCCCTCGCCGTGCAGCCGGTCCAGGCGCTCCGGTACGAGTAGGAGGCGACGATGCTCGCGTTCTGGCACGATCTGGCCCTCGCAACCCGAACGCTCGCCAGGCGCCCCGGCCTCGCGGTCGTCACGTCGCTCACCCTCGCCCTGGGGATTGGCGCCAACACCACGGTCTTCTCCTGGGTCAAGGCGATCCTGCTCGACCCGCTGCCGGGGGTGGCAGACGCCGGCCGCCTGGTGGTGGTGCGGGGCTTGAGCCCGCGCGAGGGCCCGATCAACCTCTCGTACCCCGACTACGCGGACCTCCGCGACCGCACCCGCACGCTGGGCGGCCTCGCCGCGCACTACCCGCGGGCGGTGGCCCTCGGCGAGACCGGCCAGGTCGAGCGGGCCTGGGCCGAGCTGGCGTCCGGCAACTTCTTCGCGGTGCTGGGCGTGCGCCCGGCTGCCGGGCGCTTCTTCCTGCCCGAGGAGGACACACCCGGGGCGGGCAAGCCCGTCGCCGTCATCTCGCACGCCCTGTGGGAGCGGCGGTTCGCCGGAAAGGCGTCCGCGATCGGCGGCACGCTGCAGATCAACAACCAGCCGTACACCGTGATCGGCGTGGCCCCGCCCCGCTTCGGCGGCGGCTACACGGCGCTCGCCTTCGACCTCTGGCTGCCCATGGCGATGCAGCCACAGCTCGTCGAGGGCGGGAGCACGCTGAGCCGGCGGGGCGAGCGCTGGCTGGACACCCTGGGGCGACTGGCGCCAGGCGCCACCGCGGAGCAGGCCCGGGCCGAGCTCTCGACGGTGATGTCGGGCCTCGCCGCGACCTTCCCCGAGTCGGCCGACGCCACCGCGGCCGTGGCCTGGCACCTTCGCGACGACCAGTTCGGGCCGCAGGGCGAGCTCGGGCCGGTCCTGGGGGCCCTGATCGCGCTCTCCGGGCTGGTGCTGCTCATCACCTGCGCCAACGTGGCCAACCTGCTGCTGGCGCGCGCCGCCGGCCGCCGGCGCGAGCTGGCCCTGCGCCTGTCGCTGGGGGCCGGACGCTGGCGGTTGGCCCGGCTCCTGCTGGCCGAGGCGCTGGTGCTGGCATGCCTCGGAGCGGCGCTGGCGCTCGTGGCCACGCCGTGGACCGCACGCCTCCTCTCCTCCATGATCTCGACAATCGACTTCCCCATCGCCCTCAACCTGGGGCTGGACCTGCGGGTGCTGGCGTTCGCCGTCGCGCTGGCGGTGGGGGCGGCCGCTCTCGCCGCCCTGACGCCGGTGCGGGAAGCCGTCCGCACCGACCTCTCCGCCGATTTCAAGGAGGCATCGGGCACCGTTGTCGGGTCGCGCAGTTGGGGGCGCTGGCGGGATGCCGGGTTGCTGCTCCAGGTGGCGCTCTCCACCATCCTGCTGGTCGCGGCCGCCCTCTTCATCCGCTCGCTCGGCGCGGCGAGGCGGGCCGACCCCGGCTTCAACCCGCGCGGCCTCCTCCTGGCCTCCGTCGACTTCTTCCCGAGCGGGATCGGCGCCAGCGAGGGTGCTGCACTCCAGGCCACCCTGCTGGAGCGGCTGCGGGCGCTGCCGGGGGTGCAGGCGGCCACGCTCGCGAGCGACGTGCCGTTCTTCCTCGGGAGCTCGTCCTCGGGCATCGAGGTGCCGGGCTTCCAGCCGGCGCCCGACGACCGGGCCTGGGCGTTCACCCATCGGGTCGGGCCCGACTACTTCGGAACCATGCAGGTGCCGATCGAGCAGGGCCGTGAGCTCGGCCCGGGCGACACGAAGGGCGCGCCTCCCGTGGTGGTGGTGAGCCGGGCCTTCGTGGACCGCTACCTGGGCGGGCGGGAGCCCATCGGCCACGAGGTCGTGATGGGCGGCCGCACGCTGCGCATCGTCGGGGTGGCCCGGGAGTTCAAGCACTCCAGCCTTACCGAGCCGAGCAGCCCCCACCTCTTCGTGCCGCTGCTCCAGGACTATCTGCCGGCCGTGACGATCCACCTGCGGACAGGCTCGGATCCGATGCGACTCGCCCCCGAGCTGCGGCGGGTCGTCCGCGAGCTGGCTCCCGGCGCGCCCGTGTTCAACGTGCGGACGCTCGGCACGGGTGGCTTCGTGCAGCGGCTGGGCGCGTCCATGCTCTCGGCCCTGGGGTGCCTGGTGCTGGTGATCGCCGGGGTCGGGCTGTACGGCCTGCTCGCCTTCGGCGCCCGGACGCGCGTGCGGGAGCTGGGGATCCGGCTGGCGCTGGGCTCCCAACGCTGGCAGATCGCCCGTCTCGTGGTCGGACGGGGGCTCGCCGTCGCCGGCTGCGGGCTGGCCCTCGGGCTGGTCCTGTCCCTGGCCGTCGGGCGGCTGCTGGCCAGCGTGCTGTTCGGTGTCAGCGCCGCCGACCCCGCGAGCTTCGTCGGGGCCGCCGCCGCCCTGCTCGGGGTGGCCACCCTGGCCTGCATCGGCCCGGCGCTCCGCGTCATGGCCGTGCAGCCGAGCGAGGCGCTCCGCTACGAGTAGGGCGCCTACCTCCCGGACTGCAGGAGGATCGGGATGCCCCGCTCGCCCTTCGGCGTGCGGAGGCCGAGGACGCCGGTGAAGGTGGCGGGGCGGCCGGCCAGGAAGGCGGTCACGCCGCTCGCGAGGTCCAGCAGGGGCAGGGTCTGCTCGACCAGCACGTCGGTACGCTGCGCGGCACGCAGCCGGAAGCCGCCCCGATGCGAGTCCATGACCGGCGCGCCACCGATCTCGAGCCGGTAGTCGAGCCCGGTGGCCACGACATCGAAGTCGAAGGGGTTGTAGACCCCCAGCAGCACCCTGACGTGCACCAGCAGGCCGGTCGGCACCACGGAGTAGTCCGCGAGCCTGGCGTAGTGGTCCCGTAGCTTCTCGGCGGGCAGCTCGGCCTGGGCACGGTCGGCGAGGTCGATCACCCCGGCGAGGCTCAGCACGACCCGTCCCTTCCCGTCGAGACCTTCCCAGTGCACCGGCACGGCGGACGGGTCGACGTCGAGGATGCCCTCGCCGACCTGGCGCAGGGTCACGGTCACCGCCACGCGGCTGGCGGGCGCGGCCACGGTGGCGTCGGGCGGGGAGCTCACCGGGATCGTGAGGTCGCCGACGCGCAACCGCTGGCTCTTGAGCGCCGGCATCCGGACACCGTCGCGGCCCTCGCCGTGCAACACCATGACCGCCTGGTCGCGGGTCGGCAGGTCGAGCACGACCCGCTGCAGGCGCAGCGTGCCCGGAGGAGCCTGGACGGCAGCGGCAAGAACGACAGCGGCCAGCACCATGCCGGCAAGTGTAGCCGACGCGGACACCGTCCCACCCACACGGTGAGCGGGGACGTCCCCGGCCGCGCCGGATGGGCGGGGCAATGACGCAATCGTCTGGATCACGCGTCACGCCACGCGGTGCCGGGGCGTAGCCTTCCGGAGCGTGACGCGCCACCAGTCATCCGAGCCCATTCTGTCTTCCGACTCTTTGCTTTCGACTTTCGACTCTCGACTCTCAACTCTCGACTCTCGACTCTCGACCGGGCGGGCGGGCGCCTCGGCACCTGTCCGGCATCGGACATCCAGGTGCCACAACCGAACAGGGTGGGCCGGGAACCCCTCCCCGGTCAGGATCGTAAGAACCGACAACCATGGGTCTTGGACCCATCTCTCTGGTTGGCACGCAAGCCGCAACGGAGCAGGGCAGCATGACGCACTTCGAGAAGACCGCGCCAGACCGTCCCATCGCCCCGGGTACTTTCCGGAGGTCCGTGGTCCGCCCCCGGGCCCGTCGTGAGCGGAAGTAGGAGTCGACATGGGCACCTTCGTCAGAGACCTGCACGCCTCGTTCCGGGCGCTGTGCAAGCGGCCCGGGATGGTCGCCGTCGTGGTCGTCAGTCTCGGCTTCGGCATCGGCGCCGCGACCACCGTGTTCTCGGTCGCCAACGCGTTCCTGTTCCGCACCGGCACCGGCTTCGCGAGGCCCGAGGGTGTCGTCTCGATCGGCGCCACGAGCGACGACGGCTCGCTGCACCGGCAGCTCTCGTTCCCCGACTTCACCGACCTCGCGGCCTCGGCCGACGCGGTGGAGGATGCGGCCGCCTTCGGGTTCGACGCCTGCAACCTCGAGGCCCGCGGCTGGACCGGCCAGGTGCTGGCCCAGGTCGTGACCGACGGCTACTTCCGACTGCTCGACGCGCAGCCGGTGCTCGGGAGGACCTTTCTCCCCGAGGAGACCCGGCCCGGCAACGCCGCGCCGGTGGTGATCCTCGGCGAGGACCTCTGGCAGCGGCGCTTCGCCGGCGCCGCGGATGTGATCGGGCGATCGATCCGCCTCAACGGCATGCCGTTCACCATCGTCGGGGTGGCCCGCCGGGAGCTCTCGAGCCCGATCCTCGGCGCCCGGCCGGACCTCCTCATGCCGGTGGGCGTGCCCGGCGCCAGCCCCCGCCGCTCGGTCGAGGAGCTCGGCCGGCGCAACGACCGCAACTTCATGGTGCTCGCCCGCCTGCGGCCCGGCCGCACGCACACCGAGCTCCGCGCCCAGCTCGCAACCCTCGCGGCACGGCTGCGCGCCCAGGACCCCGAGGCGTGGACCCTGGAGGGCGACCGCGCCCGCGAGCTGTCCGCCCTTCCGGAGGCCGAGGCCCGGCTGCTGCCCGGGCTGCGCCAGGTCGTCGCCGGCGCCTCGGGGCTGTTCCTCGCCATCGCGGCCCTCGTGCTGCTCATCGCCTGCTCGAACCTGGCCGGGCTCTTCCTCGCCCGGGCGCACGAGCGCCGGCGCGAGATGGCGGTGCGCGCGGCACTCGGCGCCGGGCGCTGGCGGCAGGTGCGGCTGCTGCTCACCGAGTGCGGCCTCCTTGCCGCCGTGGGCGGGCTCTGCGGCCTCGCCGTCGCCCATGTCACATCCCAGGCGCTGCGGGCGATGTCGCTGCCGGTCGGCATGCCGCTGCACTTCGACTTCCGCCTCGACGCCCGGGTGGTGCTCTTCTGCCTCGCCACCACGGTCGCGGCGACGCTCGCGTTCGGCCTCGGGCCGGCACTGCGCGGCAGCCGCGTCGACGTCACGACGGCGCTCAAGCAGGGGTGTGACGGGGTCGCCGGCCGGCGGCGCCTGGGGCGGGGTGGCACACGCCGGGTGCTGGTGGTGCTCCAGGTTGCGGCCTCGGCGCTGCTGCTGACCCTGGCGATGCTCATGATCCGGAGCCTGCAGGGGGCCACGAGACTGGACCTCGGCTTCGACACCAGCCGCATCGCGGTCATGTCCAAGGAGCTCGCGCAACACCGGTTCGACCGGCCGGCGCTGGTAGCCGAGGCGATGCGGCTGCGCGACCGGCTGGCCGGCCTGCCCGGGGTCGAGAGCGCCGCGGTCGCCCGCGCCACCGAGCTGTCGCTCATGACGCTGGCGGCCCGCGACCGGGAGGTGCAGCCCCTCGGCGAGACGACAGCGGAGACCAGGCTTGACGTGAGCTCGAACGCGGTGAGCCCCGGCTACCTCGAGATGCTGCGGATCCCTCTCCTGCGCGGCCGGACCCTGGCTGCCACGGACTCCACCGGGGCGCCGCTGGTGGCGGTGGTCAACGAGACGTTCGCCCGGCGGGTGTTCCCCGACCGCGAGCCGCTGGGCCAGCGCTTCGAGGTCCGCGAGCCGGTGCTCGACCGGCCCGGCGTCACCCTGAGCCGGACGTTCGAGGTCATCGGCGTGACCCGCGACGGCAAGTACGCCGACATCGACGAGACGCCCAGCCCGTACTTCTGGACCTCGCTCGTCCAGGACCCGGAAGGCAAGGCGCCGGTCGTGGCGGTGCTGGTCAAGGGGTCGCGCAGCGCCGCGGAGATGGTGGAGCTGCTCCGCCGCGAGGTCCCGCCCGACCCGGCGGAGATGGTGCTGCAGCCGCCCACGACCCTCGCGAGCGCCGTCGACGTGCAGCTCATCCACCTGCGCGTCCTCGGCCGGGCTCTCGGGGTGGCGGGGCTGTTCGGCCTCGGTCTCGCAGCGGTCGGGATCTATGGCGTGCTCTCGTTCCTGCTCGCCCAGCGGACCCGCGAGGTGGCGATCCGCGTCGCCCTCGGGGCCGAGCACGGCCGGGTGCTGCGCGACACCCTCGGCGACGGGCTGCGGGCGGTCGGGCTCGGTCTCGCGATCGGCCTGCCGCTGGCCGTGGCGATCGGCCACGCGGCCCGCAGCCAGCTCTTCGGTGTCGGCCCCGCCGACCCGATGGCGCTCGGCGCCGTCACGCTCGTGGTCGCGCTGGCCGCAGCGGCGGCCTGCGCCGTGCCGGCCCGGCGGGCGCTGCGCATCGACCCGATGCAGATCCTTAGAGCGGAGTAGGAGCGGACGATGACTGATCTCTGGCGACAGCTTGTGAAGGCGCTGCGCTCCCTCGCTCGCCAGCCGGGCTCCAGCACCGTGGCCGCGCTCACCCTCGCCATCGGCATCGGCGCCGCGACCACCGTGCTGACGGTCGTCGACAGCGTGCTCGTGCGGCCGCTCCCGTACCCGGCACCGGAGCGCATCGTGATGGTCTGGGAGACCCCGCCGGACACCCTCCGCAACCCGGTCTCGGGGCCGAACTATCTCGACTGGAAAAGGCAGAGCCGCTCGTTCGGGGCGCTCGCCGCCGTGGCGGTGCAACCGTTCAACCTGTCCGGGACGGCAGAGCCGGACCAGGTCTTCGGCGCGAAGGTCACCGCCGGGTTCTTCGAGGTCTTCGGGGCACCACCGGCTCTCGGGCGGGCGCCCCGGCCGGACGAGTCCGCGGCACGCGTGGCCGTGATCAGCGACCACCTGTGGAAGCAGCGGTTCGCGGCCTCGCCGGCGATCCTCGGCTCCGAGCTCCGGGTCGACGGCGAGACGCACACCGTGATCGGCGTCCTGCCGCCGGGCTTCGAGCCCCGGACACGGTGGTCGCTGGGCAAGCGGATGGACGTCTGGGTCCCGTTCGAGCCGCCGTCGGCACCCCAGCACCGCGGATGGCACGCGATGGAGGTGGTCGGGCGACTCGCCGATGGCGTGACGCTCGAGCAGGCGCAGACCGAGATGACCTCGATCGCCCGGGACCTCGAGGCTCGCTACCCCGACTCCAACCGCGACTACGGCGCCCGCGTCGCGAGCCTCCACGGCGAGCTGGCGGCACGGGGGCGGCCTCCCCTACTGCTGCTGCTCGCCGCGGCGCTGCTCGTGCTGGTGATCGGGTGCGCCAACGTCGCCGGCATCCTGCTGGCCCGCACCAGCGCTCGCGGCACCGAGCTGGCGCTGCGGGCCTCGCTGGGAGCCGGGAGCCGGCGGATCGCCGTGCAGATGCTGACGGAGTGCATCCCGCTGGTCGTGATCAGCGGCGCCCTCGGCCTGGCCGCGGCCTGGTGGGGGCTGGGCGCGCTGGGCAAGCTCCTGCCGTCACGTGCCTGGCAGGTGCAGCACCTGGCGATCAACGGCCGGGTCGCTCTGCTCTGCCTCGTGCTGTCGATCGTCGCCGGCGCGCTCGTCGCCACCCCCCTCGCGGCACTGGCGCCGCCCCGGGACCTGGCCCGCTGGCTCAGGTCCGACCGGGGCGAGACCGGCACGACGACCCAGCACCGCCGGCTGCGGCGCGCTCTGATCGTGTCCCAGCTCGCCCTCGGGCTGGTGCTCGCGAACGCCGCCGTGCTCCTCCTCGCGAGCTTCAACCGGCTCCTCGCCACGGACCAGGGCTTCGACCAGGCGAACCTGCTCACGGCCCGACTCCAGCTCGTGGGTCCGAAGTACTCGGAGAAGGGGCAGGTGGGCGTGCTCCTGGGGGAGCTCCAGCGTCGGCTGGAGAGTCTGCCGGGGGTGCGCGAGGCAGCCGTCACCACGAAGCTGCCACTGTACGGGGGCAACAACGGCAACGAGATCATCGAGGGTCGGGAGCGCGACTTCGGCACCATCCCGGGCCCCGAGGTCGAGCGCTCGACAGTGAGCCCGACGTACTTCCGCACCATGGGCATCCCCCTCGTCGACGGCAGGCTGTTGACCGACAGCGACGCCGAGGCGCCGGTGGCCGTCATCAATCAGGCCTTCGCCCGCATCGGCTGGCCCGGTCAGAGCCCGCTCGGCAGGCGCTTCCGCTCCGACACGACCTGGTTCACCGTCGTCGGCGTCGTCGGTGACGTGCGGCAGTGGGGGCCCGAGCTCCCCGCGCGCCCCGAGCTCTACAGGCTCTTCGCCGCGGAGCCGCGATACGACTCGGAGGACTGGCTCATGGCCCGGCCGTACGTGCTGCTCCGCACGGCCGGCGAGCCGCTCGAGCGGGCGGCCGCCCTCCGGCAGGCCGTGCGAGCCCTCGATCCCGACCAGCCGATCACGGATCTGGCGACGATGCAGCAGAGGGTGGAGCAGGCCAGCGAAAGCCGGCGGTTCCTGACGACCCTGATCACGGCTCTGGCCGGGATCGCCCTGGCACTGGTGGCCACCGGGCTGTACGGCCTGATGGCCACCATCGTCGTGCAGCGCACGCACGAGCTGGGCGTGCGCATGGCTCTGGGCGCCGACGCTCGCAGCGTCGTGTCGCTGGTCTTCCGTCAGTCGTTCGGCCTGGCCCTCGCCGGGGTCGTCGCCGGGCTGGTCGGCGTGCTGGCCACGACTCCCCTGCTCCGCAACCAGCTCTACGACGCGCGGGCCACAGATCCGCTGCTGGTCAGCGTGGGCACCCTGCTCGTCGTCCTGACCACGATCGTCGGGGCCACCGTCCCGGCCTGGCGGGCCTCACGCGTGTGCCCGACCCAGGCCCTGCGAGCCGGGTAGCTCCCGCCCCTCCTGGCCACATCGTTGACGGAGCGCGCAGCCGAAGAGGAAACGAGCACTG
>JALOLB010000281.1 GCA_025456225.1 Thermoanaerobaculaceae bacterium
GAGAAGGCGCTGGCGATGGATAACGTGTTCGTCATCGCCATGATCTTTGCCTTCTTTGCAGTCCCGAGAAAGTACCAGCACAGGGTGCTGTTCTGGGGCATTCTCGGAGTGATCGTGCTGCGCGCGATCATGATCGGCGTCGGCGCAACGATCGTCAGCCAGTTCTCGTGGGTGCTCTACATCTTCGCCGTGTTCCTCATTCTTACCGGCGTGAAGATGCTGGTGTTCGCAAACAAGGAGTACGATGTCGCCAAGAACCCCGTCCTGGGTTTCATGCGGAAACGGTTCAACGTCACCGACACGCATCACGGCGAGAACTTCTTCGTGCAGCTTCCGGATCCCGCGACGGGCAAGCTCGCCTGGTTCATGACGCCGCTGTTTCTGGCGCTCGTCCTGATCGAGATTGCGGATGTCATATTCGCCGTGGACTCGGTGCCGGCGATCTTCGCCATCACGACGGATCCCTTCATTGTCTACACCTCGAACATCTTCGCCATCCTGGGGCTGCGCGCCCTGTACTTCGTGCTCGCGCGGGCGCTGCAGTCGCTGCGCCTGCTGCGCCCGGCCCTGGCGCTGATCCTCGTGCTGGTGGGCGCCAAGATGCTGATCTCGGACGTCTACGAGGTCTCCACCGCGCTGTCCCTCGTGGTGGTGGGCACCATCCTCGCCGCGGCCACCGTCGGCTCCCTGCTGCTCGGCGAACCCCTGGACGACACCACCGACGAGTAGCGGGCGGCTCGCCACGCGCACACGTGAGCCAGTCTCGACCTGGACGTGGTCGTAGACGTGGACGTGGACGTGGACGTGGACCCGACCTGACCGGGCCTGGGGTGGGTCAGGAGCGATTGGGAGCAAGCCGATCAATACAGACTTCTCCCTGCACCTGGTCAGCGTGAAAGAGGTCAAGTCCAGACCAAGGTTCCAGGCCAGGAGCCCCTGCAGGTACTACCCGATCGCGTCCGTCGCCGCCCGCCAGGTCTCCGCATCCCGATGGATGATGCGCTGCACGAAGCGTTGGCGCAGCCCGGCAAGGAACGGCAGGTGGCGGGCCGCCAGGGCGAGGTCGGCACGCTCTCCGACGAGGTCCGCGAGCGGCATGTAGACCGCCTCGCGCGCGAAGTGCGGGGCGCAGAGCATGGCGGAGACCAGGGAGAAAACCTCGTCGCCGCCCTCGAAGTGATACGTGGCGAGGTCCTCCTCGCCGATCGCCTCGAGCAGGTGGGCGGAGCCACGGCGGGCCAGCATCCAGAGGATGCTCGAAGGCGGTGCGGTGGCATCCGCTGCCTGGTGTGCCGTGACGGGCTCGGTACCGGCGAGCGGCGTGATTCCGACCCAGATCCGGCCGTCACTGGCCCAGCGCCGGAGCGCCGCGGCCTCGGCGGCGCGGGGGCTGCGGCCAAGCCAGGCGGTCAGGGCGGCTCGCGTTTCCTCCTCGATGATCGCCAACTGGAGCAGCCGGCCGGGCGCCCATCGGCTGGCGAGGGCGGCTCGGGCCGAGGCGCTCACCAAGGGCAGCTCGGCGGCCAGCACCGCCGCCGTCCACGCTGCAAGCATCGAGCGGGCCGCCTGGATCTGGCGGAGCACGTCTTCGCTGCGTCCGCCGAGCATCCCGACCGTCCAGCCGCCGGCGCCATCCCAGGTGCTGGCCCCGATCGAGAAGGCGTCTGGGTCGAACGCCAGCCGCTCCACGAGCGCGAGGAAGAGCGGGGCCACGTCCTGCCCGTGGGGAGCGGCCAGGAGCGTCGACCCGGCGAGCAGGAAGTCGGCACGGTGTGCGGGGGCGGGAGGCATCGCGAGGCTGCCCGTGAAGCGTTCGCCGCCCGAGTCTCCCAGGAGCCGCAGGGCCCGGGCACGGGCGGGCAGCCAGCGCCGCCGCAGCTCGGCGAGGAGGAACGATGCGTCGGCGCCGAGCCGGGACAACGTGATGGCCTGCTCCGGCGTCGTCAGGCTCAGGGCCAGCTCGTCGCCGGCCACCGCGGAGAGCTCCTCGATCGCGAGGACGCGGGTCCCGCCACCTTCGAGGGTGAGGACGAGCTGATCGTCGGTGAGGAGCCACTCCGCTCGTGTGCCGGTGCCGTCGGTGACGAGCAGGCAGGGTCGGGGGTTCATGACATCTTCTGCCCGCACTCGGGGCAGAACTTGGCCTTCTCGGCCACCTGGGCGCCGCAGCGCGGGCACTCGCTGCGCGCCACCAGCTTGCCTCCGCACTCCGAGCAGAACTTGCCGGGGGCGGTCTCGGCCCCGCAGTGGGGGCACTGCACGACGGCCGGCGCCTCGACGTCCACGCCCTGGAGCAGGTCCCGCTGGCGCAGCCTCTCCTCGGCCTGCTGGACGGCGATCTCGGCCTGCTTGGCGGCCAGCTCCCGCTGCAGGATGGGCGCGCAGCTCTTGCACAGCGCCCGGTCGGCGTTCCAGCAGACCTGCTGGCACACCCACTGGCCGCAGCGCTTGCACTGGACGAACAGCGGCCGGATCTCGGTCACCGCCGCCTCGAGGGCATGGTCGTGCTCGGGACCACCAACCGCCCGCTGGATCTCGTACGAGCCGGCCGAGGCCCGCCCGAACAGCCCGCCCAGGATGTTGCCGGCGGCGCGCATCACCTCACCCGCCATGCCGCTCTTGCTGGCCTGCCAGCTCGACATGTAGCCGTTGCCGCACGACTCGCAGAAGAACTTGAACTGGTACCCGGTGTCGGTCGAGAGGTCCTGGTAGTTGTCGGTGAACTCGATGCGTGCCATGCCTGGGCTCCCTTGCCGGGGTGGCACGCTAGCAAGCACCGCCGGAGCCGTCAACCGCCTCCGACAGGCTGCAGCGGCGACATTGACGCCCGCCTCCGCCCACGTCACCATGACCGGGATGAGCAGGCGGCGAACCGGAGCGAATCGGGCCCCGCGAGCGCGGGACGCGACGGCGAGGACCCGACCGGCGTCTTCTCCACTCCCGGCCCGGTCGCGCGCGCTGGCCCTGGTCGCACGCCTGGTGCTCCTCCTTGCCGGGTGCCTTGTCGTGGTCCTCGGGGGGCTGCGTCTTTACGGTGCGTATCGGCTGCGGGACGCCGAGCTGGCGCTGTCCGCAGTGCTGGGCGACGGCGGGGTGGCCCGGGAGGCGCCGGTCGGAGGCGACGGGACCGCGGCGCCCGGGATCCGCGCGGCTCTCGATCGCCTCGACGCGGGGGAGACGGACCTGAAGGCCCTCGCCGAGCTGGCGATGCTCGGGTCGGCGGCGCTGAGCGCCGACCAGACCGTCGAGGCGACGCGGCTGGTCTCGGAGCATGCCGACGTCCTGGACGCCCTCCGGAGCACCGCCGGGTGGCCGGCCGCCCGGCTCGGGTACTGGCAGAACCCGGGGCCGGTGCAGGAAGGGGAGATCCAGGCGAGGCTGCTGACCCTCGCGCAACTGGCGTCGGTCGAGGGCAGGCTGGGGTGCGAGCAGGCGGACCCGGGACGGTTCGAGCAGGCCATGGGCATTCTCCTGCGGCTGGCTGCGGGCCTCGAGATGGAGGACGAGACCCAGCCGGTGCTGGTCGGGCTGATGGTGGAGCATGTCCAGCATCTGCTCCTCGCTCGGGGCATCGCCTCGACGGTTGCGGATTCAGCTATCCCGAGAGGCGCCGAGGCGCTGGTGTCGCCCGTCGACCTCCGGCTGGCGTACTACCGCACCCTGCGCAGCCAGGTGGCACGCCTGCGGGCCCTGCGCTCCCCCGGCGAGCTGTCACTGCGACGACTCCCCGCCTGGGTGGGCGAGCTGGTGTACCTCGACCTCTACATGGCGCGGTCCCTGGACGACCTCGGGCTGGCGGCCCGGGAGATCGACCGGCCCCTGCTGGCTCCTCTCGCGGCATCCGCCGGCATGCCGGCGCTCGCGCCGATCACCCTCGCCGGCACCCTCGGCACGGCCGGGCGGGTCCAGATCGTGCAGGCCGGCCGGGCCTTCGCGCGGGCCGCTCTCGCCCTGAGGCGCCACGCCCTCGAACGTGGGGCCTACCCGCGCACCCTCGCCGAGGTACCGGAGGCGGCATCGGCTCTGGGACCGCTGGGCGTGCCGGTCGAGCTGCGGCCGGTCCCGGGCAGGGGAGCCACCCTCCACCTGCCAGGGGGCGACGACTACCTGCGGAGCCTGACCGGCGACCCGACGATGCCGTCGTTGCTGTCGTGGGAGCTCCCCCCTCCACCCACCCACCCAGGCCTCAGGCCTCAGACCTCAGACCTCAGGAAAGACAGGCCTCGGGCCTCAGACCTCAGGCCTCAGGTAGTACGAGCCAATACTGGGAGGGAGGGGGAGCTGAGGCCCGAGGCCTGAGGCCTGAGGCCGGGTGGGAGGGAGGGTGGGGGCGGGATCTCGCCAACCTGCCTCCCGGAATGTAGGATAGAGCGCGAGGGACCCTCGCATGCTCATACCCATCGGGCTTGAACAGGAAACGGTGCGGCGGTGGCCGTGGGTTTCCATCATCCTGGTCGTCGCCAATGTCGCGGTCTTCCTGGCGACCGGGATGGGAGCCGGCAACGAGGCGGAGATCGAGGCGCGCCTCACGGATGTCGTGGCCTACTGGCACGAGCATCCCTACCTCGATCTTCCCCGGGAGCTCAGGAACGAGAACCTCAGTGGCCCGGGCCGGGAGCGCGCCGACGCGCTCGTGGAGGTAATCCGGACCACCGGTGGCAAGACACCGGAGGACCCCGCCGAGCGCCAGCGCGAGGCGGAGGAGCTCGACCGCCTCGTCCAGCGGCTTCGAGAGGCCGTCGAACGGC
>JALOLB010000282.1 GCA_025456225.1 Thermoanaerobaculaceae bacterium
CGTCGGACTGAATGCCGATGAAGTGCGTGACCTCGCCCGACGATTCGCGCACCGGCGTGATGGAAAGGCGGTTCCAGAACGTCGACCCGTCCTTGCGATAGTTGAGGATCTCGACGACACACTCGCGGTGGTCGGCGAGGGCGGCGCGAATCTCGGCCACGGCCACGGCGTCGGTGTCCGGCCCTTGCAGGAAACGGCAGTTGCGGCCCAGCACCTCCGCCGCCGGGTAGCCGGTCATGCGCTCGAAGCCCTCGTTGACGTAGATGAGAGGACGGCCGGGCGCGCGCGCATCGGCGATGGTGACACCCTCGGCTGCGACGGCGAGCGCGCGATCCTTCAGCGCCAGCCAGTCTGCCAGTTCACCCGTCCAGCCAGCGGACGGCGCCTGTCGATCCGTGTCGGCCATGGATGCCTCGCGCGTCCGCTCCGTATGCCACGGAGCCGGCGGCATCATAGCCTGAGAGCAGCAGTCCTCGTCCTCGACCAATCCGAGCTACCGATCGGCCAGCCCCAACGCCCGGCGGGCGTCACGCTGGAAGTGGACGTTCCAGCGATAGGCGCTCGATGCGGCACGGGGATCCTGCGCCAGCACCCAGCGCATGTCCGCCTCGAACCCTGCGCGGTCGCCGGTCTTGGCATGGAAGTACCTGGCGCGGCCCCACCGGTTGAGCAACGAGGTGGGCGCGATCGCGATGGCCCGCTCGAACGCCGCGGCCGACTTCGTCATGTCACCGCCCACGGACCTCGGCAGGGCGAGATAGAAGATCCCCCAGGTGAACTGCACGGCGTCCTCCTGGAAGGCGGCGTCCTCCTCGGTCAGCCGCTGCAGCACACCCTGCGTACGCTTCATCCATCGGAAGTTGACAACCCGCTGTGGCGGGGTCTGACACTCCTTGAACAGGTACGAGACCCCGGTGACCCACCAGAACATCGCGGCCGCATGCTCGCGGCCAAGCCACCGGCTCGCCTCGTCCACCGGGGCGCCGCCCTTGACCGCCGCGGCGAACTCGGGGCTCGCGGCCATGGCCCGCTCGCAGGCCCGAACGCCAGCGAGGTACGCCTCCTTCTTGGCGCCTCTCGAGTCGAGGTACGCGGCCCCCAGCAGCACGTGCAGCTCAGCCATCCGTGCCAACGCGAGCTGATGCCCGGGATCCGTCTCCAGCACGCGCTGCCAGGCGGCGAGGGCCGCTCGCACCTTCGGCTCGCTGTCGGCATCGGCGAGGAGCAGCTCGGCCTCTCGCGAAGCCTGCTCGGTGGAGGCGCCCGACGCCCCGGTGGGAAGCCCTTCCCACCCCGGTCGCCAGGTCAGACAGCCCGTCATCGGTATGGTGCACAGGAGGACTGTCGCCAGAAGGCGGTTACGCGTCGTCATTGGTCACCTTCACCTTGTCCTGGCCGGCAGCGTGAGCCCACCTGACCGCTCGAGAGCGTCGCCACCCACGGAGCTGGCGCCAGACCTGCCAGTCCAGCCGCCGCCATCAGGCGTCCGGATTGCGCTCGCGAGCACTCGCATGTCACGAATGACTCCTCAGCCACTATACGCTTCCGACCTGCACCTTCCGCTGGCCTTCGAGTCGGACGGCGGCGGGATCAGCGATCGCGCCTGGCGGTGCGCGCGTGCGGTGTCTCACCCTGCAGGCGCGAGGCGGGTGTTGTTGACCCAGGTCAAGGCGGGGGCGACACTGGGGATGGAACGTTCCAGGACAGGAGGGTCCCGCTTGTGAGGTATCGCGTCCGGGCGGGACCGGAGGAGGTGGAGATGACGACAGGGCGTCTGAAGTGGGCAGCCATCATCTGCTTCGTCGTGGCGATGGCCGGGCTGCTGGGAGGGGGGTTCGCGGCCCGCGAGCGGGTAGCGCCGTACCCCGGTACGGTGGCCGATCCCGCGGGGAACGTGCTGTTCACCCGCGCGGACATCCTGGCCGGGCAGGACATCTACCAGCGCTACGGCCTGATGGACCACGGCAGCGTCTGGGGGCACGGCTCCCAGCGCGGCACCGAGTTCTCGGCCGTCACCCTGCACGAGTGGGGCAAGGCGGTGCAGGCGGCGCTGGCCCGCGCCGGGCACGGCAAGGAGGTGGAAGCACTGAGCGCCGTCGAGCGGCAGGTGGTGGACGCCGGGGTGGCGGCCGAGATGAAGGCCAACCGCTACGACAAGGCCACCGACACGCTTCAGCTCTCGGCGCTCCAGGCTGCCAGCCTCGACGCCATCCTGGGCCTGTGGGAACGCTCCTTCGGGGAGGGCGACCCGCGCTACGGCTTCATGGCGAACACCGTGCCCACCCCCGAGGAGCGCAAGCAGATCGGCCGCTTCTTCGTGTGGACGGCGTGGGCGGCGGTCGTCAACCGCCCCGGCGAGGACTACTCGTTCACCAACAACTGGCCGCCGGACAAGCTCGTCGGCAACACGCCGAACCCCGAGACCTACATCTGGTCGCTGGGCGGCATCCTGTCGTTGTTCCTGGCGCTCGGGGTGTTCATCTTCTTCGTCCACTACTTCGAGCTGTGGTACGGCCCGGCGAAGGGGGTGCCGCTCGCCGAGAAGCTCATCGACTCGCCGCTCACCGCGAGCCAGTATCGCGCCGCCAAGTTCTTCCTGGTGGTGATCCTGCTGTTCCTGGTCCAGACCTCGTTCGGCGGCCTGCTGGCGCACTACACCGTGCATCCAGGCACGTTCTACGTCACCCAGATCGCCGACCTCATCCCCTACAGTTGGGCCAAGAGCTGGCACCTGCAGCTCGCCATCTTCTGGATCGCCACGACCTGGGTCGCCTCGGCGATCTACCTGGCGCCGATCATCGGCGGGCGCGAGCCGCGCCGGCAGAGTCTGCTGGTGCAGCTCCTGTTCGGCGCCATCCTGCTGGTCGCCGTCGGCAGCCTGGTGGGTGAGGTGGCCGGGATCAAGGGCAAGCTCGGGGAGTGGTGGTTCTGGCTCGGTCACCAGGGGTGGGAGTACCTCGAGCTCGGGCGTCTCTGGCAGATCCTGCTCTTCCTGGGGCTGATCGCGTGGCTGGTGATCGTCTACCGGGCGGTGGGCCATCTCCTGCGCGGCGGGGCCTCGAGCGACTTCCGCTCGTTGATCGTCTTCTACGTGTTCTCGGCCATCCTGGTGGTGGTGTTCTTCGGCTTCGGGCTGTTCTACGGCCGGGGCACCCACCTCACCGTGGCCGATTACTGGCGCTGGTTCGTCGTGCACATCTGGGTGGAGAGCATCTTCGAGTTCTTCGGGGTCGCGGTGATCGCCCTGGTCATGGTGGCGATGGGCCTCGCCTCGGCCAAGGCGGCGATCCGGGTGGCCTACTTCACGGCCGCGATCGTCTTCCTGTCCGGCATCCTCGGCACCGCCCACCACTACTTCTGGTACGGCGGCCCGAGCTTCTGGCTGGCCGTCGGCTCGGTCTTCTCGTCCCTGGAGCCGATCCCGATGTTCGGCCTGGTGGTGCGCGGCATGATGGAGTACCGCTCGGTGCGCAAGGAAGGCAAGGAGTTCCCGTACCGATGGCCGCTCTACTTCCTGGTCGCGTCCTCGTTCTGGAACTTCCTCGGGGCCGGCGTCTTCGGCTTCCTGATCAACCTGCCGATCGTCAACTACTACGAGCACGGCACGTACCTGACCATGAACCACGGCCACGCAGCGCTCTTCGGAACCTACGGCATGCTTTCGATTGCGCTCCTGCTCTTCTCCTGGCGGGGCCTGGTCAAGCGCGAGGCATGGGACGACAGGCTCCTCAAGGTGTCGTTCTGGGGCCTCAATGTCGGGCTGCTGCTGATGACCCTGGGCACGCTCTTCCCGGTCGGCATCATGCAGACCTGGTCAGCGTACAGGGACGGCCTGTGGGCGGCCCGTGACGCATCGTTCTTTGAGGGTGGCTTCGTGCAGCTCATCGGCACGATCCGGGCCGTGCCGGACCTCATGATCATCCTCCTCGGGGTCGTCCCGCTGACCATCTTCCTCTTCAAGACCTACCCGAAGCTCAAGGCGCAGCAGATCGCCGAGGGTGAGTCGCTGTGGGATCGCCTGGGGTTCAAGCCGTAGTCCGAGCACCCTGCGGGGGGCCAGACGGGCCCCGGAGGCGAGAGTCTCCGGGGCCTCTTTCTACCTGGAGGAGCGCTTCTGGCGGCCGTCGAGCACGTGGCGGATGGCCAGGATCGGGTGCCGCCAGAGCATGCGCGGGCCGGCCCAGCGCATGACCTGGCGGATCTGCTCGCGCCGGGCCGGGGCGTAGCAGTGAACCGGGCAGTGCAGGCAGACCGGCTTGCCGTCGCCGTAGGGGCAGCCGTCGAGGCGGCGGGCGGCGTACTCGTCGAGCGCCTGGCACTCGGCACAGAGGGTCCGGCCGCCGTGGTGGAACCGGCAGAAGAGGCGGATCATCGCCTGCACGGTGCGGCGCTCGCGCGCCCGACGAGGAGTGGCTGCTCCCACGTCCTCACTCTGGTGTCCCGGCTCGGGCCCGACCTTGACCGGGGTCAACGGCACGAGCGCACCTCGGGGATCAGACCCCGTGCAGCCGGATCCGCACGGGGCGGCGCACGAACAGGTAGGCAAACGCGCCGACGAGGTGGGTGAAGGCGATCACCAGCGTCCAGGCCAGCCGCTCGTCCCCGGTGGCCGGCTCTTGGGTCACGCAGTCGATCAGCATCCACACCCAGAAGACGGTCCCGGCCGTCCCCAGGCCCAGCAGCCCGCCGAGCAGCACCAGACCCGCACCGTCAAAGGGGCTGAGCATCGAGGGGCTGAGCATCGTGACCTCCCTCGCTGGGGACTACGAGTCTCGGGGGTCGAAGGTTCCGTCGACGGGAGCCTTCAGGAGAGCCGGGCGCCGCCCCGGCCGTCCAGGACCTCCCGAACCTTCCTGGCCAGGTCCTGGATGCCGTAGGGCTTGCTGAGGAAGGCCAGGTCGCCCTGAGCGCCGAGCTGCTGGTTGACGAGCGCCTCGGCGTAGCCCCCGAGGAGAAGAGGAAGAGCGGCGGCTCGCTCCGCCGGCTCACCGCGGCGAACAGCTCCTTGCCCCCCATGCGCGGCATCACGACGTCGGTGATCACCAGGTCGACCCGAGCGGAGGCCCCCTCGAGGACGGCCAGAGCGTCCACGCCATCCGGGGCCTGGAGGACGCGGTACCCGAGGCCCGTGAGGATCTGCACGAGGGTCGCCCGCACCTCGGGCTCGTCCTCCACCACCAGGATCGTCTCGGGGCCTCCAGAGGCGGGGTGCTCGGGCTGGCTGGGAGCGCGCACGCCGGATCCGGGCACCACGGGCAGGTGGATCCAGAACGTCGTGCCGCGCCCGACCGCGGTCTCCACGTCGATGGTGCCGTTGTGCTGGGCAACCACGCCGTACACCACCGCAAGGCCCAGGCCGGTCCCCTGGCCGACCTCCTTGGTCGTGAAGAACGGCTCGAAGACGTGAGGCAGGTCCTGCTTGGCGATGCCACGGCCGGTGTCGGCGACCGTCAGACGTACCTGGCGGCCACCTGATCCACCGGGGCCGGACACCTTCGAGGCCGTGGCCGGGCTCACGTTGGCCGTGCGCACGCGGATGGCGCCGCCCTCGGGCATGGCGTCCCGGGCGTTGACACAGAGGTTGACGAGAATCTGCGTGAGCTGGCCACGGTCTCCCCGCACGGTGCCGATGTCGGGGTCCGGGGTGAAGCGGATGTCGATGTTCTCGGGGATCATCCGGCGCAGCAGGGGGATGGCCTGACGGATCACCTCGTTGAGGTCGAGCTCGACGTTCGAGAGCACCTGGCGGCGGGCGTAGGCCAGCAGCCCGCGGGTGAGCTCGGCGGCGCGCTCGACGGTGCGGTGGATGGTGGCGAGCTCGTCGAGGGCGAGGTGGTCGGGGGGGAGCAACTGCTGGGCGAGCTCGGTGGAGCCGAGGATCGCCGTGAGGAGGTTGTTGAAGTCGTGGGCGATGCCCCCGGCGAGCTGGCCCACGGCCTCCATGCGCTGGGCCTGCTGGAGCTGCAGCTCGAGGGCGCGACGCGCCGTGAGGTCCGACATCGCCCCGACCATGCGCACGGCCTTCCCGGTCTCGTCGTGCAGGATGAGCCCCCGGTCGAGGACGAGCGCCCAGTCGCCGGACTTCCGACGGAACCGGTACTCCGAGGTGAACACCTCGCCCGAGGCGATGGCCGCGTCCAGATCGGCGCCGACGCGCTCCAGGTCCTCGGGGTGGATGAAGCCGCTCCACGCGTCGAGGGTGTCGCCGAACTCATCGAGGTCCCAGCCCAACACCCGGGTCACGGCCTGATTCCAGACCAGCGTGCCCGCAACCATGTCCCAGTCGTACATGATCTCCTGGGTCGCCTGCAGGGCCAGCCGGTAGCGCTCCTCGCTCTGCCGCAGGGCCTCGGTGGCCTCGCGGGCGGCCGTCACGTCGGCGATGAACCCCTCGAGCGCCAGCAGCTCGCCGGCCGGGCCGAAGACGCCGCGGCCGCGCTCCCAGACCCACTTGATCTGCCCATCGGCGGTGACGATGCGGTAGGTGAACTCGTAGGGGCGCTCGCCGGCCAGCGCCTCGTCCACCTCCCGGTGCAGCCTCTCCCGGTCCTGGGGGTGCACCACGTCGTCGTAGGAGATGGTCGCGTTGCCCAGGAGCTGGGCCGGCGTGTACCCGGTGAGCGCCTGACACCCCTCGCTGAGGAGCTCCATGGTCCAGGAGGTGTCGTGCCGGCAGCGATAGGCCATGCCCGGCAGGTTGCTCATGAGCGTCGCGAGCTGGCGCTGGCTCTCGTGGATCGCCCAGTCCGCACCCTTGCGCTCGATGGCCTGGGCCACGTGGTTGGAGACGTAGACCAGGAGGTCCCGCTCCGTCTCGCCGTAGCGCACGCTCTCGGAGTAGGTCTGGATGGCCATGACGCCGATGGTGCGGTCGCGAACGCGCAGCGGCACGCCGAGCCAGTCGAGCGAGGGCGCGCCGATGCTCTCGACCTCCCCGGCCCGCAGCATCCGCTCGAAGACCTCGGCGGTCGCCAGCAGGGGCTGGCCGGTGCGCAGCACGTAGGACGTGAGGCCCCTGCCAAGAGGCTCGGGGCCGAGGGGGGGTGCATCCACCTGATCGACGTAGTAGGGGTAGGAGACCTGATCGGTGGCGGGGTCGTAGAGGGCGATGTAGATGTTCTCCGCCGGCATCAGTCGGGCGATGATGGCGTGGAGGCGCCGGTAGAGGGACTCCAGGTCCTCGGCCTGGTGCGCGGCCTCGCTGATCTCGTACAGGGCCGCCTGACGCTGCAGGATGCGTCGGTGCTCGTCGGGCCGGCGCGAGCCCCGCTTCGGTGCTGCTCCTGGGGGCGCCTTGACTCTCACGACGTCTACTGTACCGCCCTCCCGCCGGGTTCCGGAAGCCGCCCCAAGCCGTCCGGATCGGTCTCAGGCCAGGAAGGCGTGGGCTGTCGCAGCGATTCACACCACCCAGGACCTGGTTTCTGTCAGGACGGGCCGATCTGCACCCGGGGACGGCCGGTCAGCGATCGGCCGACACCGAGGCGCCGAGGGTGGAGCGGGAACGACGCCACACACGCGCGCCCCGCACGAGCAGGGCGAGGACGGTCAGGATCGCGAGGGCGAGGCCGATCCGGAAGGACAGCGGCTGGTAAAGAAAGACCACCGTGTGCGGTCCGGGAGCGAGACGCACGGCGAGGAAGGTCTCCTTGTGGACCTCCAGAGGCGCGGAACGACCATCCACCTCGACACGCCACCCCGGGTAGTGGACCTCGGGCAGTACGAGGAGCGCTGCCTGCCTGACCGTGCTGGCTGCTTTCACGTGGCCGGCCCGGTAGGCCCGGACCGTGACGTGGCCCGCCTCGGGGGGCACGAGGTAGCAGACGTCGCGCCCGGCGCCGGTGGGGAGCAGGACCAGCGAGCTGCGATCCACCCCGCCCGCGCCCGGCTTCAGGGTCAGGATGTGGCCCACCCGGGCCGTGGCGGCCAGCTCCGATCCGGTGGGGCCGCGCTCCAGGCGGTCCAGGTACGCCGCGGCCCGCCTGGTCCGCAGGACCTGATAGCTCTTCGCCTCGGGCACTCCGCAGGCGGCGGCGTAGGACGGGAACAGCACCTCCCGCAGCAGCGCGACGCTCTCGGTGGGAGGCAGCGGCCGGGCGAGGAGCCGCTCCACCAGCCTCTCGTCGTGGAGGATCCGCAGCGGCAATCCGCCGTCCGCGGCGGCCAGCCGGCTGGCGAGAGGTGGCGGCACCTGCAGGAGCTCGGGTCGCGCCCACCCCACCGGCAGGAGACGGCAGAACCAGGCGCAGTCCAGCAGCACCACGGCGATCACCGCCCACCGCCAGCGGCCCACCCCCAGCCGCGACAGCCCCTCCGCCGCGAGAAGGGTGGAGGCGGCCGTGGCGAGCAGGAGCCAGTGGGCCGGAAACCGGAAGGCGTGGAGCGGGGTCAGCCAGGCCCAGCCGGGGAGGTTGGCACCCAGGGACAGTACCAGGCAGGCGCCCGCTCCGGCGGCGAGCCAGCGCTCGCGGCCGCCCCCCCGCACGACGGCGAGGATCGCCAGCAGGAGGGCCACGGGGCCGATGTAGAAGGACATCTCGGCCGGGTCGCCCGGCATCGTCACGGGGAAGAGGCGCCACTGCGGCAGCAGCACCTGGGTGGCCAGGAGGCCTGTGGTCATGGAGAAGGTCGCGGCCTCCTGGCCCGGGAGCACCACGCCGCGGGCAGCCTGACCCAGCAGCTCCAGAAACGGCAGGAGCTGGGGCGCCGCCAGGCCGAAGGCGACGCAGCCGGAGCCGGCAAGCCTCCGCATCCCGGTACCCCGCTCCGCGACGGCAAGCACACCCACCGCCAGCACGGTCAGCAGTGAGAACGGCGGGAAGCCCGCCAGCCACTGCATCGCCAGGCACACCCCGAGCCCGATCGGCGACCGGCGCCACGCCGCGTACAGGCACGCCGGCACCCAGGCCGCGGCGGCGAGCTGATTCGGGAAGGTGGCATGGGACGCCAGGAAGCCGTTGAGGCCGCCGAGCACCGCCGCCAGGGCGGCCGCCTGGGCGTCGCATCGCCTCCGGTAGACCAGCAGCCCGAGGAAGCCGGCCGCCAGGGCGGTGTGCACCAGCACCCAGAGGCGCAGGAAGGCGTCGAACCCGCCGAACGGCGCCAGCACCCAGAAGACCGGGTAGGCCGCCATGCTCTGGGGGTCCGCCAGCAGCGGCTCCCCCATGCTCTTGAGGGAGGTCCACAGCGGCAGGTGGCCGCTCGCGAGCGCGTCCCGGGTGAGCCTCCAGGCCGGGAAGGAGAAGGTGAGCACGTCGCCGGTCACCGGCAGGAGGCCGCGCAGGAGCAGCTCCGGCCACGCCAGGGCAAGCGCTGCCAGCACCGCGGCCGCGACCGCCAAGGTCCTCAGCCCACCCTCGGCTCGTCCCGGCACGACCCTGCCCACGGTGCTCCCTTCCGCCATGCAGCCGGCTGTCCGGGCTTCAGGCTACCACCATGAGGCTCAGCGGGTCGGCGGGTCGTGGGGGGCCGCGGCGGGAGCGGGCTCCTCCGAGATCAGGTGGTACTGCGTGCGCACCAGCGCCGCCAGGTCC
>JALOLB010000283.1 GCA_025456225.1 Thermoanaerobaculaceae bacterium
CGGGATGTCGGCGAGGCGCCCGGCGATCTCACCCATCTGGGGTCGCTTGCCGGGGTCCTTGTCGCCGCCGCAGCCGAACACCACGATGAGCTTGCCGCGCCCCACCTCGCGGAGCGCCACGAGAACCTTCTCAAGGGCGTCGGGGGTGTGGGCGTAGTCCACGAACACGGCGCGGCCGCCGCCCACGTCCACCGGCTCCAGCCGTCCGGGGAGCGGCCGCACGGTGGCGAGCCCCGCTGCGACGGCCTCGAGAGGCCAGGCGAGGGCCATCGCCACGCCGGCGGCGGCGAGCGCGTTGGAGAGGTTGTGGCGGCCCACCAGGGGCATGGCGACGGGGATCCGACCGGCCGGGGCGACCAGGATGAAGCGGAGGCCCTGGGTGTCCGCCACGAGGTCGTGGGCGGTGATGTCGGCCCCGGCCCCGAGCCCGAACGCCAGGTCGCCGGGCTGCCGCACATCGAGCAGGCGAGCCATGTACGGGTCGTCGCAACCGATGACCCGCCGCCCGCGGGGCGAGTGGCGCAGCAGGCCACCGAGCCGCAGCTTGGCGGCGAAGTAGTCCTCCATGTCGCGGTGGAAGTCCAGGTGGTCGCGGGTGAGGTTGGTCCACACGCCGACATCGAACTGGAGGCCGGTGGCGCGCTCCATCACCAGCCCGGCGGACGACACCTCCATCGTGGCGACGGTGCCGCCGCCCTGCTCCAGCTCCGCAAGCAGGGGCGCGAGCTCGGTGGCCTCGAGGGTGGTGTGGGTCGTGGGCTGCCGGCGGGTGGGCAGGCGGAAGCCCAGCGTCCCGAACACACCCGGGACCTCCCCGGCGGCGGTGGCGATCGCCGCTACCAGGTCGCAGGTGGTGCTCTTGCCGTTGGTGCCGGTGACTCCCACCATCGTGAGCCGCTCGTGGGGCCGTCCGGCCAGCTCCCAGGCGGCCAGGGCCATGCTGCGGCGGGGGGTGTCGCTTCCGAGCCAAGGCAGGTCGCCGCCGGGGTCGCGGTCGGACAGCACCGCGACCGCACCCCGCGATGTGGCCTCGGCGAGGTACTCCAGGCCATGGTGACGCCGGCCCGGAAGGGCGGCGAAGAGACTGCCCGGGGCGGCCGACTGGGCATGGTGGGTGATCGCCGTGACATCCACGTCGGCCCCCCGGAGGGAGCAGCGGATCAGGCGGGCGAGGGCGGTCGTCTTCACGTGTGCTGGACCTTGTTGGGCGGCACGCCGAGGAGGGTGACGAGCCGCGCCGCGATCCGCCCGAAGGCCGGCGCGGCCACGTCCGTGGCCCAGTAGGTGGCCTTGGGCTCGTCGACGCAGACGACGATGACGTGGCGGGGGTCGGGCAGTTGCAGGTATCCGGCGAACCAGGCGGCGTGCAGGCCGGCCTTGTACCCACCACCGGCGGCCTTCTGGGCCGTGCCCGTCTTGCCGGCGAGCCGGTAGCCCGCCAGCCTGGCGCGGGCCCCGGTGCCCTCGTCGATCACCGCCTCGAGCATGGAGGCGACGGTTCTGGCCACCTCTTCCGGCATGACCCGGGCGGCGGGCGTGGGACGGAACGGCGTCACCTGACGCCCCTCGGCGTCGCGGGTCTCGAGGACCAGCACCGGCTGCACCAGGCTGCCGCCGTTGGCGATGGCGGCGTAGGCCCGGGCGAGCTGCAGGGGTGTGACGGCGATCTCCTGACCGATCGAGAGCGCCGGGCGCGAGAGCGCCGACCAGGTGTCAGGGCCCTGGTAGAGCCCCCGCATCTCGCCCGGCAGGCCGATGCCGGTGGCCCGTCCGAACCCGAGGGCGCGGATGAAGCCGTCGAGCTGCACGGGGGAGAGCCGCAGCGCCACCCGCATCGTGCCGGAGTTGGAGGACTTGGCCAGCATGTCCCGGACCGAGAGGGCGCCGTAGCTGGCGTGGTCCCGCATGAAGACGCCGGCAATCTGGATGCCGCCACCGGAGCAGTCGACCATGTCCCAGGGCTTCAGCACGCCGTGGGTGAGGGCGGCGCAGACAATGATCGGCTTGAAGGTCGAGCCGGGCTCCAGCATGTCCTGCACGGCGTGGTTGCGCTGCTGCTGCGGGGTCGTCTCCCCGGCGCGTGCCGGGTCGTAGGATGGAAGGGATGCCAGCGCCAGCAGCTCGCCGGTGAAGGCGTCCATCACCACGGCCGAGGCCGACTCGGCGCCGATCTCGAGGATGGTGCGCGCCAGCTCGTCCTCCACCACCTGCTGGACGCGGCTGTCGATCGAGAGCAGCAGCGACTGACCTGGCCGGCCCGAGCGCTCGAGCCGGAGGTCGAGACGGGTGGGGAAGCTCTTCCCGTCGCGGAGCGCGCGATAGACCGCCGGCTCCCCGGCCAGGGTGCGGTCGTAGTAGGACTCCAGCCCGGCCTTGCCGGTTCCCGCCCCGTCAACAAAGCCAATGAGCGGGCCGGCCAGGGTGCCGTGGGGGTAGACGCGGCGCTCGGTGCGGATGGTGCCGACCCCGCGCTGGCGGAGGCGCGAGACACTGGCCTCGACCTCGGGGTCGAGGTCCTTGGCGAGATAGAAGAAGCCGTCGTGCTCGCCGAGCTCCCGGATCACGTCGGCGGCGGTATGACCCGTGAGGGGAGCGAGCCTGGCGGCCAGCTCGGGCCACGCCTTGGAGGGGATCTGCCTGGGGTTGGCGTACACCGCCCGGCGCTCGAGGGAGCCGGCCAGGAGGCGGCCGTCGCGGGTCTGGATCTCGCCCCGCGGCTTCTCCACCTCGATCGCCTTCTCCCGCTGCCTGATCGCCTCCTCGCTCCAGGTCTGGTGGTCCAGGACCTGCACCTGGGCCAGGCGTCCCCAGACCAGAGCGGCCCACGCCGCCAGGACCCAGGCCACCAACCGGAAGCGTGCACGGCTGATCATCGAGCCTCCCGGAGTGCCGTGGGATGGGGGCTCGGTGTGGGGTGGGGCGAGCGCTGCAGTCGGCCGTCGCTGCCGAGGAACGCCACCTGCCCGGACGGCACCTGGATCAGCCCGAGGTCCCCGATCTGACCGGCCAGGACGGACGGCGAGCTGAGCCGCTCGCGCTCGAGGAGGAGGGTGCGGTGCTCGCTCTCGAGGCGCTCCACCTCGCTGGTGAGCTGGGCGATCTGGTAGCGGATGCGGATGGTGGTCTGGCGGGGGGCGACGAGCGCGCCCAGCACGGCGGCCAGCGCCAGCGCGCCCAGACAGCAGCGCTTCAGCCACGGCCACCACCCCCAGTCGAGGGGACGCTGGACCCAGCGGTTGCTGGGGCGGTACCCGATGACCTTCACGTGGCTCTCCGCTCGGCGGCGCGCAGGCGCGCGGACCGTGCCCGGGGGTTGGCCTCGGCCTCTGGCTCCTCGGCACGCACGGGCCGCGGCGTCAGCACGGTCAGCACCTGCTCGGGGTCGCACTGGCAGGCGAAGGCGCCGGGAGGGCACACGCAGCGGCCCGAGAGCCGGCGCATCGTGTGCTTGGCGATGCGATCCTCGAGGGAGTGGAAGGCGATCACGACGAGGCGTCCGCCCGGGATGAGGCGCCGTGCGGCGGACTCCAGGGCTGCTGGCAGCGACTCGAGCTCCCGGTTGACGGCCATGCGAATGGCCTGGAAGGTGCGGGTGGCCGGGTCGATGCGGGTGCGCGGGTGGCCGAGAGCGGACCAGACGATGCGTCGGAGCTGCCCCGTCGTGAGCACGGGCTCACGATCACGTGCTCTCAGGATGGCGCGGGCCACGCGGCGGGCGCCGGGCTCCTCTCCCAGCTCCCACAGGGTCGTCACCAGCTCATCCTCGGCAACCTCCCGGAGCCACTGGGCGGCGGTGACTCCCGAGGAGGAGAAGCGCATGTCGAGAGGGGCGTCGTGGCGGAAGGAGAACCCACGCTCCGGAGTGTCGAGCTGCAGCGACGAGACGCCGAGGTCGAACAGCGCCCCTGCCAGGTGCGCGATGCCCAGCCGGTCCAGGACCTGCCCGAGCTGGCCATAGGGGGCTTCCTCGAGAGCCGCCCGGTCGGCCGCAAACGCCAGCCGCTGGCGGGCGTGAGCCAACGCCTCGGGGTCCACGTCGAGCCCCACCAGGCGCGTGCCGGGAATCGCCAGGACCCGCTCGGCATGCCCCCCCAGACCGACAGTGGCGTCCAGATAGACGCCACCAGCGTGGGGTGCCAGGTTCTGGAGCACGGCCTCCAGCAGGACCGGGACGTGGAGGGCACCGGTCACGGCTCATTCCCTCTCCAGGGCGGCGAGGGCGGACCACTGCTCCGGCGTGAAGTCGGAGGTGACCTTCGACCGCACCCGTTCGCGCGGCACCACGGCGAAGAAGTCGCCCCGGCCGCTGACCAGCACCTCGCCGGCGAAGCCGAGCATCTCGCGCAGGTGAGCGGGGACGAGCACCCGGCCCTGGGTGTCCACCTCGTCCTCCTGCCCGTAGTTGGCGCGCTCGAGGAACTCCTGCACGAGGGGATCCCACGGCGAGCGGTCCAGGAACCGGCGCTCCTTCTCGATCCACACCGCCAGCGGGTAGACCCTGAGCTCGGCGGAGTGCAGGGAGGTGATGAACACCTGGGAGCCGTAGCCGCCCTCGAGCAAGGCCTTCAGGCGAGTGGGCAGCTTGAGCCGTCCCTTCTCGTCGATGGTCGCATTGAAGGCCCCGCGAAACGTCTCCACTGCGTCCCCCTCCCGGGCTCTCCAGCGTGGGATGTGGGCCACTGCGGTCCACTGGTTTCCACTTCTGTCCACC
>JALOLB010000074.1 GCA_025456225.1 Thermoanaerobaculaceae bacterium
CGTGCCCGAAGTGTGCTCACAGTGCTGGGGCACTGTCGTTTCTGGTCCGACCCCCACCCGCAGTCTTGCTCTTTCACGGACCCCGGACCCCGGACCCCGCACCCCGGATCCGGGACTCCGGACCCCGGTCCCCGGACCCCGCACCCCGGACCCCGGACCCCGGACCACGGGTGGAGGGGGGGCCGGGGCGTGGCTCGCGGCGGCGCGGCCGAAGACGCTGCCGGCGGCCGCCGCGCCGGTGATCCTCGGCACGGCCTGCGCCGCGGCGGTCGGGGGGTTCCGCGCCGGCCCCGCCCTCGCCGCCCTGCTGGGGGCGCTGGCCATCCAGGTTGGCACCAACTTCGTCAACGACGTGGCCGACTTCCAGCAGGGCACCGACACGGCGGCGCGGCTCGGGCCGGTGCGGGCCACCGCGGCCGGGTGGGTGTCGCCGCGGCGGATGTGGCGGGGCGTGGCGGTGGCCTTCGGGCTGGCCGCGCTGGCGGGCCTTTACCTCACCTTGGTCGCCGGGTGGCCGGTCCTGGCGATGGGCGCGGCCTCGCTGCTGGCGGCGATGGCCTACTCGGTGGGGCCGTTCCCGCTCACGCGCCTGGGCCTGGGCGAGCCCTTCGTGCTGGTCTTCTTCGGCTTCGTGGCCACCTGCGGGACCGCCTGGGTGCAGGCGCTCGCGGTGCCGCCGGCGGCCTGGTGGGGAGGTCTGGTGACAGGGGCCCTGGCGGTGGCCATCCTCGTGGTGAACAACACCCGCGACCACGCCACCGACCGGGCGGCGGGCCGGCGCACCCTGCCGGCGCGGCTCGGGAAGCGGGCCGGGGTCGTGGAGCTGGGCGCGTGCTTCGCGCTCGCGTACGCCGGCACGGTCGGGATGGTCGTGACCGGGGCGGCACCGGCGCTGGTGCTGCTGTCGCTGATGACGGCACCCCTGGCGGTGCGGGTCGTTGGGCTGGTGGCGCGCCACGACGACGGCCCGACCCTCAACCGGGCCCTGGCGTCCACCGGGCAGCTCCTGCTCCTGCACAGCGTGCTGGTGAGCGGTCTGCTGCTGTGGGCAGGGGCGCCCCGATGAGGGAGCTCTCGATCGTCGCGGCGGCGCGGGAGGGGTGGGACGGCCCGGCGCTCGTCTGCGGGGACGAGGGCTGGAGCTGGGTCGAGCTGGCGCGCCGCGTCACCGCCGAGGTGGCGGCGCTGGGCAGGCTGGGGCTGGGTCGGCCCGGAGGTCCGCCGCGGGCGCGCCTGGTCGTCCGGGCCACCCCCGAGACCGTGGTGCGCCTGCTCGCCCTGGTGCAGCTCGGGGTGACGGTGGTGCCGCTCCACGCCCGGTGGACCGAGGCGGAGCGAGCGGCCGTCGCGGCGCTCGACCCCGCGGCCTGGGACCTAGACAGCCTGCCCGTGGCGATGCGGCCGAGCCGCTTCCTGCCCCTCGCCGACCGGCGGGAGATCCCTCCATCCCGGCCGCTGGCCGTGGTCTTCACCTCCGGATCGAGCGGTGCGCCCAGGGGCGTCCTCTTGAGCCGGGCCGCGTTCGTGGCCTCGGCGGCGGCGAGCGCCGCGCGCCTGGGATGGCGCCAGGACGATCGCTGGTTGCTCTCCCTGCCTCCCGCCCACGTGGGCGGGCTGTCCGTGCTGACCGATGCTCGCAAGGCTCCTGGAGGCGGGCGAGGCGCCGCCGTCCCTGCGCGTCGTCCTGCTGGGCGGAGGGCCGTGCCCGACGCGGCTGGTGGGGGCCGCGAGGTCGGCGGGGTGGCCCGTGGTCACGACCTACGGCCTCACCCAGACCTGCTCCCAGGTGGCGACCCAGGCGCCCGGGCAGGTCGAGGACCCGGAGGAGGTCGCCGCGCCGCCGCTCGACGGCGTGGAGGTGCGCATTGTCGACGGTCGCATCCAGGTGCGGGGCGACATCCTGATGGCCGGCTACTTCCCGCGCGGCCGGCACGAGGAGCCGTTCACCGACGACGGCTTCCTGGACACCGGGGACCTGGGCATGCTCGACGGGTACGGGCGGCTGCACGTGCTGGGACGGGCGGACGACGTCATTGTCACGGGCGGGGAGAACGTCTCGCCGCTCGAGGTGGAGGAGGCGCTGCTGCGCTGCGGGGGCGTGACGGCGGCGTTGGTCTTCGGCACGCCGGCCGAGCCGTGGGGGCAGGTGGTCGCCGCGGTGCTGGTGGCGGGGCCCGAGGGGCCGGTGGCGGGTTCCCGCCTGCTGCAGGCGCTCGGCGACCTGGCGCCCTTCAAGCGCCCGCGCCTCGTGGCGTGGGTGCCAGAGCTGCCGCTCGGCCCCAGCGGCAAGCCCGACCGTCGCCGGCTCGCCCGCGAGCTGCGAGAGGCCCTGCGCCCCCTCGCCTCGGGGTGACCCCGGTGCGCAGGGCGCCGGTCGCGAGGGGAGCCGGTGTGCCGGATGGCTTCCCGGGGCTCGCCCGGTCTGGTACCGTGCGGCCATGCGACAGCTTGCGAAGGTCCTGCCGGCCCTGTTCGGGATCCTCCTCGGCTGGATCCTGGTCAACCCCCCGGCGTGGCTCGAGCCGCTCGGCCTGCTGCGCTTCGCGGTGATGGGCGTGCTGGTGCTCGGCCTGCTGGTGGGCTTCGTGGCCCTGCAGCTCGGACGCAACCTGCCGGAGGACGTGGCCCTGGTGCCCCGGCCGGGGGTCGAGGAGCACCTCGAGGCCCTGACGCGGGGATGCGAGGAGCTCGGCTTCGTGCGGGCCGGGCCGCCGGTGGAGGTCGGGGTCAGCCCCCCGGCCGTGCTCCAGGCGCTGGTGCATCGCCAGGAGCCGGTGTACGCCACGGTCTTCCGCACCGGCACCCTGCCGGCGGTCACCTCCATGGACTTCGTGTCGATCCTCCACGGCGACCGGGGCGGCCTCACCACCAATGCGGATGTGCGCGGGGCGACGCTCCCGGGTGAGCCCGGCTCGCTCCGGCAGGTCTTCCCCGGCGCCGGGGCGGCCGAGCTCTTCCGGCGTCACTGCGAGGCGCTGGCCTGGTTGCGCTCGCGCAGCCTGCCGCCGCGCCCCGTGTCCGGAGAGCGGTTCGCGGCCGACTTCAAGATGGCGATGGCCCGCCAGCGGCGCGCCTTCCTTGCGGCTCCGCTGCGCACCGCCCTGGTGGCCATCTGGCGCTCGGTTTCCGGCCGAGTCCCGCACCGGGGCGCGCTGGCGCAGCAGGCCATCGCCGAGCGGCAGCTCCGTCAGCTCTCCCTGGGCCGCTGAGAGGTCGCAGGGCGAGAGTCCTCCCCCGCCCGGTTGAGAGTCGAGAGTCAAGAGTCGAGAGTCTGCCCCCGCCCCCCCCACTTCTTCGGAACCCAGTGCTCGGAGGTCTGGACTCTCGACTCTCCACTCTCGACTCTTGACTCTCAGCTCTCGGTGGGTGGGTGGGTAGTGGCGCCACGGGGGACGAGCACCGGGACACCGGGAGCGGGAAGGCGGTCCACGGTCACGCCAAAGACCGCGCCGAGGATCTCGGGAAGGAGGACCTCGCCGGAAGGCCCACTGGCGACGGTTCGTCCCTCCTGCAGGATGAGGACCCGGTCGGTCAGGCGGGCGGCCAGGTTCCAGTCGTGCAGCACCACGGCCGCGCCGACACCGGTCGCCACGAGGCGGCGAACCGTGTCCACGAGGGCGAGCTGGTGGCGGACGTCGAGGCCGGTGGCCGGCTCGTCCATGAGCAGGACGCGTGGCTGCCCGGCGAGGGCGCGGGCCAGCAGCACGAGCTGGCGCTCGCCCCCCGACATGGTGTGGACGCCGACGTCACGGCGGGCCCCGAGCCCGACCTCATGGAGCGCGGCCTCGACGGCCGCCTCGTCCGCCGGGCCCGGCGGCTGCCAGGCGCCCAGGTGCGGGGCACGGCCCTGCATGACCATCTCCACCACCGTGAGGGGGAACGCCACGCTCAGGGACTGGGGCACGAACCCCACCACCCGCGCCGCCTCGCGCCGACGCCACGAGCTCAGGCTGCGGCCGAGCAGGAGGACCTCGCCGGCCCGGGCCGGCAGGATGCCCGCCAGCAGCCGCAGGAGGGTGCTCTTGCCGGCGCCGTTGGGCCCGAGGATGCCGACACAGGAGCCGGCCTCGACCTCGAGGTCGACCGGCCCGACCACCTGGCGGGCTCCGTAGCCGCCGCACAGCCGTCTGGCCTGCAGGGTGGTCATGCCGACCTCCGCAGCAGCGCCACGAAGAACGGCACGCCGAGGACGGCGGTCACGACGCCGACCGGCAGCTCCGCCCCGGGCACCAGCCGGCGCGCCAGCACGTCGCCCAGGGCGGTGAGGGCGGCGCCGGCCAGCCCCGAGCGCACGAGCAGCCGTCGGGGCGACGGTCCCCACACGAGGCGGCAGAGGTGCGGCGTGACGAGGCCGACGAAGCCGATGACCCCTGCGAACGCCACGGCCCCGCCGCACAGCGCGGCGGAGGCGAGGAAGACGCGCCTGCGCACCACGGGCACGTCGATACCGAGGCCGGCTGCCGACTCCTCGCCGGTGCCGAGCAGGCCGAGGTCCCTGCCGTGGTGCAGGAGGACGAGTGCCGGGAGCACGGCGTAGGGGAGCAGCCACCAGGCCGAGGCTGGCGAGGCGTTGGCGAGGGAGCCCATGGTCACCGCCAGCGCGCCCGGGAGGCGATGGCCCGTCGCGAGGGCGAGGACCAGGAGGATCACCGCCGAGGCGGCTGCGTTCACCGCCACGCCGGCCAGAATCAGGCGGGTCGAGGACGCCCCCAGGGGGCCGCGGGCCATCCACCACACCAGAGTCGTGGCGCCCGCCGCGCCGGCCATGGCCGCGAGGGGCACGGCGCCCAGTGCGGCGGCCGGAAGGGCCACGACGGCGAGGGTCGCTGCCGCTGCGCCTCCCCCGGAGATGCCGAGCAGGAAGGGGTCGGCCAGAGGGTTGGCGAGCAGGGACTGGAGCGCGGCACCGGCCAGCGCCAGCGCACCTCCCACCAGCAACGCGAGGACCAGGCGCGGCAGGCGGAGCGACACCACCACGGCCTCGACCTCGGGGGGCGCGCTGCCGCCGAGCGCCTGCACGACCTGGCCCGCCGACAGCGCCGCGCCTCCGGTGAGCAGGCTGGCCGCAGCAGCAGCGAGCAGGGCAACGCCCAGGACGACGTCGGGCAGGCGCTTCACGGCGTCTCCTCCCGGGCCTGCACGAGGGCCTCGAGGGCGTCCACCAGGCGTGGGCCGGGCCGGCTGGCGGGATCGGCCGGGAGCCAGAGCGTCCGGACCTGAGGACCTGCCATGCGACGGCCTTCCGGACGTTCAAGGAGCGCCCGGTACATGGTGCGCAGGTCGGGCTCGTCCGGCGCGACCACCACTTCCAGGCGGGGATCGAGCAGGAGCTCGCGGCTGGCAAGAGGGTAGCGGCCGGCGGAGGCGGGAGCCAGGTTCACAAGCCCACCCCGCCGGAGCAGGTCGTCGTGGAAGGTGCCGGGTGCGGCGACGATGAGCGGGTCCCACCACACGACGTAGAGCGCCCGGCGGGTCGGGAGGCGTCGCGCCCGCTCGGTGGCAGTCGCGCAGCGCCCGGTCAGGGACGCGCTCAGCCGGTCGCCCTCGGCGGCTCGGCCCAGCAGGAGGCCGAGCAGGCGGGCGGCCTCGGCGAGACGCTCACAGGAGGTCACGTCGGTGGTGACGACCCGCACGCCGAGGGTGGCGAGCCGTTCGACAAGCCGGGGGTCGGTCCCGGCGGTGGTGGCGACCACGAGATCCGGACGACGGGAGAGCACGGCCTCGGCATCGAGCTCGTCGAATCGTTCGAGGGTCGCCACGGCTGGGGGGAAGTCGGCGGAACGGGGTGCGGCCGGGAGAAGCGACCCCGCGCCCAGGGCGAACACCAGCTCGGTGACGTCCGGCGCCAGGGTCAGGACACGGGCGACCGGTCCGACCTCGACCGGACGACCGACCTGATCGAGGACCGTGGGCGTGGCGGCTGTGGCCATCCATGCCCAGAGAAGAGCAAAAGGCCCACACCACCTGGTGTGGGCCTGCGGCAACCAGGCGCGGGTGCGCCTCAGATCACTCGCTCCCGCTCTCTTCCAGGTCGTTGGGGATGCCGAGGCGCTGGCAGGCCGCGTCGTACATCTGGCGGGCCGCCTTCTGGGCGTTCTGGAGCTCGGCGATGCGCTGCTTGACGCGCTGCAGCTCCTCCTGGATCTGGTTCTCCAGGTCGCTGATCTCCTGCTTGGTCACCCGGCGAGTCTCTTCGTAGAACTTCCGCTGTTGCTCGTTTAGCACCGCCATGTCGGCTCCTCCCTTAAGGATTGAATGCGATGGTCAGGGTAATGTGGACCTTCACCTTGACGCCGTTCTTGGTTGCAGGCTTGAACCGCCACCGCCGCGCCGCATCCACAGCGGCCGTGTCGAACATCTTGGATGCCATGCCACGCAGCACCTTGACGTCCTGGACGCCACCCGTCTCGTCGACCAGGACGTCGAGGATGACCACGCCCCGGGGCGGGAGCGACTGCCAGCGGGCCCCAGCGGGATAGGCAGGCAGCGGCTTCGAAAGGGCTTCGGGTGGTGTCACGTCGGGAGTCAGCTCCACCAACTGCCCGGGCTGCACGGTGGCCTGGTCGGCCCCCAGCGGTGCACGCGTCGCCACGGGCACCGCGACCGTCGGCGCCATCGCGGGTGCCGCGGTGGGCGTCGGCGCCGCGGGCTCGGGGGTCGGCACCTGGGCTACCGGTGTTGGAACCTGGGGTGCCTGGGTCGGTGCCGTCACCGCCGCGCGCGTCGGGGCCACGGCGGCCGTCGGTGCCACCATGGCCGGTGCCGGCGTCGGCCGTTCCTGGACCGGGGGCGCCACGGTCGGCTCCTGGGTCACGGGTCCCGGAGTGGCCTCCTGCTTGAGCCGGTCGATCTCCTGCTGCACGAGCTCGGGGACGCCGGCCGGCGTCTCGGCAGGGATCGGTTCCTGACCGGGACCGGCCGTCTTCTCCCGGGAGAGGATGAGCCACGCCGCCACGGCGGCGACCACCACCACGACAATCCCGACGATCAGCCCGATCGGGATGCTGCGCTTTGGAGCCAGAACCTGCGACACCTCGAGGCTCGGGGCGGGGGCCGGCGCATGGGCTGGTGCTGGAGCGGGAGCCGGCTTGGACTTGGCGGCCGGGGCCGGCGCCGCGGGGGCCGGCGCGGGCTGCGGCTTGGGGGCGACAGCGGGGCGGGACGCCGGAGCGACAGCGCCGCTGCCCGACTTCTCGCGGTCCAGCAGCTCCGACAGGAAGGCGCCCAGCTCCCCGGCGCCCGGTGCCGGGCGGATCGACTGGAGAATGTTGTTGAGGTCGGTGCCCAGCTCCGCGGCGGTCTGGTACCGCTCCTCGCGGTTCTCCTTGAGGGCCTTGAGGAGGACCCTCTCGACCTCGGGCGGGATGGCCGGGTCGAGATCCCGGGGTGCCCCGATGCGGGGCGACCGCACCTGCTCGAGAATCGACAGCTCCGAGTCGCCGGCGAACGCCTTGCGACCCGTCAGCATCTCGTACAGCACGAGGCCCAGGGAGAAGATGTCGGAGCGATGATCGAGGTCCTTGCCCCACGCCTGCTCCGGGGACATGTACTGCAGCTTCCCCTTCAAGGCCCCAGCGCGGGTGTGGGATGCCTTCGAGGCCGCCTTGGCGATGCCGAAGTCGCAGAGCTTGATGTCGCCGTCGAAGGAGATCAGCACGTTCTGCGGCGAGACGTCGCGGTGCACCAGCACCATCTCGCGGCCTTGCAGGTCGCGCTTGCGGTGGGCATAGTCCAGGGCGGCCGCGAGACGGGAGGCGATGAACATGGCCAGGCCGAGGGGCAGGCGCCGCTCCTTCTCCTCGAGCATGCGCAGGATCGACCGCAGGTCCTTGCCATCGATGTACTCCATGGCAATGTAGTAGGACCTCTCCAGCTTCCCCAGGTCGTAGATGTGGATGATGTTGGGGTGCTGGAGCTGGGCGGCCAGCTTGGCCTCGTCGATGAACATCGTGACGAATTCGTCGTTCTCCGTCAGGTGCGGCAGGATGCGCTTGATGGCGACGATCTTCTGGAACCCCTCCACGCCGCGCATGCGCGCCTTGAAGACCTCGGCCATGCCGCCGGTGGCGATCGGCTCGATCAGATCGTACTGACCGAACGGCGTGCCGATCGGCGCGGCGGCAACGGGCTCAGGTGCTGGCTTGACAGCCGGAGCCGCTGGCTTGGCAGGAGGTGGAACGGGCTTGGGCGCCGGCTTGGGCTCGGGAGGAGGTGCAACCGGGGGCGGCGGTGCCGGCTTGGGTGCCGGCCTTGGAGCCCGGACATCCAGCCCCGAGAGGGTCTGCGAGAGCAGCGCATCGACGGAGGCGCCGTTGGTGTCCTCGCGAACCTTGGCCTTCGGGGCATGGGAGCGGATGTCGGCCATGGTCGTCTCGAGGACGCGCTCCACGGCCGTGTCCGGCTCCACCGGCCGGACGCCGCGAGCCACCGGGGCGGCAGGCGGCTCGGGCGATCTGACCACGGCGGCTGGCGCCGGGGCCGCGGGCGCCGGCTTGACCGTCGGCGTGACCGAGATACGCTGGGTGTCGGCGGGCCCGGGCTCGCCTTCGTCCCCGATGAGGTCGCCGAACAGCTCCTCGGAGGTCATGGTGCCGCTGTCCCGGGTGAGGCCGGCACTCCGACGCAGCGCTTCCAGCACGTCGGCGCGCGTGTCGGGGCTGACTCCCGCCCCTGCCTCGCCGCGGGCGCGCTGCAGGAGGGTCTTGACCTTGGCCAGGAGCTGCTCGTTGGAGAACGGCTTGCCAATGATGTCCTGAGCACCCAGACGCATGGCGTCGGCCTGAGGGTCCTGTCCACTGTAGCCACTCATGAGGACAAGGAACGGTGTGCTCCGGAGGCCGGCCCGCGCACGGAGCTGGGTGATGGCATCCTCGACCTTCAGCCGGGGAAGCACCGAGGTGATCAGCACCAGCCGAGGCTCCTGCTTGGCGCAGGCATTGACTGCCGCGTCCACGTCCTTGGCAGTCACCAGCTCGTTCCCAATAGGGAGGAGCGATTCGGTGACGCGTGCCACCGTCCGTGGTTCGTAGTCGAGAAGGAGAATGGTCTGGCTCATACCTCCGCCGGTTCGCGCCGAAGCATCATCGCCATTGTGGTGGGGCGGTCCTCTCAAGTCAATAGTCCCCGACTCCTGGAGCGCTCAGAGTGGCGTGGCCACCGACATGTCCGACGTCGGGATCCACAGTCGCCACACTCGCCGGTGAGCGGTGTACAATTCCTGCCAGCGGACCGCCAGGTGCCGTCGGGGGCTAGCATGTCGGGTCACAACAAGTGGAGCACCATCAAGCACAAGAAGGGCAAGCTCGACGCCAAGCGCGGCAAGCTCTTCACGAAGATCATCCGCGAGCTCACCACCGCGGCCCGAGAAGGAGGCGGCGACGCCAGCTCCAACGCGCGGCTGCGCACCGCGATCACGGCCGCCAAGGCGGCCAACATGCCTGGCGACACGCTACAGAAGGCGATCCAGCGCGGTACCGGCGAGCTTCCCGGCGTCTCCTACGAAGAGGTGTACTACGAGGGCTATGGGCCCGGAGGCGTGGCGGTCATGCTGCAGGTGCTGACCGACAACCGCAATCGCACCACGGCGGAGATCCGGCACCTCTTCTCCAAGCACGGCGGGAACCTCGGCGAGTCGGGATGCGTCGGCTTCCTCTTCAAGAAGCAGGGCTACCTCATCGTGCCGAAGAGCGCCGGCACCGAGGAGCAGGTGATGGAGGCCGCGCTCGAGGTGGGAGCGGAGGACTTCTTCGCCGACGACCCCGAGCTCTACGAGATCTACACTGCGCCCGAGCAGTTGCACCAGATCAAGACTGCCCTCGAGGCGCGGGGCTACCCGATCGAGCAGGCCAAGGTGGAGATGGTCGCCACGACCCAGGTTCGCCTCGAGGATCGGCGCGCCGAGCAGATGGTCCGGCTCATGGAGGTCTTCGAGGACCACGACGACGTCCAGAACGTCTGGGCCAACTTCGACATCGACACATCCGTGCTCGAGGCCGAGTAGGCAGATGCGGGTGCTGGGGCTGGATCCCGGCTCCCGCACCACCGGCTGGGGACTGGTAGAGGGAGACTCGCGGTCCCTCAGGGCGTCGAGCCATGGCTGTCTGCACGGACGGCGTGAGGCCTCGCGGGCCACGGTGCTGGCATGCCTCGCGACCGAGCTGGAGGGTCTCCTGCAGCGCCTGCAGCCGGAGGTGGTGGCCGTCGAAACCCCGTTCACGGCCAAGTTCCCGAAGGCGGCCCTGGCGCTCGCCGAGACCCGGGGGGCGCTCCTTGCAGTGCTGGGTCGGTGGGGCGGGCCGGTTGTGGAGTACGAGCCCGCCCGGATCAAGGCTGCCATCGTCGGGTACGGCCGTGCGGACAAGCACCAGGTCGCGTTCATGATCAGCCGTCATCTCGGTCTCGCGACACCTCCTCCGAGCGATGCTGCCGACGCGCTCGCCGTGGCGCTCTGTCACCTGCGAAGCGGTCCTCCCTCCGCTTCGCTTGACGCTCGGTGACGCGCTGTGTAAGCTTTGCCGGGACCAGCCGTGGCCTGAGCAAGTGGTCCGGACGTGCGGAAGCCGAGGGGAGTTTCACGTGGAGGACCTGGGGAAGCGGACAGCGGGTGCGGGGCCGGGAGTCACCTGGCGCGGCGCACCCTCCGGGACACCGGCTCTCTTTCGCAATCTGGCCTGCTTGCTGTACAGTAGCGGGTAGGGTGGGACGATAGACCGACTATGGCATTGCAAGGCTCGCTCGCTGACATCGCCCTTCCGGACGTCATCCAGTTGGTGAGCGTCTCCGGCAAGACAGGCGTCTTCACGCTTTCCGGGGACGGGCTGGACGGCAAGATCTTCCTCCGGGACGGGCAGATCACCGATGCCTCAGCCGGCAGGTTGCGTGGCGAGTTCGCGGTCTACGAGATGGCGACGTGGCGGCGAGGCCAGTTCATCTTCACCGCGAACGTCGAGTCCGATCGGGTCTCGATTAGCAAGTCCAATACCAGCTTGATGATGGAGGCGGCACGCCGGATGGATGAATGGCGCGTGCTGCAGCGGAAGATCCCCTCCATGGAGATGGTCCCCTACTTCCTGCCGCGCGAGCCTGGCCACGACCAGATCACCCTCTCGCCCCAGGAGTGGACCATCGTCACCAAGATCGATGGGCAGACCAGCATCAAGAGGCTGGAGGAGCTCACCGGGCTCTCCGCCTTCGACGTCTGCAAGGTGCTGTACGGGCTCGTCACCTCGGGCCTGATCGGCTTGCGTTCGCCGGAGGAGAAGGGCGCCCCGGTCCAGGCCACGCCGGCCGGTCCTTCGCTCCGCACGCTGGTGGCGCTGGCCGACAACGTTCGCAAGGTGGCCGACGAGTGCGTCGGGCTCACGGGCTCCCTGGCGGTCGAGAAGCAGTACAAGCAGACCCGCACCGAGCTCGAGGGCGGCAAGGGCATGGAGGCGATCCAGACCCTCGTGGACCGTCTGGCCCGCACCATCTCGCTGCTCGAGGGCGGCGACAAGGCCGGCGAATTCCTGCGCCGCGTCACGCCGCTCATCCAGCCGTAGCCCCCCGCCCACCCTCCCGGACCTCAGGTTTTCCGCCCACCCAACCACCCGGCCTCAGGCCTCAGGAGAGGCAGATCTCAGCGTCTCCGCCCAGACAGATGTGTCGTGTAGTACCTGAGGTCTGAGGCCTGAGGTCTGAGGCCCCTCCTCCCTGAGGCCTGAGGTCCGAGGCCTGGGCGGGGGAGCGGGGGAGTGAGGCCTGTCTTCAATCAGGGCTCTTTCGGGATGGCGAGCAGCCCGAAAGCGGCACCGCCGGCACCGGCTCCCGCGCCACCGAGGGGCAGGACGATGAGCAGCTCGGTCCCGAGGGCCAGCGCCGGGAAGCTGGCCTTGAGGGCCAGATCGAGGCCCAGCAGGGCAAGCACCCCGAGCAGGCTGCCCGTGGCTCCCAGCGCCAGGCCGAGGACCACATACGGGAGCCGGATGTCGCGCTCCCGTGCCCCGATGAGGCGCATGATGGCAATCTCGTCGGCGTGGTCGAGGACCAGCAGGCGCACGACGAGCAGCACCACCACCAGGCACCCGCCCAGCAGTGCGGCCGCCAGGACGAACCCGAGGGTCACGACGCGGCGAAGGGTGCGCTCGAGACGCTCCTGCCACTGGGTCGAGCTCTTCACCACCGCCACCTCGGGACGGCCGGCGAGCCATGTCGCCAGGCTGGCCGAGTCGGACGCCGCGGCCTCGACCTTGAGGATGGCCGGGAAGCTCGGCTCGTCGAGAGCCAGGAGCACCGTCGCGAGCTCGGGGAACCACCCGGCCAGCTCGGCCTGGACCTGGCGAGGCCGGGACAGGGTGAAGCGACGGCCACCCGGGCGAGCCTCGAGGGCCGAGGTCAGACTCGTGGCGGCTGCCGGGTCGCGCAGCACCGCGACCACCGTGGAGGCCTGATTGTGCCCGAGGAGCTCCCGGTGCACCCAGCCGTGAAGCGTCCACAGCAGACCGGCCCAGGCCGTGGCCACCGCCACCATGAGAATGGCCGCGACGCCTGCGGCACCGGACTCGCGCACCTGCCGCTTCACCTCCCGCCAGCCGTGGAGGTTCATGGCTGGGCCCCCCATGCGTCGCGAACCAGGTGTCCCCGCTCCAGTGCCAGGGTCCTGGCCGGATGGGCCTCGATGAGCGATCGGTCGTGGGTCGCCACCACGACCGTGGTGCCCTGGTAGTTGATGGACTTCAGGAGCTCCATGAGCTCGTGGCCGCGCTCCGGGTCGAGGTTGCCCGAAGGCTCGTCCGCCAGGATGAGGTCCGGCTGCAGCACCAGGGCGCGGGCGATCGCCACCCGCTGCTGCTCCCCACCCGAGAGCTCGTCCGGCAGGGCGTTGAGGCGGTTGTGGAGGCCCATCTGCTTGAGGGCCAGGTAGGCCCGACGCTGCTGCTCCTTCTCCGGAAGGTTCAGAAGCGAGAGGACGAACGAGATGTTCTCGCCCACGGTGCGGCGCCGCAGGAGCTTGAAGTCCTGGAAGATCACCCCCAGCCTCCGACGGAACCCGGGCACGTGGCGGCGTGGCAGGGCGGCGAGGTCGTAGCCGTCGACCACGATCCGTCCGTCGTCGGGAAGCTCGGCCCGGTACAGCAGGCGCAGGAACGTGCTCTTGCCGGCCCCGGAGGGCCCGGTCAGAAAGACGAACTCGCTGCGCTCGATGTGGGTCGAAATGCCCCGCAGGGCCGGGCGCCCGTGGTACGACTTGAGCACGGCCTCGAGCCGGATCACGGCGTGGGCCTCCGCGCGCCGGTCGGCACGGCCACCTGTCTCGGCGCCCTCCCGCGCTGCGCTCGCGCGGAGGCGTTAAGGCTCACGTGGGCCAGTAGTTTCAAGTGGCTGCCTCCGGCGGGTCAGTGTAGCATAGCGCATGCAAACGACCGCGCCGTCTGCCGGGTTCATGCGATTCGAGCTGGGTTCTGGGCGCGTGTGGTTCGCCGACGCCGCCGGCTCGCCGTTCGGTGCCGACGAACGGCAGCTCGCCGAGGCGGCGCGCGCCCACCTCGAGGGCGAGCTGGGCCGACCGATCCCGGTGCTCTACGCCCTCCAGCAGCACGGGGCCGTCTCCTTTCTGTACGAGGAGCGATCCGCTCTCGCGCCGGGCGCCCACCTCGTCGGCGCGTGCGATGGGTTGATCACTGCGCAACCGGGCGTCGGGCTCGTGGTCCGCAACGCCGACTGCCTGCCGGTGGCCCTGGCCGGAGGAGGTGTCGTGGCGATGCTCCACGCCGGCTGGCGAGGGCTCGCCGCCGACATCCTCGGGAAGACGGTGCGGCGCCTGGAGGGGGAGCTGGGCGTTCCGCCAGGCGAGATCGAGGCGGTGGTTGGGCCAGGGGTTGGTCCCTGTCACTACGAGGTCGGCCGCGAGGTGATCGCGGGGCTCGACAGCGTCCCGACGGTCGATCCCGGTTGGCATCTCGACGGCCGGGTGGACCTGGCCCGGTTCGCCGCCGACCGGCTGCGCTGTCTGGGCGTGCACTCGGTGCGACTCGCAGGCGTGTGCACGGCGTGCTCGCCCGGCCACTACTCCTACCGCAGAGACGGCACCGAGGCCGGGCGTCTGTGGAGCGCCGCCGTCATCCCGGCGTAGGGACCAGCCGTCCCCGCAGTTGCCCGCACGCCGCGGCGACCTCGCGCCCCTTGCTCCACCGCACCGTGACGTTCATGTGGGCGGCCGCCAGCGTGGCAGCGAAGGCGTTGATCCGCTCCTCGTCGGGCGCCTGAAGGCCGGGAAGGAACTGCGGGTCCGGGTTGAGGGGGATGAGGTTCACCTTGACCGGGAGGCCACGCAGGAGAACGGGAAGCCGCCGCGCGTCGTCGGGGGAGTCGTTGATGCCGGCCAGCAGCACGTACTCGACGGTGATGCGGCGGCCCCGCTCGAGTGGGTAGGCGTGGAGCGCGTCCAGCAGCTCGTCCAGTGGCCAGCGGGCCGCCGCCGGCATGAGGCGGGCGCGCTGGGCCTGGGTTGTGGCGTTGAGCGAAACCGCCAGGTTCGGACGGCGCGGCAGGGCGGCGAGCCGCCTCAGGCCGGGCACGATGCCGCTCGTCGAGACCGTGATGCGGCGCGGGCTCACGGTGTCGGCGAGGAGCTCCAGCGCCCGCTCGAGGCCCTCCAGGTTGAGGAGCGGCTCACCCATGCCCATGAACACCAGGTTGAGAGGCTGGCCAGCCAGGCCGGTGGAGCGGAGGATCGCGCGGTACTGGCCGAAGATCTCCGCGCCGGTCAGGTTGCGTCCCGGCCCCAGCGCTCCGGTCACGCAGAAGACGCACCCCACGGCACACCCGGTCTGCACCGAGAGGCAGACGGTGACATGCCCTTCCATGGGCATGACCACTGCCTCGACGACGCTGCCGTCGCGGTGGACGAGCGCGAGCTTGAGGGTGCCGTCGGGAGCGTGCACCGTCTCGACGATCCCGGGGTCCTGGATCATGGCGCGCTCGGACAGCGCCGCCCGCAGGGGCTTGGAGAGATTGCTCATGTCCTCGATGCTGGCCACCAGGCGCCGGGTCACCCAGTGGTAGACCTGCTCGATGCGGTAGGGCCGGGGATCGATGTCGGCCAGCACGGCCGCAACCTGGGCGCGGTCGGCGCCAACCAGGTTGAGTCGCGGCGAAGGGGTCTGGGCCGTCATCTCCGGGTGCCGCCCCGCGGCGGCCGACCCATTCTGACACGGGCGCCCCCCGGGAGGGCTATAATGCCTGCGGGAGAGTGCAGGCATGTTTGGCTCCTTTGGAATTCCGGAGCTGCTCATCATCTTGCTGATCGTCGTCATCATCTTCGGCGCCAGCAAGCTTCCGCAGCTCGGCCGCGGCATCGGCGAAGGCATCAAGAACTTCCGTGAGTCCATGCGTGGCTCCCACGACACCAAGGACGACAACGGCTCAGAGCGCCGCTGATCCCCCTCGCCTCGGTCGGCTGGGCGGCAGGGGCCGCCCGGCGAGGCGTTCGTAGGCCGCCGCAACCCGGGCGATGAAGGACCGCGTCTCGCGGTAGGGAGGCACGGTGCCCCAGCGTCGGACGGCTCCGGGGCCGGCGTTGTAGGCGGCCAGGGTGAGTGTCACATCTCCTCCGTAGCTGTCCAGCAGCCAGGCCAGGAACCGGCAGCCCGCCTCCAGGTTGGCCAGAGGCTCGGCAGGGTTGTCGAGCCGTGCCCAGGCCGCGATCTCGGGGCTGATCTGCATCAGGCCGACGGCACCTCGACCGGAAACCAGGTTGGCCTGGTGCCCCGACTCTGCCTCGACAACTGCCATCACCAGAAGGGGATCGAGCCCATGCCGGCTCGCGGCCTCGATGACCTCCTGCTCAAAGGTCGGGGCGGCGTGAGGGCGGCGATGATCCACCAGCTCCCGGAGGCCTGCCAGAGCGTCGTGAGGGGCGCGACTCGGGGGTGGCGAAGGCGTCTGCAGGAGCATGACCACGCACACGGCCAGCGAGAACGTCGCCCAGAGTGCGACATCGGCACGATGGGCTGACACCCGGGACTCCTAGCGGGGTCGCCTGCCGTTGCGCTGCAGCTTGGAACGCAGCGTGTTGCGGTGAATCCCGAGCTCCGTGGCCGCGTGGGAGAGGTTGCCGCCGTGACGGTGGACGGCGGCCTTGAGGAAGCGCAGCTCGAAGGCATCCATGGCGTCCTGCAGCGGCACGCCGCGGGCGAGCAGCGCATCGGCGAGACGGGTCAAGGCGTCGCCGAGCTCGCGCAGCTCACCGGCGCGGACCACCGGAGTGGGTTCGGGGGTCACTTCAGCTCGACTCGATCACCAACCCGAATCGGCCCGTTGGAGGCGATGACCTTGGCAGTCGCCCAGTGGTCGCCCGTGAGGAGGACCGCCAGCTCGCCCAGAAGCTTGCGCGGGGCGCCCTCAACCAGGTTGTCGCGGTAGATCGTGAAGAGCGTCCCTGGTGACACCTGGTCGGCCTCGCCAAGGTCGATCAGTACCATGTGGTCGGCCCCGAAAGCCTCCGCGTCGTCCCGACAGTAGGTGATCGCACCCTTCGGCCTGTCGTTGGGCGGGTCACAGAGCTGGGCTGGGGGGGTGAGGAGCGCCATGGGAACCGGATACGGCTCGTAAGGCGTCGCCCAGGCGCCGATGGGGATGGCGTCGCAGGAGGCCGTGACCTCGGCTGTGGAGGTGTGCTCCTGGGTGCACAGGACGCGGACGCGCCCGAGCTGCCGGACCACCAGGCCGAGGGTTGCCCCGGTGTGGGGATGACGGAGCTTGCGCACCGGCACGTTCACGAAGTACTCCTGGCCGGCCTTGACTCCTTCGGCCTCGCCGCCCGAGAGATAGACGATGTCGTAGGTCGAGGAGTCCTCCTGGAACTCGAGCTGCTCGCTGGAAAACACGGTAAGGTTGGGCTTGGCATCCTCGGCATCGAGGTAGGCGAAGCAGTACACGTCGTCCTCGCTGCCAACAGGGACGAGCCTGCCGGCGGGCGTCGTGCCTTCGCCGCCTTCCGCCCCCGCACCCTCCGCGGGGATGGGCTGCACCTGCGGTGTCGTTGCGGGCGTGGTGCCTGCCCCGTCTCCGGCCGCCGCGGGAGGCTGCTCCGCCGGAGCTTCCTGCGACTTCACGCCCACGATGAGGGGATCGCCGGGGTAGATCCAGTGCGCGTCACGGATGTAGGTGTTCTTCTCCCAGAGCTGCGGCCACAGGTAGGGGTCGCCCAGGTACTGCTTGGCCAGCGCCCACTGGGTGTAGTGGTGATGGTTTTTGTAGATGTGTGATTTCGATTGAATATCGTTTTTGGGGTATTAAGTCTTCTTGTTG
>JALOLB010000075.1 GCA_025456225.1 Thermoanaerobaculaceae bacterium
CCTGGGGTTCCTGATCGGCACCGGCATCGTCCTGTGCGGCATCGCGATCGTCTTCATGCTGCCGGCGATGATCGTCTGGAACGAGGGGGTGCGGCGCCGGTGGGCGCCGGTCAAGCGGCTCCACCTCCAGTCGTTCGGCCTCGAGCGCGTCATGGCGGTCGCGGCGCGGCACCGTCTCGCGGTGATCACCGGGGTCCTCGCGCTCACCCTTGCGGCGGCCTGGGGAGCCTGGCGGCTCGACTTCAACGAGAGCATCGACTCCCTGCGCTCGACCGAGTCGGCGTCGTTCAAGGTCCAGCAGGACATCGCCCAGCGGTTCGGCGCCTCGCTGTCGTACATGATGGCGATCTCGGAGGGGGGGACGCTCGACGAAGCCGTCGGGCTCGCCGCAAGGGTCGAGTCGCGCCTGCAACCATTCGTGGCCAACGGGGTCGTCGGGCGGGTCGAGTCGATCTTCAGCTACCTGCCGCCGGTCGACCAGCAACGCCAGGTCCTGGATGCGCTCGCCCGAGGGTCGGGCGACCAGTTCAATCCGGCACGAATCCGCCAGGCCCTGGTCAAGGAGCTGGGGGCCAGCGGCTTCCGCATCGAGCCCTTCGAGCCGTACCTGTCCCGTCTGGACCACTTCCTGGCCCCGGAGCGACCGCTCACCGTCGCCGATCTCGAGGGCAAGGGGCTCGACCGCATCGTCCACCGCTACGTCCGCCGGGACGGCGACCGGGTGCGGGTCGTCACGTACCTGTATCCCACCCGCCCCGAGTGGCGGCGCACCCCTCCGCCCGGGCTGGTCGAGGCCCTCACCGGGAACGACGACGGCATCACCGTCACCGGGACCAACGTGCTGGGCCGCGAGCTCAAGAAGATCTTCCTCCGCGACGCCTGGCGGGCCGCCTTCCTGGGCCTCGTGCTGGTGGCCGTGCTGCTGCTCGTCGACTTCCGCAGCCCGCGCCTGGCGGCAATCGCCCTCGCCCAGCTCGTGTGCGGGATCGTCCTGATGCTGGGATGCATGCAGGCCCTCGGCATGCAGCTCAACTACGCCAACGCCTTCGTCGCGACGATGATCATGGGCGTCGGCATCGACTACGGCATCCACCTCGTCCATCGGCTCCACCGCAACGGCGGGCGGATCGACGAGGGCGTGCTCGAGACCGGCAAGGGCGTGGTCCTGGCGACGGCCACCAACATCGCCGGCTTCGGGACGTTGACCCTGGGGAACTACCCCGCGCTGCGCTCCCTCGGGGTCATGGCGCTGATCGGGTCGATCACCTGCCTGCTGACGGCCCTGACGCTCGTGCCGGCCCTCATGGCCCGCCGCCCGGGGCCCGGCAACGATCCCGCGCCGCCCGAGGCGGAGCACATCGGGAATGCCCCGTCCTTCTGATACCCTGCTGGCGGACCGATGACGACCCCTCCCGTGTTCGACGCCCGCGGCCTGGTCAAGCGCTACATCCTGGGTGAGACCACGGTCGAGGCGCTGCGCGGCGTGGACCTGGAGGTCTCGGCGGGCGAGGTGCTCGTCGTGGCGGGGCCGTCGGGGAGCGGGAAGAGCACGCTCCTGCACCTGCTCGGGACGCTGGACGAGCCGGACGCCGGGTCGCTCACGCTGGCCGGGACCGCGACAGCCACCATGAACGAGAGGGCACGCACCCTGTTCCGGCGCTCCCGCCTCGGCTTCGTCTTCCAGACCTTCAACCTGCTCCCGGTGCTCTCCGCGGAGGAGAACGTCGAGCTGCCGCTCTGGCTCGCCGGGGTCGGTGCGCGGGAGCGCCGCGAGCGAGCCCGGGCGGTGCTGGCCGAGGTCGGCCTCGAGCACCGGTTCGGCCACCGCCCCGACCAGCTCTCGGGCGGTGAGCGCCAGCGGGTGGCGATCGCCAGGGCGATCGTGCACCGGCCGCTGGCGGTGCTGGCCGACGAGCCGACCGGCAACCTCGACTCGGAGACGGCCACGGAGGTCATGGACCTGCTGATGGCCCTCAACAGGTCGCGCGAGACGGTCGTCGTCGTGTCCACCCACGATCCCGCCCTGATCGCGCGCGCCCCGCGGCGGGTCGTCCTGCGCGACGGGCGGATCGCGGCCGACACCCGGGGAGCGGCGGCGTGAAGCTCGCCCTCCTCGCCCTCCGCAACCTCGCCCGCAACCGGCGGCGGACCGCGATCTCCCTGGCCGTGGTGGCGACCGGCACGGCGGCGCTGCTGCTCACCGCGGGCTTCGTGGCGTTCTCGTTCGAGGGCCTGTCCGAGGCGATGATCCACGGCGGGCTCGGGCACCTGGAGATCGCGCGGCAGAGCGCGACCGAGGGTCGCACGGCGACGCTCGAGCGGTCGGTCGCGGACGGCCTTGACGACTGGCAGGCGCTGCAGCAGCAGGTCGAGGCCCTCCCCGGCGTGCTGGCCGCTGCCCCGACGCTGCACGTGGCGGGCATGGCCTCCACCGCAGCCGGGAGGTCGGCGGCGTTCCTGGGCGTGGCCGGGGACCCCGTCCGGGAGCGGCGCATGGGCTTCACCGTCAAGGTCCGACAGGGCGTGGAGATGGCCGACGCGCCGCCCCGCGAGGGGGAGGACCAGGTCCTGCTCACCCAGGGGCTGGCGCAGACGCTGGGTGTCGGTCCCGGGGACCGGATGACCCTCCTGGCCGTCGACCCCGACGGGATGCTCAACGCGCTCGACGTGACGGTCGCGGGGTTGATCACCACCGGCGTGCAGGAGCTCGACACCCGCTACCTGCGGCTCCACCTGCACTCGGCGCAGCGGCTGCTCGGCACCGCGAGCGCCTCGAACCTCCTCGTCACCCTCGACCGCACGAGCCGCACCGACGAGGCGCTTCACCGCCTGCGCGGTGTGCTGGCCGGGCACCAGCCCCCGCTGGCCGTGGTGCCGTGGACCGAGCGGGCGCCCTTCTACCGCCAGGTCCGGGCGCTCTACCGCGGGATCTTCTGGTTTCTCGGCTCGATCGTCTTCGCCCTGGTGGTGCTGGCGACCTCGAACACCCTCGCCATGGCCGTGATGGAGCGGGTCCGGGAGCTGGGGACGTTGCGAGCGCTGGGCACCTCGATCGGCCAGGTGGCGGGTCTGGTGGGCCTGGAGGCGCTGTGGCTCGGCCTGATCGGCGGGGTGCTGGGCGACCTCCTCGGCGCTGCCCTCATCGTCGCGTTGAACTGGCTCAACATCTCGATGGCGCCTCCGCCCGGCGCGGTGGACCCGATCGAGCTGCGGGTGCTCTTCGTGCCGGAGGCGTTCGTCGGCACGATCCTGCTGATGCTGGCCGTCCTGGCGCTGGCCGCGGTGGGGCCGGTGCTACGGGTCGCCCGGCTGCGCATCGTCGAGGCGCTGGCGCACACCTGAGCCATGCATGAACCCCACCAGCACCGAGGCGGAGGCCGGGCAGGCGATGGGCGAGGGGTGAGCCGCCTGCTCCTCGCGATCGTCGCCAGCGGCACTGTCACGCTCTCTGGGCTCGCAGGCGCACAGGTGCACCCTGCAGATCGCGCGCTCCTGGCCCAGACCAACCTCTTCTCGACCGTGCCCGAGCAGTTCCACGCGCGGCTGACCGTCAACCGGACCGACTGGCTGCGCCCGCTCCAGGCCGAGATGTGGCGGGGCGGGCGCGACAGGATGCTCGCCCGGGTCCTCGATCCCAGGCAGGCGGGTCGGTTCCTGCTCCAGATGGGGGCGGAGCACTACCTCATCGCTCCGGGCGCCCGTCAGCCGGTGAAGCTCGGTGCCGGGGTGGGTGCGGCCGGGGCCGTGTCGTTCGAGCAACTGCTCGGCCTCGACGTCGAGCGGGACTTCGACATCGAGCGCGCCGAGGGGTCCGGCCGGATCGTCACCTTCCACCTGGTCGCGAGGCCCGACACGGCGGCCGCCCGCGCCACCCCCCGGGCGCGCTGGGTGGTCGACCGGACCAGGCGGCTGCCGCTGCGCGTCGACATCGTGCTCGCCGACGGCCGGACCGCGCGGGTCGTCGAGTTCGCCGACTTCCTGCCCGGGCGCGACCGTGTCCCGTCCCGGCTCGTGCTCAAGGACGTGCTCCGGGGTGGCCCGCCGGCGATCGTGGAGATCGTGGCGTTCGAGGCAACCCCCGTGCCGGACGGCCTGTTCTCCCTGACCGACCCGGCGGGCAGAGCCCAGCTCCCCCCTGCCGAGAAGCCCCGGTAGCCCACCGTCGACGAGGCGGTCCTTCCGGTGGACTCAGGTCGTGGGGTCTGACCACCCTCCCCACCCGCCTGAGCAGGTTTCAGATCTCGGCGGCGAGCCTGGCCAGCACGGCGGCGGCCCGCACGCCGGCGGCGGCGATCGCCGGCAGCACCTCCGCCTCGGGCAGTCGGGCCGCGGCCTCGTTGTCCGAGATCGCGCGGACCGCCAGGAAGGGGATGGCATGGAGGGCGCAGACCTGGGCGACGAACGCGCTCTCCATGTCCTCGCAGGCGGTGCCGTACACTTCCCGGTGGGCGCGGATGTCGTCGGCGTCGACGTGCCACGCGTCGGTGGAGCCGATCGTCCCGGTGATGGCACGACCCGGCCGGCGCGGCTCGCTCGCGGGCCAGCCCGGGCCGTCCCAGGGAGCGAAGCGAGGGAGCTCTTCACCGGCCACGATGAGGGCGCGGGCAACGTGCGCGGGGTCGGCCTCGAGGTGGGGGACGTGGACGCGCCGGCCGTCCCGGCGGAAGCGGATCTGCTTCGGGTGGAGGCCGCGCCGGCGGCGGTGGTCCTGCAGGGCGGGGGGGTAGAGGATGCAGCAGCGCGAGCCGATCACCACGTCGCCCGGCCGCAGCTCGGGGTCGTGTGCGCCGGCCGAGCCGCCGTTGAGGATGACCTCGGGCCGGAGCTGCAGGATCACCCGCTCGGTGGCCGAACCGGCGTTCACCGGGCCGCAGTCGGAGACGAGCAGCGCGACGCGGCGCCTGCCGATCCGCCCCTCGTAGGCCTCCCAGGGCGCGCACGCGGTCAGCCGCTGCCACCCCCCGACGAGCGCACGGAAGGGCGCCAGCTCCTCGTCCATCGCCACGATGATTGCAGCCAGGCGGTCCCCGCTCATCCCGCGCAGTGTACGCGGCCCCGCGCCGGGAGATGCGGGGCCGGGTGCGTGTCCCGGCCAGTCCTGCTTGCCGGTGACCTGGATCGCCGATCGCTCCGCGGGCTGACCCCTCTCCGGGGCGTGGAGGTGGGTCTCGTGGCGCTGGGCTGGCGTGTCGACCTCGGTCTGGATGCGACGGGTCGCGCCCCGCACGCGCCGGGCAGGAAATCTGGCCGCCGTCGCAGCCGTGCGACGGGTGCTGTCGCAGGGTCGCGGCGAGCCCCGGTGCGAAATGCGGGCTACACTTGCGTTGAAAGACGGGGTCACCAGCGGCTCGAGCGGCCGGAGAGCGGGAGGATGGCGATGGAGGACACACACCTGCCGTCGGACAGGGGTCCCTCCGTGAGCGACGACGCGATGGAGCCGTCCACAGCCCTGGACGGGGCTGGGGGTGCCTTGCCGGGCTCGGCAGTGCCCATCCCGGGCGCCGACCTGTATGCGCACACACCGGGGCTCACAGGTAGCCTGATCGAGTCCGGGAGCCTTCCACCTCCGCCTGCCGGTTGGCCTCTGGGGTGGACCCGTTTCCGGTACATGGGCGTGCTGGGATCCGGCGGCATGGGGCGGGTGTTCGAGGCGTGGGACCCGGCCCTGCGGCGCAGGGTCGCCATCAAGCTGCTGCACGGGCAGGACCCCGAGCTGGAGCGGCGTTTCCTCCGCGAGGCGCAGGCCCAGGCCCGGGTCGACCACCCGCATATCTGCAAGGTGTTCGAGGTGGGCGAGGCCGATGGCCGGCCCTTCATCGCCATGCAGCTCGTCGCGGGCGAGCCGCTCAGCAAGGCCTGGGAGAAGCTCTCGGTCGAGCAGAAGGCGCTGCTCGTCAAGAAGGTTGCGGAAGGGCTCCACGCCGCCCACAAGGTGGGGCTCGTGCACCGCGACCTCAAGCCCGGCAATGTCATGGTCGAGCGTGCCGAGGACGGACGCCTGCATCCCTACGTCGTGGACTTCGGGCTGGTGCGCGAGCTGGGCGCCGAGAGCCTCACCGTCGACGGCACCGCCATCGGCACGCCCTCCTTCATGGCCCCGGAGCAGGCGGCGGGCGAGACGGATCGCATCGACCGCCGCACCGATGTCTACGCACTGGGGGCAACGCTCTATGCGGTGCTCGGTGGGAAGCCCCCATTCAGCGGCTCGACACCGGTGGAGGTGCTCCGCAGGGTCCTCGACGAGGAGCCGCCCTCCCTCCTCGATGTCGCACCAGGCGTGCCGCGCGACCTGGCGACCATCGTCATGAAGTGCCTGGACAAGGACCCGGCGCGGCGCTATCCCTCGGCGCGGTCGCTGGCCGACGACCTGGGGAGGTTCCTGGACGGTGAGCCGGTGGACGCCCGACCGGCGAGCCTGGCTTACCGACTGGGCAAGCGTGCGCGCAAGAACCGGCTGGCGTTCGGGCTCGGTGCGGTCGCCGTGCTTGCCACCCTGGTGCTGGGAGGGCTCTGGCTGGTCGAGCGCCGCGCCGCGGCCCGCAGGGCCGAGCTGGCGCAGCGGTTCGGGGAGCAGATCCGCGACATCGACTGGCTGCTCCGGGCCGAGCACCTGAGCCCGGCGCACGACCTCAGGCCTGCGAAGGACCGTGTGCGGGCAAGGATCCGGGAGCTGGAGTCCCGGATGCGCAGCCTTGGCGCCGTGGCCCAGGGCCCGGGTGAGTACGCACTTGGAAGGGCAGCCCTCTCCCTGGGCGATCCGGCGGCGGCGCGCACGCACCTGGAGCGGGCGTGGGCGGCCGGCCAGCGCGACCCCGCCACCGCCCACTCCCTCGGGCTGGCCCTCGGGGCGTTGTACGAGGAGCGACTCGCCGCAGCACGCCAGATCCGCGACCCACAGGAACGTGAGCGGCAGCGCCTGCTGGCCGTGAGCGAGCTGCGGCAGCCGGCCGTCGAGCTGATCAGGCAGGGCGTGGGGCGCGAGGAGCAGTCGCCTGCCTACGCCGAAGGCCTGCTCGCCTTCTACGAGGAGCGCCACGACGATGCGCTGGCGGCCGCCCGCAAGGCCGCGGGCCAGATAGCGTGGCTGTACGAGCCGGGGGCGCTGGAGGGAGCCGTGCTCGCCGCCAAGGCTGGCCGGCTGCGGGACCAGGGCAAGCACGACGAGGCCCGGGTGCTGTACGCCTCCGGAGCCGAGGCGTACCGCCGGGCCCTTGCCGTCGGCGAGAGCGATCCTGCGCTCCACGGTGGGCTGTGCGACGCGCACACCGGATTGATCGAGCTCGAGCTGTGGGGGCGGGGCCTGGACGTGTCCGCGCTCGTTCCCGCCGCGATCTCGGCGTGCGAGAACGCCATTCTCATCGATCCCGAGCGGGTCCGTCCCTTCGAGTCCAAGGCGCTGGTCGGCATCCTGTGGGCGCAGTCCCTCCGGGAGCACGGCGCCGAGCCGACCCCGGGGCTGCGCCTGGCAGCCGAGGCTGCCGCACGGGCGCTCGCGCTACGGCCCGACTCCGCCCGGATGCACCGCCTGGTGGGCCTGGCGGCCTGGCTCGAGGCATCGTGGTCGCTCTCGGTCGGGCGGGATCCCATCCCGATGCTGCAGCGGAGCATCGCGAGCCTGGAGCGGGCGGTGGCGCTCGACCCGGGCTATCGCAGCGCCCTCACCGAGCTCGGACTGGCGTACCAGGTCGAGGCGCGCGACTGCCTGGCCACCGGGAAGGACCCGATCCCCTCGTTCACCCGCTCGGTGGCCGCCTACGAGAAGGCCCTGGCGATCGAGCCGAAGGACCACCGGACGCACCACAACCTGGGCACGACGCTCATGTGGTGGGCCCACTTCCGGCTCGGCCGCAACGAGGACCCGGGCGAGCTCGCCGACCGCGCGCAGGGCGCCGCCGAGCGCTGCCTCGAGCTCAACCCGTCGATCCTGCACGCCCTCAACACCCTGGCCATGTCGAGGGTGCTCGTGGGCGAGTACCAGGCCGAGACGGGCCGTGACCCCACCGACGCGTACACGCGGGCGGACGCTGCCTTCGGGCGCGCCCTGGCGCTCAACAAGGACTACACGATCGGCCTCAACAACAAGGCCATCCTGCACCTGGCCTGGGGCATGTACCTCACCGACCACGGCCAGGACGGCTCCGGTCAGCTCGCGCAGGCCGAAGCGGCCTGTGAGCACGTGCTGGCCCTGGAGCCGGACGACGCCGACCCGCACCTGACTCTCGCGAGAGTCCTGCTGCTGCGGAGCAGGGTCCAGATGGCCCGGGGAGGAGATCCGGGGCCGTTGGCCGGAAAGGCGAGGGCGGCGGCGGAGCGCAGCATCGCCTGCAACCCTCGCGTGGCGGAGAGCCGGGCCGTCCTGGGTGAGGCACACCTGGTGATGGCCCTGCACGCGCTGCGCCAGGGGCGGCCGCTCGACCGCTGGCTCGCTGCCGCTCGGGTGGCCGTCGAGGGAGGGCTGGCCGTGGACCCGGTTGCGTCGTCGGCTCTGGGCGCGCTGGCCCGCCTCGAGACCCTGGCCGGCCGCAGCCCGCGCGCCTCCCGGGCCATCGCCGAGGCCCACTTCGCGCGTGCCCGGGAGGCGTTGAGCAAGGCCTGCAGCACGGGGCAGTCCACCTCCTGCCTGGCCGAGACGGCTGAGCTCCTCCGGTGGTGGGCCCAGGCCCGGCGAGGGTGGGGCGCGGACGACGCTGCACTGGTCGAGGAGGGCCGTGCGGCGTCGACGCGTGCACTCCAGCTCGATCCGTCCATGCCGCGCGTCGAAGCCGTGGACAGTGCGCTCCGGCTCCTCTCTCGCTCAAGTGTCGACCACGCTGCGGCCCGGACGCGCCTCGAGCAGGTCATCGCCCGGAATCCACTCCTCCGGCCGGACTACGCGGACCTGCTGCTCCCAGCGGCGCGTGGCAGGGCATAGGCTGCTGTCGTTGCGGCTCGCTGTGCCCGAGCCGGCGGAGGAAGCAGGCCTGGCCGAAGCAGGGTGGACCACCGAGCATCACGAGATGGCCACCGGATCGGTCCGGGGCGGGTCAGGTCCGTTCCCGGAAGCTCAGCACGAAGCAGGTGCCGCCGTCCCGGTGCAAGGCGAGGGTGGCACGGAGCTGGGCCGCGAGGTCCGACACGAGCTGGAGGCCCAGTGTTGCGGAGTTGTGGTAGTCCAGGTCGTCGGGAAAACCGATCCCGTCGTCCCGCACCGAGAGCTCGTACCGGCAGTCGCCGAGCCGATGGAGGCCGACCACGATGCGGCCCTCCCGGTCGTCCGGGAAGGCGTGCTTGAAGGCGTTGGCCAGGAGCTCGTTCAGGATCAGTCCGACAGGAATCGCGGTGCCGATCTCGAGCTCGACCTCCTCCACGTCGAGCTCGAGCCTGATGAACCTGGACGTGGACGCGAAGCTGCGGTGAACGATCGACGCGAGCTCGGCCACGTAGTCGTTCAGCGGGATCGCAGCGAAGTTCTTGGAGCCATAGAGCTTTTCATGGATGAGAGCGAGGGTCCTGACGCGGTTCTGGCTGTCGATCAGCGGCCCCCGCGCCGCCTCGTCGGTGACGACGGAGAGCTGGAGGTTGAGCATGCTGGCGACGATCTGGAGATTGTTCTTGACCCGGTGGTGGATCTCCTTGAGCAGCACCTCCTTCTCCTTGAGGGCCGCCCTGATCCTCGCCTCGGCCTGCTTGCGCTCGGTGATGTCGATGCAGAAGCCAGCCATCCGCTGGGCCGTGCCGCTCTGGTCGTAGGTGGTGTTCCCCAGGGCACTGACCCAGCGCACCTCGCCGTCGGGGAGGACGATCCGGTACTCGTTCTGGAGTGGGAGGCGGTCCCGCAGCGCCTGATCGATGTGGTCTCCGGCGGCCTGGCGGTCGGCCGGGTGGAGCACCTCGCGCCAGGTCTCGAACGTGGCCGTGACGGCGGCGGGGTCAAGGCCGAACAGGCGGTACAGCTCCGGCGACCACTCAAGGTGTTGGGTTGCCAGGTCCCACTCCCACATGCCTGCTCCCGCCGACCGCTGGGCCTGTACGAGGCGCTCGTTGAGACGCTCCAGCTCCTGCTCCTTTCTGCGGAGCTCGGTGACGTCGACGATGGCCACCGCGCTGCCGGCAACCTTTCCGTCGGCATCCAGGTAGGGCGCTGCGCTGTTGTGGACGAAGGCACGGGAGCCGTCGAAGCACTCGATCTCCATCACCTGCCCGACCACCGTTTCACCGCGTTGGACGGCTCTGGCTGACGCCCACTCCTCGGGTCGCACCGGCTGGCCGGTGTCAGTCCACCACGCCTTGTACGATTTGTAGTCTTCGATCGACCGAGGAGAGGGGCGCGGACCCCGCCAGATGGCGTCGTACGCGCGGTTGAAACGGACGCTCCCACCCAGGGAGTCGACGATGGCCACCCCGACCGGCAGGGCTTCCATGACCGCCTCGAGGCGGTTCTTCTCGTTGATGGCCTCCACCCGGGACTGCTCCGCGGCCGCCTGGGCATGGACACGGTCGGTGACGTCGATGCCGTAGATGCGCAGGAACCTCCCCGGACGAGGCAGCGAGAAGCTCTGCCGGCACCACGAGTCGCCGGTCTGGATCTCGCGCCAGGTCGAGGTCCCTCCGGTCGCGGTGAGGTCTTCTGCAATCGCCTCGATCCCCGCGAGCCATGGGTGGTCGAGGCCGGTCGTGGCAACCTCCGGGAAGTGGGCGACGGCCGCGGGGTTGGCGTAGCTGACCGCCCGTGCTGTCAGGTCCACCTCGACCACGGGGTTGGGGTTCTGCTGCGGGAACGACGCCAGCCAGGTCTCCTTCTCCCTGGCGAGCCGACGCTCGGTGACATCCTGAACGGTCCCGAAACCCCCGAGCAGCGTTCCCAGCTCGTCAAACTCCAGCTCGGCGCGCTCGCACACCCACCTGACAGCGCCGTCGACCACGATGCGGTGCTCGATGTCGTAGGGCTTGCCGTGCATGGCTGCCGTCCACTCCCGGTCGACAAAGGCCCTGTCGTCGGGGTGGATGGTTGCCAGGAACAGCTCGTAGGTGAGTGGTGTACCCATCGGAATGCCGAATATGCGGTAGGTCTGGTCAGACCAGTGCAGCGCGTTGCGCCGGACGTCGAGCCGCCAACTGCCGGACTGGGCCACTGCCTGAGCGTGGTTGAGATCCTCCCGACCCTCACGCAGCTCGACCTCCGATCGCTTGCGCTCGGTGATGTCGGTGAAGAGCACGGCAAACTGACCGTGGCGGGGCGAGTACGCGCGGACCTCGTAGGTCTTTCCGAGCGCGGCCGCATGCTCCTCGATCTGAACCGGCTGCCCGGACAGAGCGACGGTGCCGTAGGTCTCGATCCACCTTGGCTCGATTCCGGGCAGGACCTCGCGCACGGTCTTGCCGAGGACTGCCACGCGCTCAAGGCCGGTGAGTCGCTCGAACGCAGGGTTGAGCTCGAGGAACCTGTAGTCGTACGGCACGCCGTGGTCGTCGACGATGATCTCGTGCAGGGCAAATCCCTCGGTCATCCGCTCGAAGAGGGTGCGGTAGCGCTCCTCGTTGTCCCGCAGCGCCCGCCCGGTCTCGTTGTGGGCGGACCGCTGGAGCCCACTTGACCTCGGCCCTTCGACCCGCTGCCCTCCCCTGGGTGCCGCTGGTCCTCTGGTCCTTGCCATGGTTGCTCCCCGGTTGCCGATACTCGTTGACCGAGTCTACCACCCTGGCATGACGGCGATGAGCTTGGATTCGGGCCTCTTCCGGCGCAGGCCCGAGGTGACGTTCCTGAGCACCTCGAAGCAGCGGAGGGTGGTAACGTCGCCCAGAGCCTCGTACAAGCACCCGGGGACGGTGCCAGGGGTGTGCCGCTCGCGAGACTACCGGGGCTGACCTGGGCGAGAACCTCCAGGGGCTCGAATCGTACCAGGGGAGTGCGAAACCTCACTCCTGTCCCGATGCTGGCGGCGCTGGCGTGCGCCGCCCTTTCTGGCATTGGAAGCCTGTCCGCCGAGGAGCTGCCGCGCGGGGCGGAGATCCACATCACGAGGGCCGCGGGTCCCATCTCCGTGGACGGGAGCCTCTCCGAGGATGCCTGGCGGGGGGCGGCGCGCGTCGACGCCTGGTTCGAGATCCAGCCGGGCGACAACGTGACCCCCAGGGTCGCCTCGGTCGGGTACCTCACCTACGACGACCGCTACTTCTACGCGGGTTTCGAGTTTCACGACCCCGACCCGTCGGCGATCCGCGCCCCGTACTCGGATCGGGACGACATCTCCGAGAGCATCGACTACGGAGGGGTGGTCCTCGACACCCGCAACGACGGCCGTACCGGGATCCTGTTTCTGGCCACCCCCCGCGGCATCCAGTACGACGCCGTCCAGGACGACGCGAACGGGAGCGAGAGCTCGTCGCCGGACTTCTACTGGGACTCGGCAGGGAGCATCACGGGGGACGGCTGGGTCCTGGAGATCCGCATCCCCTTCTCGTCGCTTCGCTACTCGGGCGGCGATCCGCAGACCTGGGGCATCATGCTGTTCCGGAACTACCCCAGGGACTTCCGCTACCAGTTCTACTCCACCACCCTGCCGCGCGGCGGGAGCTGCTTCATCTGCCGGGAGAACGTCCTGACCGGCCTTGAAGGTCTGCCCTCGGGGGACCACTACGTCGTCGCCCCGTACCTGTCCGCCAAGCAGGAGAGCACGCCCAGCGGGGAGCCCGGAGCACATCTCGTCAAGGACGCGGCGGAGGGCACCGGGGGTGTCGACGCCAAGTGGATCCCGAACCCTGACAACGCCCTCGATCTGACCATCAACCCCGACTTCTCCCAGGTCGAGTCGGACGTGGCGAAGATCTCCGCCAACGAGCGGTTCGCGCTCTTCTACCCCGAGAAGAGGCCCTTCTTCCTGGAGGGCATGGAGCTCTTCTCGACTCCCGTGCAGGCGGTCTACACGCGCGCCATCACCTCGCCCCGCTGGGGGGTGCGCGGCACCGGCAAGAGCGGCAACACCGCCTACACGGCCCTGGTCTCGGACGACCGGGGTGGCGGCAGCGTCATCCTCCCGGGCCCCGACGGATCCTCCTTCGCCGACCAGGACTTCGCCTCGCTCGTGGCGGTCGCCCGGGTGCGTCACGACGTCGGCGCCTCGTTCGTGAGCTTCCTCGTGACCGACCGGGAGGTGTCGGGCGGCGGCTTCAACCGTGTGTTCGGCCCCGACTTCCAGTGGCGGCCCAACGACACGGACACGGTCACGGGCCAGCTCCTCTACTCGGTGACCGAGACCCCGAACCGCCCCGATCTCGCCCCCGAGTGGGACGGCCGCACGCTCTCGGGCGCCGGGCTGGACTGCTGGTGGTCGCACACCACGCGCCACTTCGACTCCGGGCTCGAGGTCAAGGCGTTCGGCGATGGGTTTCGTGCCGACGCCGGCTTCGTGCCCCAGGTCGGCTTCCACGAGGTGTACGGCGAGGTGGGGTACACCTGGCACCCGACCGGGTTCTTCTCGAAGATCCGCACCTTCGCCTTCACCGACCCGATGTGGGACAACGACGGCGGCACGATCCGCGAGCTGGTGGCGGCCGGCGTCAGCGCCAACGGCCGCTGGAACTCCTTCGCCCAGGTGGCGGTCTGGGCCGACCGGTGGCGGGTCTCCCAGTGGTGGGTCGAGCCTGCGACGAGCCGCGAGATCCCCAAGGAGCAGCTCCGCTTCGTGCTGCAGGCGAGCCCGTCGATGCTGATCTCCCAACTGTCGCTGGAAGGCGCGCTCGGCGAGGAGATCGACATCGACAACGCCCGGCCCGGCCACGGCGCGACGTTGACCCTGGGAGCCACGGTCCGGCCCGGCGACCACCTCGCCCTCCGCCTGGACACCTCCCGCCGGTGGATCGACGTCCGTCCCGACGAGGGTGGCCCCGAGAGCCGCCTCTTCACGGCGCAGGTCGAGCGCCTGAAGGCCACCTGGACCTTCAATGCCAGGAGCTACCTGCGCCTGATCGGCCAGTACGAGCGCACCGACAGCGACCCATCGCTCTACCACGCGCCAGTGGAGGAGCGGAGCGGCTCGTTCTCCGGCTCCGCGCTGATCGCCTACAAGCTCAACTGGCAGTCGGTGCTCTTCCTCGGCTATGGCGACGACCGGGCGCTGGACGAGGACGGCGGCCTGGACCGCACGAGCCGCCAGTTCTTCCTGAAGATCTCGTACGCCTTTCAGCGATAGCCGCGCCCGCCACCGTCAGGGGCTCACACGCCCCAGCCTCCGGCGAGCACGTTCCTCCGGGGTCACCTCGACGGTGCGCGTGAAGGTCCGCGGTGCGCGCCCGTCGGGGGTCGCGGTGAATCGCATCAGGAAACGATCCGAGGACGCTCCGGTGGTGCACCACTCGAAGGCGGCGTTGGCGCGGTCGCCCGCCTGGAGAGTCAGGGTCCGGGAAGGGAGGGTCGCGACGACCTGGCCGGTTGGACCATGGACGGTGGCCTCGACCACGACCTCGCCCGCCGTGCCTGCCTGGTACTCGACCACGAACGCCGCACGCTCTCCGGACCGCACGCGCCGGGGACCGCGCACGGCGAGGATCTGACCCGCCGTCACGGCGGCCGGGCGCCGAGCCCGGGCGATCTCGGTCGCACCCTGGCGCACCACGAGGAGAAGGTCGAAGTGCCCCTCCTCCGTGGGGCCAGGACATGACAGACCCAGGGTGGCGGACGCCCCGGCCGCAACGGTGAACGGTCCGCCGCTCCTCGTCGTGACAGCCTGACCATCGACACCCAGCACGCTGAGCTCGGTCGAGAGATCGACCGAGGTGTCGCCCACGTTGGTGACCTCCGCCTGCGCCTGCAGGTCGTCGCCGGGCGTGCCCCGTGGCGCGACCGGGAGGAGCTCCGTCAGCACCGCCGGCACCGCCGCGGTGTAGGTGACGGCCGCCGTGACCTGCTGGTAGAGAGTCGTCGCACCCGTCGCCGCGTCGAAGACGACCGGCACGAGGTGCAGGTGGAGCTCGAGGTGGCCTCCAACCTCCCTGACCTGGGCGACGTAGGCCTGGTGGGGCACGGTGCCGACAGAGGTCGGCGTGGCCTTCCACGCCGGCTCGGTACCGCCGGTGGCTTCTGGCTCGCCCGGGTCCCAGGTCGGGATGCGCAGCGTCCCCAGACTCGTCTGGCCGGCCAGGGTGATCGCCACTCCGGTGACCTCGGCGCCGGCAGGCAGCGGGATGACCACGTCCTTCCGGGGCAGACTGACGCCGGAGAAGCTCCCCGGGTCACACCCCTCGATGCGCACCAGGTCGAAGCCGGGCGCCGTCGTGCGATCGATCTCGTGGTGCGTGGCCTCCAGAACCTCGGTGCGCTGGTAGGTGCCTGCGGCGAGGCGCACGGGTGGCTCGGTCCGGGCCTCGGAGGGCGCCGCCGAGATGGCGGGCCTCGCCGTAGCCTCCAGGATCGGAAGCTGCATCCAGGGCAACGCGAACAGGGTCAGGTGCTGGGTCGAGCGCTCCTCGGTGCATCCCCACTCGTCCGGCGAGTAGTGGGACTTGGCGTCGACCAGGGCGTACCCCAGGGGCCGGCTGATCCCCACGAATGGGAGTGCCCGGCGGCAGAAGCTGTTGAAGATCGCCTCGGTGAGCCCTTCGTACCCGAAGTCCCACCCGAAGGAGGTGTCGGAGGCCGCCAGGACTCCTGACGCCCCCAGATGCACGAGCCGGTCGGTCAGGCCGTCGGCGACCAGTGACATCCCAACCTTGCAGTCGTTGAAGCCGTAGAACGGGCGGCTCGTCGGCGCGTGGTCGGCAACCGCGTCCTCGTAGTCGTCGGCGTCGATATGGACCTTGTCCGGGGGGGCGCAGACGACCCAGGGGTTCCCGTGGTCGGC
>JALOLB010000284.1 GCA_025456225.1 Thermoanaerobaculaceae bacterium
GTCTTCCCGACCATCCACACCGGCCGGCCGTGGTTCGACTACTGGCTCATGCCGTTCCCCAACCAGATGAAGATGTGGCCGCAGTTCCGCAGCCCCCTGCTGTGGGACGTCTTCGCGGTCTCGACCTACTTCACGGTGTCGCTGCTGTTCTGGTTCGTGGGCATGATCCCCGACCTCGCGACCCTGCGCGACCGCGCCAAGGGCACGTGGCGCCGCATGATCTACGGCATCCTCTCGCTCGGGTGGCGGGGGTCGGGGCGCCAGTGGCACCACTACGAGCGCGTGTACCTGCTGCTCGCCGCGCTCGCCACGCCGCTCGTGCTCTCGGTCCACTCGGTGGTGAGCTTCGACTTCGCCGTGTCGCAACTGCCGGGGTGGCACACCACGATCTTCCCGCCGTACTTCGTGGCCGGCGCCATCTTCGGCGGCTTCGCGATGGTCATGACGCTGCTCATCCCGATCCGGTCGTTCTTGAAGCTGCACGACATCGTCACGGCGCGGCACCTCGAGAACATGGCCAAGATCGTGCTCGCGACCGGCATGATGGTGGGCTACGCCTACGCCATGGAGTTCTTCATGGCGTGGTACTCGGGCAACCCGTACGAGCGCTTCGCCTTCGTCAACCGGGCGCTCGGCCCGTACGCCTGGGCGTACTGGACGATGATCGGCTGCAACGTCATCGCGCCGCAGCTCTTCTGGTTCGAGAGGGCGCGCCGTAACCCGCTCAACCTCTGGGTGGTGGCGGTCTTCGTCAACGTCGGCATGTGGTTCGAGCGCTTCGTCATCATCGTCACCTCGCTGACCCGGGACTTCCTGCCGTCGAGCTGGTCGATGTTCGTCCCGACCTGGGTGGACCTCCTGACCCTGGCTGGCAGCTTCGGGCTCTTCCTCACCCTGTTCCTGCTGTTCGTGCGCTTCCTGCCGTCGTTCGCGATGGCCGAGGTGAAGTCGGTGATGCCGGAGGCCGGTCTCGAGCACGGCGCGCACCGGGGCCACGGCCAGTACTGGGGCGAGATCCCGCACCAGCACGACCACCAGGTCGAGGGAGGCACGCCATGAAGCTCCCCTTGCGGTTGCCGCTCGTGCCCGACCTGCCGGAACCGGGGTCGGTGTGGGGGCTACTCGCCGAGTTCGACGACGTCGACACGGTGCTCGCCGCGGCCGAGAAGGTGCGCAACGCCGGGTTTGAGAGGTGGGACGTGCACTCCCCGATCCCGATCCACGGCCTCGACGAGGCGATGGGCATCCGTCCCACCTGGATCCCCGTCGGGGTCCTGGCAGGCGGTGTGGTGGGGGCCGCCGCGGGGCTCGGGCTGCAGTGGGCCACCAACGCCTTCGACTACCCGTTCCTGATCTCGGGCAAGCCGTTCTTCGGCCTTCCCGTGGCGATCCCGGTGACCTTTGAGCTGACCATTCTCCTGGCAGCGCTGGGGGCGGTGGGCGGGCTCTTTGTGGCCTGCGGCTGGCCGCAGCTCCACCACCCGCTGTTCTCGAGCGAGCGCTTCGCCCGGGCGTCGAGCGACCGGTACTTCATCAGCATCGAGGCGGCCGACCCGCGCTTCGACCCGACCAAGACCGCGTGGCTGCTCGAGGACGCGGGGGCCACCCAGGTCGAGGAGGTGCGAGCATGAAGGACCTCCCCCGCTGGGTTTGGCCGCTCGCCCTGACGACGACGATCCTGGCCATGCTGCCGCTCGTGCTCATCGTGCGGGCGCGGTTGGTGCCATCGACCCAGCCGCGGATTCACCTCATCCAGGACATGGACAGCCAGCCGAAGTACAAGCCCCAGGCAGGCAGCCCGCTGTTCGCCGACGGCCGCGCCATGCGCCCGCCGGTCGCCGGCACGGTGGAGCACACGGCCATCGTCGACAACCCGGCGCTGACGACCGGCAGAGTGGGGGAGCGGTGGGTCGACACCCTGCCGGTGACGGCCGACGACGCCGTCATGGTGCGCGGCAGGCAGCGGTACGAGATCACCTGCGCGCCGTGCCACGGCGTATCCGGCAACGGCGACGGCCCGGTGTCGAAGCGCGCCGAGACGCTGGCCGAGGGGACGTGGGCGCCGCCCAGCTCCCTGCACACGGACCAGAGTCGGGGCCTGGCCCTCGGGCAGATCTACGACACCATCAGCCGGGTTGTGCGCAACATGCCGTCGTACGGCGCCCAGATCGGCGTGCACGACCGCTGGGCGATCGTCGCCCACGTGCGCGCCCTGCAGCGTAGCCAGCATGCGACCCTCGCCGGCATACCACCGGCCGAGGGCGCGAATCTCAAGCAGGGATCGAAATGAGCACACCGGACATCGTGCGGGACGAGCGCCGGCTGGGGGCCGGGGCGGAGCGGCTGTGGCGGGTGGCAGCGGGCGTCGGGCTGGCCGGGATCGTGGTGAGCGTCGGGCTTGCGTTCTTCACGGCCGGTGGGTTCAGGCGCCTTGGGTTCGCCTACCTGACGAGCTTCGGCTGGGGGCTGTCGCTGGCCCTGGGGGCGCTGTTCTTCGTCATCCTCCAGCACCTGACGCGGGCCGGCTGGTCGGTGGTGGTGCGCCGCCTCGCCGAGGGGGTGGCGTCCACCATGCCGTTCTGGGCGGTCATGGCCGTGCCCGTGCTCGCCTTCATGCCAACGCTCTACCACTGGTCGCACCGGGACGCCGTGGCGGCCGACGCGCTGCTGCAGGCCAAGTCCGCATATCTCAACGTGCCGTTCTTCATCGTGCGCCTGGTGGTGTTCTTCGCCGTGTGGGTGCTGCTGACGCGCTTCTTCGCCGGGCGCTCGCGGCAGCAGGACGAGTCCGGGGACCCCGGGCTGTCGCTGCTCATGCAGCGGCGTGCGGCGCCCGCCATGATCGCCTTCGCCCTCACCCTCACCTTCGCCTCGTTCGACCTCCTGATGTCGCTGGACCCGCACTGGTTCTCGACCATCTTCGGTGTCTACTACTTCTCGGGGGCGCTGGTGGGGTTCATGGCGTTGCTCACGGTGAGTGCGCTGCTCGTGCAGCGGTCCGGGTTGCTGCGCCGCGCCATCACCGTCGAGCACTACCACGACCTGGGCAAGCTGCTCTTCGCCTTCACGGTCTTCTGGGCGTACATCGCGTTCTCCCAGTACATGCTCTACTGGTACGCGGCGATCCCCGAGGAGACCGGCTGGTTCGTGCGGCGCCAGAGCCACGGCTGGGGGTGGGTCGGCCTGACGCTGCTGCTCGGGCAGTTCCTGCTGCCCTTCCTGGCGCTCCTCTCGCGGGCGCCCAAGCGACGCCCCCGCACGCTCGCCGTGGTCGCGGTGTGGATCCTCCTCGTGCACTGGGTGGACCTCTACTGGCTGGTGATCCCCGAGGTCAGCCCGCAGAGCGCCGTGCCGCAGCTCGTGGACCTCACGGTCCTCGTCTCCGTCGCGGCCCTCGGCGTCGCGGCCACGGTCCTCGCCCTGCGCAAGCACTCCCTGCTCGCCGAGCGCGACCCGCGTCTGGCCGAGTCGATGGCGTTCGAGAACGCGTAGCCACCCCCACCCGCCCGGGCTCAAGGCTCCAGGCTCAAGGCTCAAGGGCCCCCGCCCGGCGGATCAGCGAATCGGGGGAGCAGCAGGTCAGCCCGACCCGCCTGCGCGGGTTTGAGCCTCTCGGCTGAAGGTCCGATCCTCGGAAGTGGGGCAGCCAGGAAAGCTGTCACGGAAGGCTGGCGCCAGTTTCGGGGCGGCGGCCGCGCAGTTGCGCTATTCTCAGCAGGTATCTGCGGAGCGAGTTCAGAATCCACTGTCGGGCCATGCAGCACAATTGCGGAGGAGCAGGTGGGTGACCCCAAGACCGACAGGGAGCGACAAAGGGAGGTCTTCCTTGGACAACGCTTGGAACCCTTGGGACTGAGCCTCTCCGAGCTGTGTGAGACGACCCGCATGCACCTGCACGAGTACGCCCGTTTCATGCTCGTGGCTGCCAAGGAGCCCAGTGCGAGTTGGGGCACGGCGGTGATCAGGCTCTCTTCGGCGATCGAGGCCGAGGTCAAGTCCGCAGTCGAGGACATCGACATGCTGAAGAGCGGCATCGCGAACCTCACGCTTGGCCAGATCGTCAAGTTCTTCCGGCGGTTGAAGGTGGATTGCCAGCCTGGGTGGGAAAGCCTGCAGGCTCGTACCCAAGATGCAGATTTCTTCGTGGACGTCCTCCCGACGGAGCTTGGGCGACTCAACCGAATCAGGGTCGAGACGGACTCCGCTCATGGGAAGCTCGACGGTCGCAAGGCAACTGCGGATGACGGCGAGCTGGCCTGGCAAGTGCTGGCGCGAGTCCTACCACCTCTTTGCCGCGAACATCATGCCCTGAGAGGCTTCCGTGGCTGACCCCCTCCACGTCCTTTTCGTCTGCTCAGGAAACACGTGTCGCAGCCCAATGGCCGCGGCTCTGTTCCAGCGGATAACCTCCGCAGGTTGCATTGAAGCAGTAGTCTGCAGTGCTGGGCTCTATGCCCATCCCGGTGAAGCTGTGGCTGAGCATGCGGCAGAAGTCATGCGCGAGGAGGGCATCGAACTCGCCGGCCATTCGGCGGTCCAGGTGTCCGTTGATGATCTGCGTTGGGCCGACGCGGTGGTGTCAGTCACCGAAGCTCACGCCGGCGATCTCCGCGCGCTCTATCCGGCGCTGGCACTGAAGGTGCTCTCTCTTGCGCAGGACGTGCCGGATCCGTATCGTGGCAGTCTGGCGGACTACCGAG
>JALOLB010000285.1 GCA_025456225.1 Thermoanaerobaculaceae bacterium
GCGGCACTGGTCGAGCACGATGACGAACTCGTCGCCGCCCACGCGGCCCACCACGTCCTTGTGTCGGACCGTGGTCTTGAGCCGCTCGGCGACCCAGGAGATCACCTCGTCGCCGATGCGGTGGCCGAGGGTGTCGTTGACCTGCTTGAGGTTGTCGATGTCGCACCAGAGCACCCCGATGTGCTCCGGTGGTGTCGGCGTGACACCGAAGCGCTCCTCGAGCCGGGTGAGCAGGTTGGCCCTGTTCGCCAGGCCGGTCTGGGCGTCGTGGCTTGCCTTGTAGGCCAGGTCGGCCTGCATCCGGCGGGTCTCGGTGCGGTCGGCGAACTGGTGCACGAACAGCTGCGGCCGGCCACCGTCGTCGCGCAGCACGCCGACCGAGTGGTCCACCCACACCTCGCCGCTGGCGCTGATGAGCCGGTGCTCGAGGCGCATCGTCTCGACCTCGCCGAGCTGCAGCTTCTCGCGCAGGTCCTCCACCTGGGTGCGCTCCTCGAAGGGCATGAACTCCCGGAAGCGGTGGCCGATGAGGGCCTCGACATGGGTGCCCAGCAAGTCGCAGAGGGCGGGGTTCGCCTGCACGATGCGGTCGTGCGCGTCGGTGACGGCCATGCCCTCCGGCGCGCCGTGCATCGCCATGCGGAACTGCTCCTCGGAGCGGGCCAGCTCACGCTTGGCGCGCAGCTCCTCGGTCGTGTCGCGCAGGCCCAGCGCAATGCCGGTCACCAGGCCGCCGTCCACCGTGAGGGGCCGCGCCGTCACCGACATGAAGCGGTAGGCGCCGGTGGTGGAGCGGAAGCGGATGATCTGCGCGGGCGCCTCGTCACCCTGGCGCACCCCGGCCAGGGTCGCGAGGAACAGGTCGTGGTCGGGCTTGGGGACGAAGCCGGTGATGTTCGTGCCGGCCAGCAGGCCGGTCTCCCAGCCCAGCACGGCCGTGACCGAAGGGGACACCCAGGTGATGACCCCCTGTGGGTCGGTCTGGGCGACGATGTCGGTCGAGTTCTCGCTGAGCACCTGGAAGTGCCGCGCGGAGGCGTGCAGGGTCTGCAGGTTCTGCACCTCGGCGGTGACATCCACGAACTGCGCCAGCACTTGGGGCGGCATGCCCGGCCGGGTCGGGATGGTCGACAGCGTGAGGTCGACCCAGACGAGCTGTCCCGCGGCGGCCAGGCAGCGCTGGCGCTGCACGAACGTGTCGCTGCTCCCGCGCCCCATCTCGGCCAGCGCCCGCGCGAGGCTGGCGCTGTCCTCGGGGTGGGTGAGGTCGACCAGGCTCGAGTCGGTCAGGGCGCCGGCGTCCTGGCCCAGCAGCAGGCACAGGCGTGGGTTGGCGACCTGGATGCGGCCGTCGAGGGTCGCGACGGCCATCCCGATCGCGATCATGTCGAGCAACGCGGCCTCCTCCCGTTGGGAGGGCCGCGTCACGCCGGCCTCGGAACGCAGTCGCACGGGCACAGGGTACGGCTGTGAGTCTGGTGACTGCCTTGGTGAGGGTTGCGCCGATTGGGTGGATCTGTCCCCGTTCGGAGCAACCTGCCCGCTGAGGCCCGGGGTGCCGGTCGGCCACCCGCTCGCGATCCCTGCGACGCCTAGCTCGAGTACGGCCCGAAGGTCGCGCTGGTCCCCACGTTCCCGAGGGCGTCGGTCTGCGTGGCTGTCGCGTACCACGTGCCTGGCACTGCCCACCCGCTCCAGTCGGTCGTCCACGTCCCGGTGGTCCCCACGGCGACCGTGAACGTCTGGGTCTCGGTGTCGGGGCCGCAGGTGGCGGTGGCGCAGAGGTAGACCGTCACGGGCCCTGCACCGGTCTCGGCCGTGCCCGACACGCGCACCTGGCGCCAGAAGAGGAACGTCTGCCTCGTGATGCTCGTGACCGTCACCACGGGGGGCGCGGCGTCGATGACCAGGGCCTTGTTGGTCCCGAGCGATCCGGTGGCCCCGGTGCCGGGCAGGGTGAGGACCGCGGCGTTCCCGGCCGCGTCGGTCACGGTCCCGCCCGCGAGGGTCAGCGCGGCGGTGCCGGTGTAGGTGAGGTCGGCGCTGGCGTTGCCCGCGGCGACGGTGTACGTGAAGGTCAGCGTGCTGCTGCCCGAGCCGCTCGTGTAGTCGACCGGACTGCTGGCTGGGGTGCCGGTGGCCAGGGCGAGCTGGGGTGTCCCCGTGACGGTGACGGCCTCGCTGAAGGCGACCGTGATCGGGATGACCTGTCCCAGCCCGTAGCTGCCGTTGGCCAGGGGGCTGGAGACGCCGCCGGCCGCCACCGAGACCGTCGGGGCGGTCGTGTCGTAGGTGTAGGCGGGTCCGTTCGCCGGAACTGCGGTGCTCAACAGGTTGCCCGACGCGTCGGTGATGCCGGTCTTCGTGGCCAGGTTGAGCCGGATGGAGCCGGTGTTGGTGCCGGTGGTGCCGTTGGTGGTGACCCTGACCGTCCAGGTGGCACTCGGCGCACCACCGACGGGGGTGGCGCTGCTGATGATGGGAGCGGTGCCAGCTGTGACCCTGGTCAGGCTGAACCGGGCCGGCACCACGTTGCTGACCGGCTCGGAGAACGTGAGCGTCCAGTCCAACGGGCCGGCGTTCACGGTGTCGCTGGAGCCCGCCCGCTCGAACGACGTCAGGGCCGGGGGGACCGTGTCGATCTCGAACGTGCGGGGACCGGATGCCCCGGTGTTGCCAGCCCCGTCGGCCTGGGTCGCGGTGACGCTGTACGTGCCGTTCGTGGTCAGGTTCGGGTTCATCGACCATGCGCCTGACGAGCACGTCGCCGCGCTGCTCGTGGTGGACGTCCCCCCGGTGACCACGACCGTGATCGGGGCGAGGTCACCGAGCACGGTGCCGCACGTGCCGGCGATGCTGGTGATGCTCCCGTTCGTGCGGTACGGGACGGTGGTCGAGCCGTTCACGCTGGTGATGGCCACGATCGGTGCCGTGGTGTCCACGACCAGCTGCTTGTTGGCGTCGAGGGAGCCGGCAGCACCGGGAGCCGGCAGGGTGCGGACCGCGGGGTTCCCGGCGAGGTCGGTGATGGTCCCGCCCGTGAGCGAGCCGGTCGCCTGATAGCGCAGGTCGTTGGAGGTGTCGCCGGCGGCGATGGTGTAGCCGAACGTGAGCAGGCTCGTGCCCGTGCCGGCGGTGAGGCCCACGGCGGTCGTCGTGGATCCGGGTCCGGTCACGAGGGCCAGGGCCGGCGAGCCGGTCACCGTGACCGCCTCGGTGAAGGGCACGGTGACGGCGATCGACTGACCCGCCCGGTAGCTGCCGTTCGCCGTGGGCGACGTCACTCCGGGCCCCGGGGGAGCCGTGGCAGCGGTCGCCACGACCGGTGCCACCGTGTCGTACCCGTAGGCCGGCCCGGTCGCGGCAGCACCGGTGAGCGCGTTGCCCCCAGCATCGGTGATCGAGGCGCCGCTGACGAGGTCGAGCCTGATCGAGCCGTTCGACGCGCTGGCACCGGCGAGGCTCGACGTGACCGTCCAGGTCGCGCTCGGTCCGCTGGTGGGCGTGATGGAGGTGATGCTCGGCGCCGGCGTCACCGCGGAGGAGACGAGGGCGAGATCACCGGTGTCGACGCCGCTCACCGGCTCGGAGAACGTCACGGACCACGAGATCGGCCCGGAGTTCACCAGTGCGGCAGCCCCCGTGCGGGTGATGGACTGCAGCGTGGGTGCCAGGGTGTCGTAGGAGAACGCCTGGCCCTGGAGGGGGAGGGCGGACGCAAGGGCGTTCCCGGCAGCGTCGGTGATGCCCGTGCCGCTGGTCAGGTCCAGCCGGATGGTGCTCGTGGCGCTGCCCGTGCCCGTCGTGCCGGTGGTGTTCGCACGGATGGTCCAGGTCGTGCTCGGGCCGGTGGCCGGTGCGATGGCGGCGAAGGTCGGGATGGTGCCGCCGATGCCGGTGCCCCGGTCGAGGGCGAAGTTGGCGTTGCCCACCCCGGACACCGGCTCGGAGAACGTCACGGTCCACTCGAGGGGCCCAGCGTTGCGCGTCGCGGCCCCCACCCGGGCGATGGACGCCACCGTGGGCGCCGTTGCGTCGATCACCAGTGTCGCGGGCGGGGCCTGGCCCGGGTTCCCGGCGAGGTCGGACTGGGTCGCCGAGAGGGTCCGTGTCCCGCCGCTGCTCAGGGGAGTGCCCAGCGTCAGGGTCCACGATCCCGAGGCGCAGGGCACGGTGCTCGGCGTGGTGGCGGCACCGTCGATCAGGGGATGGACCTCGGGGATGTCGCCGGGCTCGGTGCCGCAGGTGCCCCCGATGCTGGTGACGCCGGCGCTGGTGAACGGGAAGGACACGCTGACACCGTTCACACGGGTGACGGTGACGAGGGGTGGCTCGGTGTCGGGCGTCACCGCGATGGGCCCACCCACGGCGCTGGTCGCGCTCCACGAGCGGAAGACCGCGACCACCGCGTAGCGATAGGTCCCCGCAGGGACGTCGGCGTCGGTGCACGAGCTGGAGGCGGTCAGCTGGGTGGCCGAGGTGTCGCACGCCGCCGCGGTGGCGCCGTCGGACTGCCGCGTGCGGAGCAGGTAGTAGCCCTCCGGTGCGAGGCCACCCGCCGGGGTCCACGTGAGCTCCACCGAGGCCAGCCCGGGGTTGACGGTGGCCGACGGCGCTCCCGGCGGGTCCAGCGTGGCCGTCGTCGCGAACCCCGTGCCCTGACCGGCGGAGGTCCAGTACGCGAACGCG
>JALOLB010000286.1 GCA_025456225.1 Thermoanaerobaculaceae bacterium
CTACGGCGAGACCGTTGTCGTCGGTAACGACGTTGCCGTTGTAGACATTCATCATGTCGGGGGACTCGACGAACGAGTGGTAGAGGTACTTGTTCTCGGGATCGAGCGGGTGGTCGATCTTGAACGACCCGCCGCCCTTGGAGAGGTTGCCGGTCACGGTCACCCGGCCGATGAAGTAGCCTGCGTGGCCGCCACCGGTCCTGTCCTCACCCACCACGCCGGTACCCACCCCGTTGCAGACCCCATAGATGCCGAACGCGGTGCCGGTCTCCCCGACGACGCCGTTGCCTGACCCGCTCGTCCCGTACACGCCCCAGCGCCCAGCCCCGCCGTCGCCGCGGACACCCTCCACTCCTCCGAGAGTGCCCGTGGTCCCGAGCGTGTGCCACGCCTCGCCCTTCACCGCGACGGCCGTGTCGGAGGTGCCGTGCCCAAGCACGCCGACGGTCTTACCCTCACCCCCCACCCCGAATCCATTGCTACCTCCATAAACCGCTGGCGTATCGGTGGAGCCGGTCGACGCATAGACGCCAAAGCCGGTGTTCGAAGAGGCATGGAGCCCTTCACCTTCGCCATGAGCTACAACCCCCACGGCTGAGGAGCTCGTCGACGAGTTCCAGATCAGGAGCACCGGCTCGCTGGCTGCGGCGACTTCCGCTCGGAACGGCAGCTTCAGCCCGTCATCGCGCCAGACGAGAGACGTTCCGTCGGTGCCGATCGTTCGACCGTCGGTGGCGGAGCCGACCACCGCAAGATGACCCTGCGCCACGCCACCATTTTCGATCGCAAGCGTGACATCCCCGGTGGTCCCGCCCCCGACAAGCCCGGCACCCGCGGTCACACCCGTGATGTCGCCTCCACCGCCGTTTTCCGCCAGCAGGCTGTCGGGGAACGCCATCTCGAAGGTCGCTGGGTCCTGGGAGCCGTTCGCCACCGAGGACCCGAAGGCGATCAGCTTCCCGGTCCCCGAGGTCACCTCCACGGTCAGGCGTGCATTCTGGGTCGACAGGCTCGGGAACTCGTCCTTCAGACCCTTTTGCAGTTGCTCCCACTGCCGCAGGGCGTAGGTCTTCGACCCCTGCGGCGCCCCCGTCGCATCCTTTACGGTCACCTTGACCTGGCAGGTGCCGGTGCCGGTGGTCTCGACGAAGCCGTAGTTGTACCGGAACGTCGAGCTCGCCGCCGGCAGGGTGCCGTACGCCCCCACGAGCTCGGTCGACTGCCCGGCGCCGATCGCGAACGAGGCCGGGGTGCCGGCGAAGTACTGCCCCACCGAGTCCTCGAGGTCGCCAGACTGGGAGTAGATGCGCGACCCGACGACGACCTTGACGTTCGAGGTGACGCGCAGCGCCCCGAAGGTCTGGCGGGCGAACATGAGCTGCACGGCGTTCTCGTACTTCTTCGTGTCCCCTGACGGGACGGTGTCGGTGTAGGTCAGGGGCGTCAGGTTGGCCTGCCGCTCGAGCAGGTACACGGTGATGTTGGCCGGCGTGGCGTTCGGGTTGTGCACCCACACGGTGGTGTACCACACCGCCGGCGTCACCCCCGGCTTCGCCCCCACCGACGGCAGGAAGACGTCCGTGCCGGAAAAACCGGCCAGCACGGGTGCGGCCACCGCGGCGGCCGCGAGAACGATGACGCTCCTGAGCGCAAGGTGTCGATTCATTTGTCACTCCCTTCAGCGCCTGCAAGACCAGTCTAGCTGCACTCCAACGTCGTTCAACATCCGCCCGTTTGCATGACCACCACATGGCCGCGAGGTGACCACTCTTGAGTACTCTCGAGTACCACGTCCACCGTTAACTCTTGAGTACCACGTCTACCGTTATCGACATTATCTCGGCGCTGCGGGCCGATGCGAGATCCAGCAGTCGAAAAGACGAGCTCCGCGGTGCTTACCCTCACGGAAACGGTTTCATCAACGTTGGAGGTGGCAGCCAAAGGGGGTGGAAGACTCTGGAGGGGGTTCGGGTGGAGGCAGTCCTCTCCGCCTACAGCTTCGTCCTCAGCATCTGGATGGGCGCAAGGGGCGGGCCCGGGACGATCGCGCCCGACTTGAAGCGGTCGACCTGGGGGTTGGCCATGAAGTAGAACCAGTCGTCGACGATGGCGCCGGTGGTGGGGAGGACGAAGCGCGGGTCGCGGCGCTCGAGGACGTCGACGCGCTCGACCTTGGTGCCGGTGGGGTTCAAACGGTAGCGCACGACCTGGCCGGCGAAGTGCCAGTTGTGGACGGCGACGAGCTCGCGGTGGCGGGCGTAGAGGCCGTCGATGCCGAGCAGGCTCAGGCGGGCCGGGCGCTCGAGGGGCGCGGCCTGCAGCGAGGCGAGTTCGACGCGCAGGATGCCGGTCTCCACCTCCGCGACGAAGAGGGTCGTGCCGTCCGGCGAGATGGCGATCCCGTTGGGCCAGCGCATCGCGACAGGGAGCGGCTCGAGGGTGCTGCCTCCGGCGGGCAGGCGGTGGAGCGTGCTGCCCTCGCTGTCGGTCACCACGACGTCGCCGCCGGGCGTCACCACGAGGTCGTTGAGGAGGTGGCCCTCGCGGGGCAGGGTGGCCTTGCTGCGCAGGCGGCCGGTGGCGAGGTCGAAGGCGAGCACGCCGGTCTCCTTGTCGGACAGGCTGGCGGCCCACAGGGTGCGGCGCTTCGGGTCCACGCGGATGCCGATCACCTCGGCGAGGCCGTCCTGGCCCGGCGGGACGAAGGTGCTGGCCTTGCCGTCGAGGGTCAGGCGCAGGATGGAGTGGGAGGGCATCGAACCCATGTAGAGCAGCCGGTCCACCGGGTCGAACGCCAGCCCCTCGGGGATGAGGTCGCGGTCGGTCACGGTGAAGGCGAGCTGGCTGTGCACGACCGGCGGGTAGTCGCGCGCGTAGGCCTTCTCGAGCTGCTGGAACGCCGGGTCGTCCTTGAGCGCCGCGCGGATCCACGGCTCCTCGAACGGGTAGATCCCGCCCGGGAAGCCCACCATGGCCCTGAGCGCCTCCAGCGCCTCGGCCGTGCGGCCCTCCTTGAGGGCCTTGCGGATCGTCGTGCGCAGCCCGAGGGTGGGCTCCACCGGCTCCCCGGCCAGCACGGCGACGGACAGCAGCGGAATCGCAAGCAGGGCTCTTCGCATGGTGGCTCCTCGCGGGGCGGCGGCCCGACGCCTGCGCCGCGCGCCACACCTGTGCTCTCAGGTACGCCGAGCACGGGCACCAGGTTTGGGCCACCCTCCGCGAGGCAACAGGGACGCGATGCCGGAGGCGGTCGCGCGGCGCACGGTCGGCGCGGCGACCGCCTCCACCGGATGCCTCACGGCTGCATCGTGATCGTGGTCGGGTCATTGGTGAGGTTGTCGATGACCGAGGCGAAGCCGAGCACCCCGGAGCCCGACTGCACCGTGATCCTCGCGTAGCCGCGGTCCATCGCCGTCTGGCCGGCCTTGTTCTTGAAGGGCTGGGTCTCCTGGGCCCACTGCCCGGCAGCCAGCGGCACCGTGTACTCCCCGAGCTTCGTTCCGTCCCCGCCGAGGAGCTCGACGAGTACCGAGGCCGGGCCGGTGCCGACGTTCACGAGCCCGATGTTGCACCGGTAGGCCGGGCTCTCGCTCAGGCCCGCGAGGTAGGCGCTCTGCTGGGCTGACTGGGCTGAGAGCCCGGCACTGTCCAGGGCGGCCGGGTAGCCCTGCCCCTGCGTACCGTTGGCATAGCAGCTCGCGGCAGCCGGGACGAGGTTGTACGTGCGCGAGGTGACGGTGACCGGGTGGTCGGCGAGGACCTCGATCGGGCCCGAGCCGCTCGCGTTGAGCCGCCCCACGACATCGGTGAGGATCGACTGTGCGCCGGACGGCACCGAGACCGTGCTGCTCGCGACGCCGCCGGAGCCGTGCAGCCTGAGCTCGACGCTGGCGGCGGCCGGGCCGGCGTTGAGGATGCCGAGGTCGGTGCGCCACTGGCTCTGGTGCTGCCCGGGGTTGTGGCTCGCCACCGGCACCCAGACCGGGGCCGGCGGCGGCGGTGCCAGCCACGGTCCGGTGATGCGCCCGATGCGACTGCCCTTGTCCTCCGTGAACCACAGCGCCCCGTCCGGTCCGACCGTGATGCCCGCCGGTCGGGCGAGGGCCGTGATCCCGGCCGTGTACTCCGTCACCTCGCCCGCGGTCGTGATGCGGCCGATCCGGTTGCCGCCCCACTCGGTGAACCACAATGCCCCGTCCGGCCCCGCCGTGATGCTGTGCGGCGAGGAGAACGGCGTGATCCCCGTGGAGAACTCCGTCACCACGCCCGCTGTCGTGATGCGGCCGATGCGGCCCGTGGTCCACTCCGTGAACCACAGCGCGCCGTCCGGCCCGGCCGTGATGCCCACCAGCCCGGCTCCCGGCGTGATGCCCGCCGAGAACTCCGTCACCTCGCCCGCGGTGGTGATGCGCCCGATCTTGTCACTCGCGAACTCGGTGAACCAGAGCGCGCCGTCGGGGCCGGCCGTGATGAAGTTCGGCAGGCTGCGCAGCGTGATCCCCCGGGAGAACTCCGTCACCACGCCGGCGGTGGTGATGCGGCCGATCCGGTTGCCCTCCATCTCCGTGAACCACATGGCGCCGTCCGGTCCCGCCGCGATGCCCACCGGGCCGGACTTCGCGGTGATCCCCTGGGAGAACTCCGTCACCTCGCCCGAGGTCGTGATGCGGCCAATG
>JALOLB010000287.1 GCA_025456225.1 Thermoanaerobaculaceae bacterium
TGAAGCGGATCTGGTCGTCGGCCTGGTTGTGGTAGTACGCGCCCCATTGCCCGCTCTTCCGATTGAGGATGATCGTCCAGCTCTCCTTGCCGGGGATCGCGAAGAGCGCGTACTTCCCCTTCGGGACGGCCTGCCCGGCGATCCTGACCGGGTCGTCGAGATCGATGGTGGTGGCCTCGTTGGCGCCGAGGCGCCAGATCGTGTCGTACGGCACGAGGCCGCCCCAGATCTCGCGCCCCTTCACGCCCGGTCGGTGATAGTCGAGCTTCACCTTGGTGGTACCGACGGTCAGGCTCACCGACGCGGCCGGGCTGGCCTGCGGGAGCTCGATGTCAGTGGCGGCCATGGCCGCGCCTGCCAGGGCAACGGAAGCTGCAAGAGCAATGAGGGTACGCATCACGTCCTCCTCCCTGATGATCGCTTCACGGAGGATAAATCAACTCCCGGCCACCACGAATTCCAGTCACCGTGCACACCGGTTTACGCCCTGACGCGGCGGACGTAGACTTGCCCCGTGGCGCGCCCCCCGGTCCTCCTGTCGCCTGTCCTGCCGCCGGCCGAGGATCCTGCGGTCACACTCCTGCTCCACGGGCTCTGCCGCGCCACCGGAGCCCACGGCTCGACCCTCACCCTCAGCACGCCCAACGGCGACTCCACCACCTACGTGTTCGGTGAGCTGCAGGGGCCCCGTCTCGTCCTGCAGCTCCAGCTCGCCGACCGGCTCGGGGCGGCCTGCGAGCTGTATGGCGCCGGCGACGGTCCGGCGGCCAGCCCGGCCGCGTTGGAGGCAATCCAGCCACTCCTGCAGGGAGCCCTCCAGGCCCTGGCGGAGCGCTCCAACGCCTTCGTGCAGGTGGACGTGCTCTCCCAGATCCTGGGGGTGAGGTCCGACGCCAACCTGCTCATGGGCCCCGACGGGGAGATCCTGTGGGCCAACGCCCGGGGCGAGGACGCCCTGGCCCGGCACACCCAGCGCCCCCAGGCGAACCTGGACGGCGACACCCAGGCCGCCCCCCTCCTCGACCTCGTGGTCGAGCACATGCGGGAGCTGTGGCGCAGCGGCGAGCGGGCGCGGCGCAGGGTCCTCACCGCCTGGGGAGGCGAGCGCTGGAGCATCGACCTCGTCGCCCTGCCAGGTCTCCAGAAGCAGGGCTGCTGCCTGGTCGCTCTCGCCCCCGTCCGGCTCCCGGCCGCCGACGACCTGCACCAGCGGCTCGCCCGCAACCTGATCTCCCACCGCGAGGCCGAGGTGCTGGCGCTGGTGCTCGAGGGCCACAAGGCCTCGGAGATCGCGCCCCGGCTCGGCATCACCGAGTACACCGTCAAGGACCACCTCAAACACGCCTACCTGAAGCTCGGCATCCGCTCCCGCAACCAGCTCCTGAGCCGTCTCGCCCTCGGCTCCACAGCCTCCTGACAAAGAACCCTGGCCTGTGATCCAACCCTCCTCCCCCCTCGCATCCTCCCTGGCCACGGTCGACATCGACCCACCACTCCCGACTCTTGACTCTTGACTCTCGACTCTCGACTCTCGACTCTTGACTCTTGACTCTCGACTGTTGTCTGTGACTCTCGACTGTCGACCATCTCCCCACGATATACTCCGGCGATGCTGAGCCTGGGCCCGCTGGAGGTCGCGCCACCCCTCGTCCTGGCGCCGATGGCCGGGATCACCGACGGCGACTTCCGTCGGCTGATCCGGCGGGTCGGCGGCTGCGGCCTGGTGACGATGGAGTTCGTGTCGAGCGAGGGCCTGACCCGGGACAACCCGCGCGCCTGGCAGATGCTGCGCTTCTCGCCCGAGGAGCGGCCGATCAGCGTGCAGATCTACGGCGCCGACCCGGCCCGCATGGCCGCGGCGGCCGAAGCCGTCCAGGACACCGGAGCCGATGTCTGCGACATCAACATGGGATGCCCCGCCAACCGCGTGCTCAAGGGCTGCGCAGGGGCCGCCCTGGCGGCCGACCTCGACCTGGCCACGCGGGTGATCAGGGCGGTCCGCGCCGTCCTCACCATCCCCCTCACCGTCAAGCTCCGCCTCGGGCTCCGGGACGACCGCCACACCTACCTCGAGCTGGGCCGCATCTGCGAGGGGGAAGGGGTGGATGCCCTGACGCTCCACCCGCGCACCGCCCGCCAGCAGTACTCCGGCCAGGCCGACTGGTCGCACATCGCGCAGCTCGCCGCCGCGGTCGCGATCCCCGTGGTGGGCAACGGCGACGTGACCACACCCGAGGGCGTGCAGCGGATGCTCGACGAAACTGGATGCGCCGCCGTCATGATCGGGCGGGCGAGCCTGGCCAACCCCTGGATCTTCCGGCAGGCGGCCGAGCTCCTTGCCGGCCGACTGCCCGCCGAGCCGACCCTCGCGGAGCGCCGGGACATCATCGTCTGGCACTTCCGCCAGGTCCTGGACCGGGACGACGAGCGGACCGCCCTCCACCGCCTGCGGACCTTCACCGGCTGGTACACGCACGGCCTGCCCGAGGGCCGGACGCTGCGCCGCCAGCTCTCCTCGCTCACCACCGCCCCGGCCGTCCTGGCGGCCGTGGAAGACTACTTCATCTCAAGGAGCGCCGCGTGAGCAGACACCTGCCCATGGAAATCCCGACCCGGGTCCTGAGCCTGTCACCGGACGTGCCAAAAGGCGTGTTCAGCGCCTCCTTCCGGGAGGCCTATACCCACCTGGACCTGTTTGTCGACGCACTCCTGGTGGACCTGGCAATCGAGCTCGCCTTGGTGGACGGGCAGCCTCACACCGCCGAGTCGCTCCTGGCAACGCGAGGCTGGAACCCCTGCGGGGGCCTTTCCGTGCACTGGCTGCTGGAGAACCTGGAGCTGTTCGGCCACGCCCAGCACGTGGAGGCCGGCTATGTCGTGAGGCCGCGCGCCCCCGAGCTTGCAGCCGCCACGCACCGCCAGCGGGCTGAAGCGGCCCTGCCGACGGCGGCCCCGGCGTTCGAGGTCTTGGCCCGTTCGGCCCTGGCCCTGGCACCTGTGCTCCGCGGCGAGATGCGCGGCGAGGACGCGCTCTTCGGTCCCGCCACCCTCAGCCTCTGGTTCGACTACTTCTCGAACGCTAACCCCCTCTACTACCCCAACAACGCCATCGCTGCGGCCGGCGTTGCCCGCAACGTCGGCGCTGCGCCACGGCTCCTGGAGCTGGGCGGCGGCGGTGGGAGTGCCGCCGAGGCCGCGCTTGCCGCCCTGGCGGCGGCCGGGATCGTCCCCAGCGCATACTGCTTCTCCGAGCTGCAGGCGGCGTTCCTGCGGAAGGGCACGCGGGCGGTCCGAGCCGCGGCCCCGGAGGGGTGTGTCGTCACCAGCAAGGTCCTCGACATCAACCAGCTCCCCTCGCTCCAGACCCTGGAGTCCGAGCCCTTCGACGCAGTGCTGTCCGTCAACACCCTCCACCTGGCCTCGGACCTCCTCGGCAGCCTCGCGAGCGTCCGGGCGCTGCTCCGTCCTGGCGGCGTGCTCGTGCTGGGCGAGCTCATCCGCCCCGCCGGTGAGGGCGCTGTGCACCTGGAGCTCCCCTTCACGCTCCTCGGGGCATACCGGGACGTCCCGCTCATCGAGGGCGTGCGACCGCGTCCGGGCTTCTTGACCCTCGACGGCTGGCGCGAGGCCCTGCGCCGCGCCGGGTTCGCGCGGATCGAAGTGATCCCGGCCACCCTCGACCAGTGCCTGGAGGCCTACGCCGGCTTCTACGCCGGCGCCCTCGTTGCGGGGTGACGCAACCCCAGGGCGGGGAGGCACGTAACAGGAGCGACCCGGGGCACGGGCACGAGGTGGTGCATGGCGTGGACGCAACGAGTGGCGTGGTTCTGGAGAGAGTGGCTGCGGGGCCTCCTCGTCGTCGTGCTCATCGTCGGCTCCCTGCGCTCGGCCGTCGCCGACTGGAACGACGTCCCCACCGGCTCCATGAAACCCACGATCCTCGAGGGCGACCGCATCGTCGTCAACAAGCTCGCGTACGACCTCAAGGTCCCCTTCACGCGTCTGCGGATTGCCCGCTGGGGTGCCCCCCAGCGCGGTGACATCGTCGTCTTCGGCTCCCCGGCCGACGGCACCCGGCTGGTCAAGCGGGTCGTCGGCCTCCCGGGCGACACCGTCGCCCTCGTCCACAACCGCCTCCTCATCAACGGCACGCTCGTGAGCTACCAGCCGATCGGGGCGTCCTCGTTCCCCGACTTCAGGCCGGGCCCCCAGCCCCGCAAGCTGGCCGTCGAGCAGTTGGGCGAGCATGCCCACCCGGTGATGTCGACCAACGGCGTGTCGGCACCGCGTTCGTTCGCGGCGGTCACCGTGCCCGAGGGGCACTACTTCATGCTCGGCGACAACCGCGACGAGAGCGGCGACTCACGGTACTTCGGCTTCGTCCCGGCCGACTCCATCGCCGGCCAGGCCGTCGGCGTCGCCCTCTCGGTCGACCTGGACCGGGGTCTGCGCCCCCGCTGGCGCCGCTTCTTCCGCGCGCTGCCGTAGCACCCTCCCACCCACCCAGGCCTCAGACCTCAGGCCTCAGACCTCAGCTCCCCCACCCACCCTGGCCTCAGGCCTCAGACCTCAGGCCTCAGCTCCCCCACCCACCCAGGCCTCAGACCTCAGGCCTCAGACCTCAGCTCCCCCACCCACCCAGGCCTCAGACCTCAGGCCTCAGACC
>JALOLB010000288.1 GCA_025456225.1 Thermoanaerobaculaceae bacterium
GAGCTCCACGGCACGGTCGTAGGCGCCCACATGCGCTGCTCCGGCGCCTCCCTCGAGTGCCGCATCCACCGCCGCCCTCGTTCGGGCGGTCGGAGCCCCCCGGCCGGTGAGGGCAGCGGAGACCTGCGGCGAGGGCTCGACACCGAGCTCCCGGAGGAACAGCGAGCGGCACTCGGCCACCTGGTAGGCGGCTGCAACGCTGTTTCCGGCGGCGACATGGGCGCGGACCAGAAGCTCGTGACTGGACTCGGTGAGCGGTTCCGCCGCGACGAGGCGCACGGCCAGGTCGACCGCCGAGGCGACCTCGCCCCGGGCCAGCCGGCTGTGTGCGGCTTCCGCCAGGACGGCTGCTGTCTGACCGGCCAGCCGCCGCCGCTCGTGGGAGAGCCACAGGTCGAAGGAAGCGCCGACCCGGGGCGAGACGCCCTCGAGGAGGCCACCTCCGAGGCCCGGAAGGCGCAGGGCCTCCGCCCACGAGCCCCGCGCCACGACGTCCACATCAAGCCTGGTCGCCGGATGGAGCCGAAGGTGGACGGGGTCGCCGTCGATAGCGGCCACACCGGTCAAGGCACGGCGCAGCTGGGACAGGCTCCAGCGCAAGGCGCCCGCAGGGTCGGCCGCTTCCTCGAACAGCAGATCCGACAACCGCGAGCGCGGTACCGGGCCATCGGTCAAGGCCAGGTAGGCCAGCAGCGCCCACGCCTTGCTGCCCCGGGGTGGTCGAAGGACCGAGCCGTTCCGTTCGACATACGGCGGTCCCAGCAGATTGACGCTGGCGGTCACCGCCTCATCGTCGCACCTTCGCCAACCAACCGCCCCGGCGTTGTGCCCTCACACGAACGCGCACACGCCGCCGCGCGAAAGTCGATCCGAACAACCCCCGCCGCTCTCGCCGGCAGTGCAGTGACGGCGGCCCCTACCGGACCGGAGGTCCCATGAGTCACCCCTCGCCCGCGCGCGCAGGTCTGCGCGACGGCATGTCCGTGGTCCTCGGCTACATCCCCTTCGCCCTCGCCCTCGGGGCCGCCCTGGGCTCCTCGGGGGTCGACCCGCTCACTGCCTGGCTCAGCTCGCCGCTGATGATCTCCGGGGCAGCGCAGCTGGTCACCGTGCAGATGCTCGGGACCGGCGCGGCAGCCGCCGTCGTCGTCGTCACGGCGCTTGTCGTCAACGCCCGGCACGTGCTCTACAGCGCGTCGATGGCCTCGCTGGTGCCCTCCTGGGGGCGCAAGGACCGCTCCGTGGCGGCGTACCTCCTCGCCGACCCAATGTTCGCCCTGGCCTCGGCCCGCTTCCACTCCCAGGACCCGCCGGAGGTGCAGGCCACCCATCGTGCGTACTTCTTCGCCGCGTCCTGGACCTGCTGGGCCGGATGGCTCCTGCTCACCGGAGCCGGTGTGCTCCTCGGTGAGGCGCTGCCCGCGGCGCTCCCACTCGATGTCGCGACAGCACTCACGTTCCTGCTGCTGCTACTGCCCACGCTCCAGAGCGCTGCAGCCAGGACCTCGGCGGTGGTCGGAGGGGTCGTCGCGGCGCTCACAGCCGGCCTGCCCCTCGGCCTGGGTCTGCTCGTCGCCACAGCGGCAGGCATCACCGCCGGCACCTGCGTCGCACGCTCCAACACACCGGCACCAACGCCTCGAAAGGACACCTCCCATGTCTGATCTGCTGATCATCGCCGCCGTCGGCCTCGGCACCTACGCCATGCGGGCCGCGTTCCTCCTCCGACGTGGCGAAGCGGTCCGCGAGCAAGAAGCGCCCGTGCTCCAACAGGTCGCCCCAGCGGTGCTCGCTGCCATCACGCTGCCCGCCCTACTCGCCCCGCGAGGCACGGTCTCGCTCCCCGACACCTCCGCGTCGCTGGCGGCGGCGGCCGCGTGCTTCCTGATCTGGCGGCACACCCGCAGGTTCCCGAACGCGCTCCTCGCCGGGCTCGTCACGTGGTGGCTCGCGCTCGCGATCCTCCCCGGTGCCTGAACGCACCGCACGTCACACGCCGCATCACACGCCGCACCGCAACGATCGACACGCCCAACACAACACAAGCAGAAAGGAACGGCCCCCATGCCCTTCATCAACGTCAAGGTCATTGAGAACGTGTTCACCGACGAGCAGAAGCAACAGCTCCTCACCCGCGTCACCGACGCGGTGGTGTCCGTCGAGGGCGAAGCCATGCGCGGCGTCACCTGGGTCGCCATCGAGGAGGTCAAGAGCGGCGACTGGGCGATCGGCGGCCAGCCCCTCAGCACCCAGGCAGTCCACGAACTCGCCGGCGTGACTGCCAGCTGACGCACGCACCGCCAAACCAAGCCACAGGGTCCTGTCTCAACCGAGGCAGGACCCTGTGGCTGTCCCAGGTCCCGGCCACACGGCGAAGAGGCAGCGCCTCCCGCGTCTATCCCCCGCCTGTCGCGCGCACTTCTTGGCAACCGACGCCCGGACTGCAGGGCGAACCCGCCGCCGGGTCACGCGGCTGACGAGGTCTGACTCTCAACGCCGGTCTTGAGGGCGGCCAGCATGCCGTGCAGGTTCTTACCCATGGCCACCGCGCTGACGGACTCCAGCAGGTTCTGGAACCAGTTGAGGTCCTCTTCCAGGACTACCAGGGTCACCTTGGTGCCGCCGTCCTTGCCCTCGAACAGCCATGTGAAAATCGGGCCGTTATCGACGTCCTTGGTCTGCCGAGCGAAGCGCACCTTGGCATGGGCCTTCGTGACGATGCGCTCGTCTTGAGCGACCTCGGCGTACTCGCGCTCGATCTGCTCGACGATCATCCCCCTGGCGAACCGGCCGACGATGTGCGCCGTTGTGCCGACACCCTCCGGTGTCATGACCACGTCGGTGACCTCCAGCGCGGGCCATCCTGCGAAGAGATGGCGTGGGTCGCGGCAGTACTCGAAGACGTCGTGCACCGAGGCGTTGATGAAGACCTCATAGCTCCGAGTGAAATCAGTCATCCTCTGGCCTCCTTTGCGACGAAAGGAACCGTATCCATGACCAGCGAAGCGCCCAGTTGCGCCTCGCACAAGGGCCGGAAGTCGCACGCGAACGCCACGCGCCGGGCGATCGAAGGTCATACTCCGGCCACGACCTTGATCCACCTCGAAGCGCCCCACTTCGCCGCGTCCTGGGCGCGTTCCGGGAGACGTATCAGCGCCCGGTCGGACGCGGCGTGAATCTGGGCTTGCCTTTCGGCCCGGCACGCCGAGCAGCGGGCATCAAGGCGTGGGCGCCGGACGGCCCAATCGCCGCCAGAGCACGTAGGAGTACACGATCGGGACGAGAGCCGCGCCAACCAGGACCGCCATCATCAGCCAGAACCCAGCCTCACCGAGGAACCCGGCGGCGATCGCCACGATCCCGCCCACGGTGAACGTCCTCGCGCCGAGCGCGTGGGTGGCCCGCCACACCTCGTCGCTGGCCAGCGTCCACGGAGTCCGGATCCCGATGAAGTAGTTGCGTCGGGCGCTCCGCAGCATCCGCCCGACGCCGATGAACAGCAGCCCCACGGCCGGCAGGAGCATCTGCGTCATGTTGAACTGCCGGCCCATGCCTGCGGCCAGGGTGAGTGCGTACACGTAGACCATGAACGCCACGAAGCCGACGACGAATGCGTTGTACGTGGCGCGGAACCGCTCGATGTTGGCCCGCAGGGGGTCCATGGACGGGATCGCGAACAGCAGGACGGCGAGTCCGGCGGTCATCAGCGGCATGAGGAGCACGCCCCACATGCGCGACATGTAGCCGTCGACGGTGCCGTTCGCATCCCAGTGCGAGGGCATCGGATCGGGCAGTTGGGGATACAGGGACAAGCCCACCAGCGTCGCCACCGCGAGGAGCGCGGCGCAGATCAGGACCGAGGTCCGCGTGGACACCCCCTCATACTCGCAGACCGGCACCGGGCGCGAGGCCCCCTCGGCACCTGCCCCTATCCGCCGCCTGCGGACGCACCTCGAGCGGGTATGCGCCGAACCTGGCGAGCGACGGGGGCGCTCAGGGTCATGTGGACGCTCACCGTCCACGGGCGCGACATCACCAAGGCCTGACCACGCGGCTTCAGAGGGCCGAGGGCAGCGCCAGGCCGGGCTCGGCGGCGTCATCGCACGCGTCGGCGCCTGGGACCATCAAGGTGGGATGCTTGGGTCATGCCAGCCAGCCGCTTGACCCAGGCTTCTCCATCATCCGTCCAGTTCGCTGCGCCCTTGGTCGCAGCTGCCGTGACGTGGGGGGCTCCAAGGGTGCTGGGTGCGGCCTATCAGGCCAGTACTGGCCGACGGGCGCCGACGATTACCTCTGCCCGATACTCGCTGGTAGCCAAGGTGGCCTGGGCAATGACAGTCGCCGGCTTGGTGGCCCTCACCCAGGCGGTCATCTTCAAGACGATCGAGGACTCCGACATTCAAGCGCCGGTGACGAGTGAGCAGCCGGAGTCGCCGGACCTCTAGTTCCAGCGTGCATTGAGTCAGAAGTTGAGCTGTGGCCTTCGGCGAAGGGGGCCCGGGGTGACCAGAGCCCGGGCACTGGAGGGGCGACGGGTCGCGTCCCGCGGTGTGGTGAAACTCGGGGGCGTGAGTTCTGTGGGTTGGGGCAACTACGCCGTAGCGAGTTCGGGTGTTGCGATCATCTCCTCGGGCGGGTGGGTAGGGCGATCGGT
>JALOLB010000289.1 GCA_025456225.1 Thermoanaerobaculaceae bacterium
TGCACACGGCTCCCCGATGAAGAGGGGATTGAAACCGGCGTCCGCCGCCTCCGCGATCCGGTGTGCCACATCGCCTGCACACGGCTCCCCGATGAAGAGGGGATTGAAACCGGCTCGGTTGTCGAGGGCGAGAGGGGTGCGCCTGACCCTGCACACGGTGAGCGCGTTCAAGCTGTTTGATGGCTGCTGGGTCACGCTTTGTGATGGGCGAGGGCGGGCAGGAAGAGCCGGCAGATAGCCTCCAGGTCGTGGTCATCGAGTTGATCGGGATCGAGGCGGTCGGGTAGCTCGGCCACGCCGACCTGTGTGGGGGCGAGACGCGCGAGGAGGTCGCGTGCGGCGAGCCGGCCCGCGGCGTCTCCGTCGAGCATGAGCAGGATGCGGGAGCAGGGTGCCAGGAGGGCGGCCTGCTCGCTGGAGAGCGCCGTGCCCAGCAGGGCAACTGCGGGGATGCGAAGCTGCGCCAGACGCATGACGCTCCAGGGGTCTTCGACGACCACCAGACCGCGATGGGGGTGGCCGTGGGCGCGGTGGTAGTTGAAGAGCAGGGACCGCTTGGGAAGCCGCGCCGGGAGCTTCCACTTGCCGTGACGGGCGCGGTCGGGATCGAGGATGCGGCCAGCGTAGCCGAGGGGCTGGCCGCGGGGGTCGTGAAGGCGGACGGCGACGCAGCCCTCGAGGAAGCCGGAGCCACGGAAGAGGCCACAGTCGAAGGCTCGGGCCGTGGCCGGGCAGATACCCTTACTGGCCAAGAACGGCGCCCTGGGATTGAGGTCCAGCCGGGCGGTGAAGGGGCGGAAGGCGGGGGGTGGCGGAGCGGGTCTGTGGGCGGTGGCGCCGGCGAGGGAGGCCAAGTAGAGCGCCGTCTCGCGATAGCTGCTGCGGTCGAGGAGACAGACGAGATCGACCACGTCACCGCCGGCTCGGCAGCGAGTGAAGCAGTACCACAGGTTCTTGGCCCGGGATACGACGAAGCCGTTGGGCGCGTCGCCTCCGTGGATAGGACAGGGCCCGACCAGGTTGTTGCCGCGCAGGCGCAGGGAGGCGAGCAGCCCACGTGCCTCAAGGACGCGCTCGACGGTGACGTGGGCCTTGAGGAAGCGGAAGTCCAGCGAGCGAGCCGGGGTCACGAGCGGGCTGTCCTGGTGCGGGTGCGAGGGTCCTTGGGGGGCGCGAACACCTCCAGGTAGAGCTTCTCGTCGATGCGGGGGAGATCACGGCTGGTGGCGGCCAGGAGCAGGTCCTCGGCCATCTGCATGAGGACCCGCGGGTTGCCCAGCGCGTGTTCGCAGAGGGTGTTCATGACCTCTGGGGTCAGCAGCTGAGGGTTGCCGGCGCGGTCGAGGCTGTGCTGGAGGCAGTCGAGGAGGTCTCGGGCGGGCCTCGGCTCGAGGAGCAGACGTGCCCGGATGCGGCTGGCCACGGGGAGCAGGTCCTCGGTCTTCAGCATCTGGAGCAGGCGCGAGTCGCCGCACAGGACCACGGTCAGCAGCGAGCGCGAGTCGAAGTCGGCGCTGGCGAGCAGCCGGAGTTCGGAAACGACGAGGGGATGCATTTCCTGGGCCTCGTCGATGAGCAAGACCGGCCGGTGCAGGGTCTGCTCGATGTGGGCCATCCACTTCTCACGCAGGGATCGGGAGCCGGCCCAGCGGTTGTGTGGGGCGAGGGGGACGCCGGAGACGTATCCCAGCTCACGGTAGAAGTCGGCGAGGCGGCTCTGGGGGCGGATGATGACGCCCACGTTGAGGTCGGGAAGCTCGGCCAGACGATGCGCGGTCAGGCGCATGGCGGCGGACTTGCCGGTGCCGGGTTCGCCACTGACCAGAGCGAAGCCCCCATGATGGCGGATCTGGTGCTGGAGGCGGGAGCAGAACAGGTCGAGTCCGGGTGGGCTCCACAGGGCCTCGGTGGGGACCTCGGGCGAGAAGGGATTCCATTTCAGCCCGTAGAGGGCCTGCAGCTTCTTGTCGTTCACTGTTCGTTCTCCTGGGAATCGGTGGTCATGGGCACGTAGGCGGGCGGCAGTCCGGTCAGGGCGTACTCCGCCATGAGCTGTCTCAGGCGCGGGGCGATGCCGCTAGCGGCGGGCGGGGCCGGTGGGGGATCACCCTGTGGCAGGCGGCGCCGCGCGCCGCTGGCGTTCTTGGCCTTGTCGAGCGGGTAGAGCGGGGCCAGGAGCTTACTGGTCGAAGGATCCACCAGCCAGACGCGGGTGAGGTCCCAGGGGGCATAGCGGACGTGAACGCGCCGGAGGTGGCGGTAGCGTGCGGGCACCTCGAAGCGCTGGGACTCGAGGCTGACCGTGCCGTCGCCCTTGCGCTGCGAGCGGGACGAGGTGGCGCAGAAGGCGAAACGGAGGTCCTCCGGGGAGGGGCTGTCGCGCAGCAGATCGGGGCCAGCGAGGAAGCGCTCGAGCGGCGTCTGGCCCGTCTCGGAGTGGATCGCGCGGTGGTACTCGCCCTCCAGCCAGGCCTGGGTGGCGCGGTTGAGCAGCTCGAGGGTGAGGTCTGGCACCCCTTCCAGCATGGCCAGCAGGCGGCCCTCGACCTGATTCCAGAACGATTCCTGCTTACCGTTCTGGTAAGGGCTGTAGGGCAAGGTCGGCTGGTGGTCGATGCCGAGTCGGCGTAAACCGTCCTGGATCTCGGCGGCGAGCATGGCCGCGCCGCGGTCGGTCATGAGACCGCGTGGCAGCCCGCGCTTGAGGAACGCCTGCTGCAGGCCGTGGGCGAGCTCCTGGGCGGCCTCACGCAGATACCACTGCAGGTGGCATCCCAGACGGGACCGATCGTCGAGGACGCCGAGCAGGACCGGCGTCGCCCATTCCCCTTCCGGCAGCAGTACCTTCAACGAGCCGTTGTGGAAGTCGAGGTGCCACAAGCCGCCGACGTGGTCGACTTCGTAGCTGCGTACCTCGAGTCGCGCCAGGCGTTCGGCGGCTTGCAGCTGCCCTGCCGTGGGCTTCTTGCCCCCGGGCCGCTGGACTCGCACCAGACCGCTGCCACGCATGAAGCGCTTCACGGAGGAGTACGAGGGCACCGCCCCCAGTGCCGGGTCCTCCTTGGCCTGCGCCACCAGGTTGTCGAAGTGGAGCTGGACGCTCCATCCCGCGTGAACCGCATGTTGGATGCGCAGCGCCTGTCGCACCGGGTCGGACAGGGAAGGCTGGCGCCCCCGATCGCAACGCGCCTTCTTGCGCAGCACCTCTACGGGGTTGACCTTCTTGTCGCGCGCCAGGTAGTACCAGCGCTCGATGGTGGGAAACGTGAAGGTCGTCTGCTCCCCGGTGACGGGGTGCAGCCACAGTCTCTGCGCCAAGGCCTTCAGGGCCGCCTTCAGCTCGCCGTCCTTGGGCGGCGCCGACAGCAGCGGGCCCACGATCGAGAAGCGCAGATGCGCCCACCGCTCCTCGAGACACACCTCCGGCTTGTCTTCCACGGTCGCTCCTTTCGCGTACGGACCTCGCTCGGCCATACGCTGCGACCGGAGAAGCTAGGCGGTGGCTCCCTCAGCGGCCAGATGGCATCTTCTGCGGATTTCCTGCGACCATCACGAAACCTGGGCCAGGAGCCACGGCCGCGTGCTCACCGGTGAGAGGAAGCGCAGCAGCGCGCACAGCGCCTCCGGCTTCGCCGCGTTCAGGCCAAACGCCTCGGCCAGAGAGAAAGGCATGGCCTGCTCGTCGACCGGCCTGGCAAATCGACCGCGCGCCGACCGCCAGAACGGGCTCCGCACGAACGCCGCTCGCCACCATTCGCCCCACCGAGCCACCGTCCGCGCCGGCACACCCCACTGCTCCTTGAGCAGCGCCATCCGCCTCGGCGTCGGACCGTGCCGCAGAGCCGACACCAGTGCCACCACCACCGCCAGGTACACCTTGCGCCCCAGGAACAGCGCCGACGGCGGCGTCGTCCGCTTCCGGCATATCGCGCAGCTGAAGCTCAGCCGCAGGTCACAGCCGTCCGGTAGCGTCCACGGGCAGCGCGGCTTCCGCGGGTAGTTCGAGACGTGCAGGGCGCCCCGACACCGGCACCCGGCAGCCTTCGCCATACGGGCTAGATCCGCGTCAACTCTCAGCAGGAGTTCCGGCAAACTCGCGTCCTTGAGAAAGCTCTGGTACAAGTTGAGATCCCCCCTTTGCCTGTACAGCCAAGGAGGGAACCCTCTCGGGGAGTCCGAGTCAAGCTCCCCGAGAGGGTCTACGCCCCTCAGGCAGAGGGGCCGCCTGGGCCACGCTCCTTGATGGGCCGCCCGCACCGCCCATCAACGACCGTGACCCAAAAAGCCAGGCTACCCATCAGGAAGCCTGGCTACACTCACACGGCTCCCCGATGAAGAGGGGATTGAAACACGATGCCTTGCGTCACGCCGTCGATCGCGGCGAGCACCTGCACACGGCTCCCCGATGAAGAGGGGATTGAAACCAGCGGTCGCCTCGATGAAGCAGTAGTCACCGACCGCGTTCCTGCACACGGCTCCCCGATGAAGAGGGGATTGAAACATTGAAGGGGCGTGTGGGGAGAGGGCATGAAGACGTCCTGCACACGGCTCCCCGATGAAGAGGGGATTGAAACACCCCGAGGCGTGGGACCCGCCCTGCCTGTGTCCCGACCCTGCACACGGCTCCCCGATGAAGAGGGGATTGAAACGCA
>JALOLB010000076.1 GCA_025456225.1 Thermoanaerobaculaceae bacterium
GGGTGATCGCTGCGGCCCGGCGCTGGGTGGACGCCTCGGCGAAGCCCCTCGAGAAGGCCGGGCACGCCTTCTACCGCTACACCGTCGGAGGCCTGCCGCCGGACGAGGAGCAGCGCCACTCCGCCCCGGACATCGACGGCGGCCTCAACGGGATCGGCATGTACGGCGGCCTCTCCTTCATCATCGAGGCGGCCGTGAAGCGGTCGGGATCGGATCCTGCCGCCGACCTCGGCAAGCGGGTGGACGCCTACCTCACCCTGTTCTGGCGGTTCATCGACGGCGACGGCCACCGGAGGTCCGACCGGGAAGCGGTCGAGGCCGCCCGGCGACGGCCCTTCCCGGCGTTCATCCCGACCAACTACCTCTGGGTCAACCCGGGGCCCCGGGTGACCGCCTTCCCGGTCCTCGAGATCGCCACGGGTCGCACGATCACGATCCCGACCGCCAACCTGATGACCGAGATGGCCGTGAAGACGGCCGTGCCGACCCCGCTGGGCTACGCGGTCGTGCCCGAGGCCGCCGCGGACTTCAAGACCCTCCTCGAGCGCCACGGCATCCCGTTCGAGGAGCTGACGGCAGCGCGCGCGGTCAGGGCCGAGATCTGCACCCTGCTGCGCGTCGAGGACTCCTTCGACGACGTGTACTCCCGGTACGAGGGGCGACAGATCGTGCAGTGCGACACGGCCGCCCGCCGCGAGCTGCAGCCCGGGAGCCTGTGGGTACCACTGGAGGGCGAGTCCGCCGTGCGCGCCGCCCTCGTCCTGGAGCCGGCGGCGATGTACGGGCTCTACCAGTACCCCCGCTTCCGCGCCCTCGTCGGGTCCGCCAGGCTGCCGGTCATTCGGGTCGTGCGGTAGCGGTCGCAGCCAGGGCGCCTTCGTGGCGGCGACGAGCAAGTCGAGACGACATATCATGCCACGAGCAATGGCGTCGCCCGCCGGGAGCACCGCCGCTCCCCCGCTTCGGCGCCGGACGGGACCGGACATGCGCAAGCTCACCGCTCTTCTCCTTCTCGCCGTGGCGACCCTGCTCGCGGGTCCTGCAACGGGCCAGACCACGAAACCTGCCTCGACCTCTACCAGTGACTTCTCCAGGGCCGAGCCGGCCCAGCCGCTGCCCGAGCCCGCCCGCGCGGCGCTGGAGTCCATCCAGGCGCCGACCCTGGCCGCCCATATCGCCTTCCTCGCCTCGCCGGCGCTGGAGGGACGCGGCCTGACCTCCCGCGGCCTGGACGCCGCGGCGGAGTACCTCGCCTCGAGCCTCGCCGTCGCCGGCATTCCGCCGCTGGCCGCGACAGGCAAGGAGAGCGGGGCGACGGCGGCCTACTTCCAGCAGGTCCCGATCCGGGAGCTCCGGAACCTGTCGGCCGGGATCACCGTCGAGCGGCGGGCCGTCGGGCAGGTCCACACCCGCGAGTTCCTCTCGGGCGTGGACTGCCTCGTACCCGTCCTGCCGCCGCAGACGACGACCGCTTCCGTGGTCTTCGCGGGCTACGGCATCCCGGAGCCGGCTCTCGGCCGCGACGACCTGGCCGGGATGGACCTGCAGGGCAAGGTGGTCCTCGTGCTCGGCGGGCTGCCTCCCGGCAGCCAGTGGCAGACACCCGACCTCGTCGCCAGGTATGGAGACCAGAAGGCCCGCCAGCGCTACGCCGCGAAGCTGGAGGCCCTGCGCCCCCTCAAGCCCCTCGCCGTGCTGGCCGTGGAGGCGACCGACCTCATGACGCGAACGATCCGGGAGGATGCGCCCGAGGAGTACCGCTTCCGGTCCTACGATCCGACGGCGAGCCCCGACGACGAGCCGCCGCTCGTGCAGGTGTCGACCGTCGTCGCCGACGCGCTCCTGGCCTCTGCCGGGCTGACGAGCCGGTCGGCGGTGACCGCCCGCTCGCGCGACCTGCCCGGCGTGACCGCCACCATCCGCGTCAGCGGCGCCGAGACCCTGGCCTGGGGCCGCAACGTCGTGGGCGTCATCGCCGGCTCCGACCCGAAGCTGCGCGAGGAGGCGGTGGTGATCGGCGCCCACATGGACCATCTGGGACGGATTGGCGAGACGACCTACCCTGGCGCCGACGACAACGCTTCCGGCGTGGCATCGCTGCTCGAGATCGCCAGGGCGTTGCAGCGCTGCGAGCCGAAGCCGAAGCGCACGGTCGTCGTGGCGTTCTGGACCGGCGAGGAGGAGGGCAAGCTGGGCTCCGGCCACTGGGTCCGGCACCCCCTCTGGCCGCTCGGACGGACGGTCGCGTACCTGAACCTCGACATGGTCGGGCACCCGTGGTCGGTGGAGGAGATCCGCACCCTCGTGGCCGACGCGAAGCTTCCGAACGGCGAGACGTTCCTCGCGGGACTCAACCCGGCCGACTTCGTCGAGCCAGGCGTCGCCGACTGGGCGCCCGAGCTCGGCGAGACCCTGATCCGGGCCGGGCACGCCACGGGCCTCGCGCTGCACCTCGACCGCTCCGACGGCAAGCGGGGCGGCAGCGACTACAGGGACTTCGCCCGCGCCGGCGTCCCCTGGGTGCGCTTCTTCGGAAACTTCTTCCCCGGCTACCACGAGCCCGCCGACACCCCCGACACGCTCGACCCGGAGCAGGTCCGCCGCGTGGCCCGCCTGTGCCTCGCCACCGCGTATCTCCTGGCCGACAGCTAGCCCGGGCGGGCGCCGAGACGACCTGCGGGCGGGGCAAGCCCCGCCCCTACGTCGTTCGCGCAACGCCGCGTCCCATGTAGGGGAGGGGCTTGCCCCTCCCACCACCCAACCCCGGCTAGTCGTAGGGGAGGGGCTTGCCCCTCCCAGGCGCTTGCCCCTCCCACCACCCAACCCCGGCACCATTCCCGCCATCCCCACCCACCCCAAGACGTAGGGGAGGGGCTTGCCCCTCCCAGGGGCTTGCCCCTCCCAATGGCTCGCCCCTCCCTGGGGCTTGCCCCTCCCCCTGCACCCGTCGTACCGTGTCCACACCATGGAAGGCCCAGAGCGTCACCACATTCGCCTTCATCCAGAGGCGTATGCGGAGGAGGGTCGCGCATTCTCCATCGTCATCGGCACCTCGCCTCGCCGTGCCGTGTTCGCCGACCTGGACCTGGGCCGCGCATGCGTGGCGGTCCTCGCCGGGCTCGCGGCCCGGACCGGCAACGCGGTCTATGCCTTCTGCTTCATGCCCGACCACGTCCACCTGGCGGTTGGCGCCCGGCGGTCGTCGCCCATCCCGGGTTTCGTGGGTGCCTTCAAGTCGTTGTGCCAAAGGGAGAACCGGAGACTCCGCGACGGCTCGCCGTTCTGGCAGAGGAGCTTCTGGGATCACGCGATGCGTTCGAACGAGGACCTCACGGGAGCCGCTCGCTACATCCTCGAGAACCCGGTGCGGCGGGGCCTCGCGCTTCGCTGGGAGGACTACCCCTTGTCGGGATCGCTCGTGTGGGACTTGGGGCCGCCGGGAGCTACCCCGGGCGGGGCAAGCCCCGCCCCTACACCACCCCCCCTTCCACCACCCGACCCGGGGACGTAGGGGAGGGGCTTGCCCCTCCCAGGCGCTTGCCCCTCCCACCACCCAACCCCGCGACCATTCGCGCCATCCCCACCCACCCCCGTGACCTTACACGCCATCACCACCCAACCTCAGGACGTAGGGGAGGGGCTTGCCCCTCCCAGGCGCTTGCCCCTCCCGCCCCTACACGATCCGCGCCATCACCGCCCCCACCCCTACGGCAGCTTGACCTCGGCGTACCAGCCTTTGTCGACGATGGTGGTGCCGTAGGGGGCGGAGAGCTTCTTCATGAGCTCGATGATCTGCCGGCCGCGCTCGGTGCGGGCCAGACGCGGCACGCCGTAGAGCGGGCCCTCGTCGTCGATCGTGAACGGGATGAGCTCGATGCGGCGCAGCTTCGCGGCGTTGACGGTCATGCGCACGAGCACGCCCTCGAAGATGCGCTCGGGGTCGCGGCGGTCCCACACCGAGTGGTTGGTGGGGCGGGCGATCTCCTGGTCGCGCTGGTGGATGAGGTCGATGGGGATGCGCTCGGGGGTCCGGTACTGGTAGATGAAATTCGAGAGGCTGTAGAAGATCGGCACGCCCTTGCGGATCTCGATGCCGCGCAGGACGTGGGGGCCGCTGCCAAGGATGATGTCGGCGCCGGCGTCGACCGCCCGGTGGAACATGATCTGGTCGTTGGCCGGGGTGGTGTCCTGGATGCCGTACGCACGGTGGTGGCTGACGTCGTGGTTGTGCAGCGAGACCATGAGGACGTCGTCGTGCCGCTTGGCGAGCACGATGTCGTCCTCCATCGCCTTGACGTCGTCCTCGACGAGCCCTTCGACCGCCTCGGTGGTGCCGTCCGGCTTCGCGACGAGGATCGTGGCCGGGTTGATGGTCGCCAGGCACGGCCCCGACGGATCCTTGCAGCGGTACTTCTGCGTCCAGTAGCGCACGAACGAGAGCAGCCCGAAGCTGGTCTTGACGCTCTGTACGCCGGTGCTGCCCGCAGCGCGAGCGTCGGCGAGCGTCATCCCGGCGCCGGCGTAGGTGATCTGGGCGCGGTCGAGTGCTTTCAGACAGTCCCTGAGCCCCTCGGGCCCGAAGTCGAGGGCGTGGTTGTTGGCCAGGCTCACCATGTTGATGCCGATCGCCGCAACCTCCCAGGCAAACGGGATCGGGGCGCGGAAGTTGTAGAACGGCCGCTGCGCCTCCGGGTGCTCGTTGATCGAGAACTCGAGGTTGCCGTAGCCGATGTCGGCCTCCTGCATGAGCCGGAAGAGCTGCTGGTGGTCGGCCCCGGGCAGGTTCGAGATCTGCTCGTTGAAGATCATGTCCCCGACGGCCGTGACGATGACGTCGCCGGGTTCCTCCTTCAGCAGGGCGTTGACGCGGCCCTCCCAGTCGACCTTCTCGGGCGACAGGGGCGGGTGGATGCGCCGGTTGTACACGGACTTGCTCTGGTCCCAGGTGAGCTTGTCCGCCGGCGTCTGGGCACTGCCGAGCGCAGCTCCGAGCCCCGACATGGCGAGGACCAGCATCGCACCTTGTGTCGAAAGCCGTCGTGAGCGAGTCGTCATGGCACATCCCCCCTGCAGGTCAGTCAGTCGAGGCCGGCCTGGCCTCGACGACGGTGCGTGTCTCGAGATTGAAAACCTCACCCGGCAGCAGCACGTGCACGCGCATGCCGTGCACCCCGAGGCCGTCCTGGCCGGTGTCGCGGGGCTGGCGGGTCACCGTCGAACCCTTCGCGTCGACGACCATGACGCAGCTCCGGCCCATCACCTCGAAGGTGCCGTCGGGCCGCACCCAGGCGGCCGTGTCCTCGTCGATGCCGACCCCCAGCAGCTCGGGGTGCTCGAGGATCACCGAGATGAGGCGATTCGACCGCTGCCGGGCGACGAAGTGCTGGTCGACGACGACGTTCGAGAAGAAGCCGAGCCCGTCCCACAGCTCGACGCTCCGGGAGCGGATGACCGAGAAGTCCCCTTCGCCGGTGATCATCGGCGAGCTCTGGCACGCCGTGCCCGCCGAGGTACCGCCGACCACCGCCCCACGCTCGAACGCCGAGGTGATGGCCGCCAGCACCGGAGTCCCGGCGAAGGCCGTGAGGATCCGCACCTGGTCCCCACCACCGAAGAAGATTCCGCCCGCCCCCGAAGCGGCCTCGGCGTAGTCGGGCCGCATGGCGTCGGCCTTGCTCCTGATGTCGAGGGAGACGACGTTGGTGCAGCCGTACTCCTCCCTGAAGAGCTTGACGTAGTAGGCGCCGGTGTCGGGCTCGGAGGAGGCGGTCGGGATGGCGACGATCGGCGCGGCCGGTCCGCCCGCCAGCTCGACGAACTTCCGCATCACCTCGGGAGGCTTCTCACCGCCGCCGATGAGCACCAGGTGGCCCTTCGGCGTGGCACCGAGGACCAGGCTCGGCACAGCCCATACCGCAGCAACGACCAACCCAACCAGCCTGCGCATCTCGCTCTCCCATTGCCCGCCCGAAAGCTGGCCCGGGCTCTCCGGAGAAGCGAGGGGCGGCCCGACGGCCGCCCCTCCCATCACTCCATCACGAAGGTCAGAACTCGAACCGCACGCCGAGACGGATCTCGCGCGGGTTCTCGATCGAGGTCGGCTTGCCATACGACGAGCGAGGTCCGATGAACTCCTCCTCGTCGTCGAAGTCGTAGTACCCCCAGCGGCCGCCGACGTCGAGCTCGGTGTCGCTGTTGAGCACGTTGAACCCTTCGAGCGACACACCAAGCTTGATCCCGCTCGACAGCTTGGTGCTCCAGCCCAGCCGCAGGTCGACGAGGTGCCGGTCGGGCAACTGCTGGGAGCCGCGCTCCGTCAGGTAGATGTAGTTGCCCGTCGTGTTGTTGTAGTCGAGGCCGTAGATCCGCACGTAGGGCGTCCAGTACTCGCCGGACCGGTAGGTGTAGAACGCGGCCAACTGGAGGTTGAGGGGCAGGTCGACCGAGCCGTTGAGCTTGAACTCCCACTCGTTGTACCCCTCCATGCGGCCAGAGAGGTTCGTGAACCCATTCTTGTCGGGGTAGTCGACGTCGTACCCGCTGTTCGAGTAGATGTTGCCCTCGAGGTCGGCCCACACCAGCGACGCCCTCAGCATCCACCCGTGCGAGTAGCGCTTGTCGAAGCGCAGCACCACCGACTGGTAGTCGCGATAGGCGCCGTTGTCGGTGGTGAGCACGAACTCGGGCTGCGACTCGAGGTTCCACACCGGCAAGCTGCCACCGCCGAACGGGTTGCCGTCGATCGTCCACAGCGTGTAGTCATCGTTGACGTTGATCATCGCCATGATCTCGCGGGTCCGGCGGTCGATGAGGTCGACACCAATCGACATGTCCTTGCCGAGCTCCTGCTCGAAGGAGAGGAGGGTCTCGTCGACGTACTGGTGGCCGTGGTCGCGGTCGAGATCGGCCGCCTGCGTCACCGGCTCATCGCAGTCGTCGTAGGCGTTGGTGTCCTCGTTCCAGTAGCACTCGTAGGCCGGCCTGGCCGAGGCCCCGGAGGTCTCGCGGTCGTACAGGTAGGTGAACATCGCCATGTGGTACCGGCCCCAGTGCGCCTTGACGGCGGTCTTGGAGTTGCCGAAGACGTCCCAGGCGAGGCCGAGGCGCGGGTCGAGGAAGTCCGTCTTGTAGACGTCGGTCTTGCCGTGCTCGAAACCGCCTTCGAACTGGCTGTAGCGGAGGCCGGCGTTGATGGTGACCGGGCCGAGCCGGGCCGAGTCCTGAGCGTAGAACGTCACGCCCTGGTTCACCGCGCGGGTGTAGTACTCGTCCGAGCTTGTCCACGTACCGTACCTGATCTTCCACCTGGCGCACGTCGGGTCAGCGAAGTACGCCTCCTCGGAGTCGCAGTAGTAGGAGTCGTCGTAGTAGGTGAACCCGCCCGGTCGCTTCCAGTCGTCACCGATGGCCGAGTTCTCGTAGTTCGCGCCGAACTTGAAGGCATGGGAGTCGCTCCCACCGAAGAGACCGTCGGCGAAGAGGCTCCACGCCGCATCGAAGGTGAGACGCTGGCGGTGCTGGAGCCGGCCCGCCTCGACGTTGCCCCAGTAGTACCCGGAGTAGTCGTCGTAGCGTCCGGGGGTGTCCCACCCGCTGTACGGGAGGTAGTCGTCGCGCCCGTCGAAGCCGGTCAGCTTGACGCTCACGAAGTTGGACGCGTTGAGCAGTCCCTCCCAGCTCCCGGCGAAGGTCTGGTTGGGGCCGTCCTGCTTGGCCGCTCCGCTCGGCTTCGTGTACTCGTCGATCCACCGGTTTTCGTTGAGCACCGCGTCGTGCTCGGCCATGACCATGAAACGGTTCGCCTCCGAGAGCTGGTAGGTCAGCTTGCCGAGGTAGCGCGGGACCGTGCGGTCCGAGGCGGCCTCCGCCCCGACCGGCGTCGTCTTCTGGCGGTAGTACTCACCGGACACGAAGAACCAGAGCTTGTCCTTGAGCATCGCACCGCCGAGGCTCAGGCTGTAGTCCTCGAGGGAGTACTCCTGCTGCTCTCCCGACGGGTCGTTCGTGGCCACCCAGCTGTCCGGCTCGTAGTAGGCCTCGATCCCGCCGTGGAACTCGTTGCCGCCGGACTTGGTGACCGCATTGACGATGCCGCCGGTGTAGTTGCCGTACTCGGCGTTGGCGCCCATGCCGCCGATCTGGATCTCCTCCATCCACTGGATGCTCGGCAGCAGCCAGTACTCGCCGGAGGCCGGGTCCGCCACGTTGACCCCGTCCAGGGTGAAGGCGTTCTGGCGCTGCTGGGTGCTCCCGTAGAGCGTCAGCCCGTTGGCGCCGGGAACGGAGTTGACGAGCGCGTAGTAGCTTCTCGACACCGGCTGTCGGTCGAGGAAGTCCTTGTCGATGCTGGTCGAGATGTCATTCGACACGACACTGACCAAAGGCGCGTCACCCGTCACGGTGACCTGCTCGGCCACAGCGGTGAGTGGCATTGTCATGTCGACGGCGATCGCCTGCCCGAGCCTGGCCCGCAGGTTCTCCTGGCGGACGGTCTGAAAGCCGGCGAGCTCCGCCTCGATGACGTACGCGCCGGGCGGCAGCGACGGGAAGCGGTAGACGCCGCGCTCATCGGTAATGGCCACCTGCTTGCCCTTGACCAGGGCGTCGGAGAAGGCGGTGACCGTCACCCCCGGCAGCACACCCCCGTCCGCGTCCTTGACCGTTCCCTGGATACTGCCCGAAACGTTGCTCTGGGCGGACAGGGGGACCGCCAGGCCGGACAGCAGGATCAGGGCCAACCCAACCGCGACGAACAGCCTACGACTCATACCTCCTCCTTGTGTGGGGCTGACGAAGACCCGGTCGTGGCGCCCCGCTGCCAGAACCGTCCATATGGCCACTGGTTTCCTCTTGTGTGTCGCGCCGGCATCCATGCCGGCCGGCCGTCTCGGCCGGCCTGGGACCCCGACGGGAGTCGACTGGTGCATCACTGCTGCGCCTTCATGGCGGCCACGAGCGTTCGGCCGGCCGTCTCGATGTGGTAGCGGACGGCCTTCTCGGCCTGCTCCGGATCGTGGGCGGCCAGTGCGGAGACGATCGCCGCGTGCTCGACGATGTCCGGCTCGTCCCGCGCCGGCGCGGAGGTCTTGGCGACCCGCGGGATGTTGCTCCACAGCATGGTGGGGAACGCCGCCCAGAGCTGAGCGAGCGTCCGCACCAGGTACGAGCGGCGGCTGGCGCTGAAGATGACGCCATGAAAGCGACGGTTGAGGTCGCGATACTCGGCCAGGTCCTCGGGGGTGCGGCAGCGGCCCATCTGCTGGTGCAGCGACCTCAGCTCGGCCACCTCCTCGGCCGAGATGCCCTCGGCGGCGAAGCGGGCGGCCATCCCCTCGATGAACGCCCGGCAGGCGTACAGGTCCTCAACATCCTCGGTGGTGAACTCGACGACGCGCGCCCCGCGGTACGGCACGTGCTCGACCAGCCCCTCCGACGACAGCAGCTTGAGGGCCTCCCGCACCGGCATCTGGCTGACGCCGTGGTCCTGGGCGAGCCGTTCCTGCCGCAGCCACTCCCCTGGCTTGAGGCGGCCTTCGAGGATGTCGGCCCGAAGCCGGTCCGCGACCCAGTGGAGGAGCTGCTTGTGGTTGGGACGTCGGGGTTCGCTGGCCACCGCTGCCTCCTCAATATTAGATAAAAAATCTCATGCCAGCCACGCTACCCCCGCTCCTCTCCGGAGTCAAGAGGGCAAGGGACCCGCGCCGCGATCCACCTGGGTGCCGCCACGCATGGCGATCCCCAGAGCCGCGGCACCGTGCAACCGAGAGGTGGGCGTCGCGCTCCGCGCGGCGCATCGCGGGCCACCAATCAAGGCTCCAGGCTCAAGGCTCAAGGAGAGACGCCACAATCGGGTCGCAGCACTCCGAGCGAGCCGCTGCGAGCGAGAGGTGGGCGTCGCGCGGGCGCCGATGCCGCGCACGGAGTGCGCGGCCCACCCTGGAGTCGCGCGGGCTCGGATCAGCTCCAGGCGGTCAGCGCCGGCCACACCAGCGCCAACATCGACAGGAGGAAGAACACGAGCTGCATCGGCCAGTGCCACTTGACCCACCGCTCGTAGGGGATCTTCGCGAGGGCCAGGGTGCCGACGGTCACGCCCGAGGTCGGGATGATCATGCTCGTGAACCCGGCGCCGAGCTGGTAGGCGAGCACCAGGGTCTGGCGCGTGATCCCCGAGAGGTCGGCCAGGGGCGCCAGCAGCGGCATGGTGAGCACGGCCTTGGTGGACCCGGAGGGGATGAAGAAGTTGAGGATGTTCTGCAGCACGCACATCGCCTGGGCCGCCAGCACGCCGCCGAAGTGGGAGGTCACCGAGGCCATCCCGTAGAGGATCGTGTCGAGGATGTGGCCGTCCTCCAGGATCACCACGATGCCCCCGGCGAACGCCACGATCAGCGCCGCGCTGGCGATGTCCTTCGCCCCGGCGACGAACGACTTGGCGAGCCGGCTCGGCCCGATCCCGGCGGCCAGCCCGGCGAAGATCCCCATGGCGAAGAAGAGCGCGCCGAACTCGATCATGTACCACTTGAGCACCGTCGAGCCCACGACCAGCCCCACCACCGCCCCGGCCAGGATGAGCAGGCAGACCCCGTGCCGCCAGGTGAACACGGTCTGCGCCGCCTCCTCCTTGTCGAGCTCCTCGCGCCGCTGGCGGTCGAGGTCGTACATCGGGCTGCGGGTCGGGTCGGCCTTGACGCGGGCGGCGTACACCATCACCCAGGTGATCGTCACGGCCGTCACCACGGCCCACACGACGAGCCGGTAGCCGATCCCCGACCCCAGCGGCACCCCGGCGATCCCCTGGGAGATCTGTACCGTGAAAGGGTTGAGGAACCCGGCCGCGAACCCCACCCCGGCCGCCACGAACGACAGGCAGATCCCCACCAGGGAGTCGTACCCGAGGGCGATGGCCATCGGCACGAAGATGAGGGCGAACGGCATCGCCTCCTCGCACATGCCGTACGCCCCTCCGAAGAACGAGAACACGACCATGACGATCGGGATGATGAGGTAGCTGCGCTTTCCCAGGAGCTTGACGAGCTGGTAGATCCCCGCCGCGATCGCCCCGGTGTCGTTGAGGATGTTGAAGGCGCCACCGACGACGAAGATCAGCGCGATGATCGCGCCCATGCGCAGGAAGCCCCGGAGCGGCGCCATGAAGATCGCGGCGAGCTGCGGCTTGCTCGGCTCGACGTGGTAGGTCCCCGGCACGACCACCTCCCGGGTCGAGTCCCCCACCTTCTCCTGCCGCCGCTCGTACGCCCCGCCGGGCAGCAGCCAGGTCGCCGCGGCAGCCAGGAGAATCAAGCAGAACGCGATCACGAACACATCCGGGGCTTTCTTGCTCACGCGGAGCCTCCAGTCATCATCGATATTATATCCAAAGCCACCTGCAAGACCCTCGGCGCTCCGTTCCTCCCCTCGCCCGCGCAGGGGGAGAGGGCCGGGGTAGAGAGGTGCACGTCATTGCTGTTCAGGAACAAAGGGCCCCTCACCCCATCCCTCTCCCTGTTTCACGGGGCGAGGGGGCAAGCAGGGAGGTCTTCCAACCTGCGGGCGAGGGGACCGGGGCGGAAGCCCTTGAGAGGTCGATTCTTGCAAGCGGTTCACCTAGCTTGGCGCAAGCCAGACGCGGAAACGGCCGTCGGCGCAGGTGGCGATGAGCTTCCGGCCGTTCCGGGTCACACACACCGCCGCGAAGCTCTCGTCCACCTTGCCGGTGAGGGTCACCGGCGCTTCCGGGTCGAGGGGGTCCCAGACCACGACCGTGTTGTCCATCGCCACACTGGCGAGCCGGCGTCCGTCGGGGAAAAAGGCGAGGCCCGCCACGGTGCGGACGTGCTCCTGGTAAAGGCCGCGCGGCTCCCGGGTCGCGATGTGGTGGACGCGCACGGCCCCGTCCCTCGCGCCGCTCGCCACCAGGTCCCCGGCCGGCGGCACGGCCAGCACCGAGACAGGCGCCCGGTGCCCGTGGATGGTGGCGAGCAGCCGGTGCTCCCCCGTCGTCTCGTGGACCCGCAGGCTGCGGTTGGTGTGGCCGGTCACGACGCCCCGCCCCGACCCGGCGAGGACCAGGCAGTTGATGGCGTCCGGCTGGCGCCGCAGCTCGCGCCGGGCGTCGCCCTTGCGCAGGGCGGGCAGCTCCCAGAACTTGAGGGTCGCGTCCGCTCCGCCGGTGACGAGGGTCGCGTCGCCCGGCGGGATCCCCACCCCGCCCACGGCACCGTCGTGTCCGACCCGCACGTCCAGCTCGAGCCCCGACGCCACCTCCCACAGGTACACGGCACCGTCCAGGTGCCCGGAGACCAGCAGCGCCCCGTCATCGGAGAACGCCAGACACGTGGTCATCGCCCCGTGCCCGGTGCGCAGGTGCTGGCGGTTGCGGAGGATACCGATCCGGCTGCGGGTCTCGAGGTCCCACAGGTGGATGGCGCCGTCCGTCCCGCCGGCCACCAGCATCGAGTCGTCGGGCGAGAGCATGACGGTCTGCAGCCGCCGGTCCTCGCCGAAGATCCCGTCCTCCACGAACGACGTGCGGCCGGTGGTCGGCAGGCGCGGCGTCGGCCGGGTTGGCGTCGGTGGAGGTGACGGCGGCGGGACGGCGACTCCCGGGCCGGGAGGCGAGGCAATCGAGGCGGGCTCCGGCTGCCCGGCGTCGGCGCCTCGTCTCTCCTCCGCAGACGGGCGCGGCATGCGGATCGTGCCCGACAGGCCGTCCCGAACCTCCCGGAGCGCCCGCGCCATGGCCGCCATGTCCGGGAACCGACCCTCCCGGTCCTTGGCCAGGGCCTTGCCCACAACCTCCACCAGGCGCGGCGGGAGCCGGAGCACCGGGTCGAGGGGCGGTAGCGCGGCGTGCAGCACCCGGTAGATCAGGGACGGCACCGTGCTCGCCTCGAACGGGCGCCGCCCGGCCAGCAGCTCGTAGAGGATGACGCCGGCTGCCCACTGGTCGACCCGGTGGTCGACGCTCTCGCCGGCGAACTGCTCCGGCGCCATGTAGCTCGGCGTACCCAGTAGGATGCCGGTGCGGGTCGCGAGGGTCCCCCCTTCCAACCAGGCGATGCCGAAGTCGACGATCTTGATCGTCTCGTCGGCGAGCACCGAGACGTTGGCCGGCTTCACGTCCCGGTGGATGACGCCGTGCCGGTGGGCATACGCCAACCCGTCGCAGAGCTGGATGACAACGTTCAGCCGGCTGGCGAGATCCGGGAGGCGTCCCCACTCGGCGGCGTCCGCGAGGTCGTCCCCCTCGAGGAACTCCATGGCGATGAACGGGGCGCCGTCCACCTCGCCGAACTCGTAGATGATGACGATGTTGGGGTGCTGGAGCCGGGCCGCCGAGCGGGCCTCGCGCAGGAACCGGTCCCGCATCCCCGGCTCCTGGAGGATGGACGGGGACATGGTCTTGAGGGCGAGGACGCGGTCCAGCACCGGGTCGCGGGCCTTGTAGACGGTGCCCATCCCCCCTCGGCCCAGCTCCTCGAGGATCTCGTACTTGCCGATCCGTTCCGGGTGATCCGGCACAGCCCATGCTACCGCACCGACCCACTTCGGGCACTCTGGCCGCCCGAACCACGATGAGACCCAGTTCCGCCGGCATGCTCTCGGGTGTCCAAAGTGCCAGGAAGAGCCGGGCGCATCGCACGGTATGGACCGTCCCCGGCAGAGGGAGGAGACCATGTCAGTGAACCTTGCGGAGCTGGGAGTCCAGATGGGCGGGGTGGCCAGGGCCGTGGTGCTGGTCCTGCTCGCCATGTCGGTCTACTCGATTGCCATCGGGGCGGAGCGCCTGCTGGCCTATCGCCGAGCCAGGCGGCAGTCCCTCAGGTTCGCCGCGCAGGCGACGTCCCTGCTGGAAGACGAGCGCCTCCAGGAGGTGGTGGTCGGCGCACGGGCCTACACGCGCTCGCACCTCGCCCGCATCGTCGCCGCGGCGCTGGCCGAGTACCTGAAGAAGCTGCGCCTGGGGCGGCTCGCCACCGAGGAGGTGCTGGAGTCGGCCCGCCGGGCCGCGGAGCGCGCCTCGCTGCTCGTCGTCGCGGACTTCCGCAAGGGCATCGGCGGCCTCGGCACGATCGGCGCCACCGCGCCGTTCGTCGGCCTGTTCGGCACCGTGATCGGCATCATCAACGCCTTCGCGGCCATCGCCAAGAGCGGTACCGGTGGGTTTTCGACCGTGGCGGCGGGGATCGCCGAGGCGCTCGTCACGACGGCGCTCGGGCTGATGGTCGCGCTGCCCGCCGTCTGGTTGCACAACTACCTCATCCAGAAGGTCGAGGGGTTCCAGGTGGAGATGAACAACTCCTCCTCCGAGCTCCTCGACCGCCTCGTCGAGCTCGCGCCCGGGCGACCGTAGGGCCTCAAACGTGGACGTGGACGTGGTCGTAGACGTAGTGGTAGACGTGGATGTGGACCCCAGGCACACAGCCAGGAGTCCACTTGCATGTGACCGTGCCTGATTTCTGGGGAAGTCGTCCTGCTGGACTCTCCGTGGCTTCGTCCACGTCCACGTCCACGGTGAGGACCACGCCCACGTCGAGGACCACCTTTGCGGTGACACAGGCCGGAGAAGCTCGGGCTCTGCCGTCGCCTACTGCGGGCTGACGCTGACCGAGCCGCTGCCGGTGTCCGCGGTGATCTGGACCCGGTGGTCGCCCCGGCGGTAGCCCACGACCTCGCGGTGCCGGACGATCGCCTGGGCATCGGAGAACGTGCAGTCGAGGTCGCCGCTGCCCTGGTCGGCATAGAGCTCGAAGCCGGTGTCGGAGGGCAGGCGCAACGTCACGTCGCCGCTGCCCACGTCGACCCTGACCCGTCGCAGGCGCCCGCCGGTGACCGCGAGGCGGATGTCGCCGGAGCCGGTGTCGCCCCCGAACTCCTCGATGTCGGCGTCGGTCACCTGCACGCCGCCGGACCCGGTGTCCGCCATGACCCGGGAGGCGCGGACGCCGCGGACCTCCACCTCGCCGGACCCGGTGTCGCACAGCACGTCGTCACCGTCGAAGCCGGTCACGACCACGTCGCCCGAACCGGTGTCGCACACCAGCGAGCCCTTGCCCCTGTCGGCGCGGGCGGTGCCTGAGCCCGTGTCGAGCTTCACCTTGCCGGCCAGCTCGCGGGCCTCGAGGTCCCCGCTCGCCGCATCGAGCAGGATCCTGCCCTCGATGCGCTCGGCGCTGAGGTTCCCCACGAAGTTGCGGAACGTCGCCTCCACCACGCGGCGCGGGGCCTTGACCTCCACGTCGGCGTACAGGAGCACCCCGCGGTAGGAGCTCACGCGCACCCGCCGCCCGTCGTACTTGACCTCGGAGCTCCCGGAGGAGGGGTAGCGGAAGGTGCGGTGGTCGCCGAGGGGGTAGATGACCCGCAACGTGCGGATGCCGTTCTCCCCGCGCACCTGCTCGAAGCGCATGGCAGCCGCGAGCTCGTTGTCCTCGGCGTGGACCGTGGCGACGGCCACGACCCGGTCGTCGTCCCCGGCCGTCACGGTCATGCGGCCCGCCAGGTTCTCCACCACGAACGCCTCGGCGGCGCCGGCCGGCAGCTCGGCGCGCAGGGTACGGGTCGTCTCCGCCAGGGCCGTTCCGGCCAGCAGCATCACAACGGCAGCAATCAGAGCAAGTCTGGAGCGCATGGATGTCCTCCGTCTCATGTCCGTATCAACGCAGGAAACCGCGTCCGGGTTCTCGGACGGATCGACCTGGCCGCGAGTACAATGCCGTGCCGACCGCGCCCTCGCGCGGCGGCGGCAAGGTCATGATCTACGAGGAGTTCTACGGCCTGACGGCCCAGCCGTTCTCGATCACCCCGGATCCCCGGTACCTGTTCCTGTCGCGCCGGCACCGGGAGGCGATGGACCACATGCTGTTCGGCATCACCGAGCGCAAGGGGTTCGTCCAGATCACCGGCGAGGTCGGCGCGGGCAAGAGCACCCTCTGCCGGGCCGTCCTCGACACCCTGCGCGAGGGGTACGCCACGGCCCTCATCCTCAACCCGGTGATGAGCGGCATCCAGCTCCTGCGCTCGATCTTGCGGGAGCTGGGGCTGTCCGACCGCGGCAACGACCGGGTCCGGCTCACGCAGCGCCTCAACGACTTCCTGCTGCAGCGCGCCGCCGCCTCCGAGGACGTCGTCCTGTTCATCGACGAGGCCCAGGACCTCTCGAACGACCTGCTCGAGGAGGTGCGGCTGCTCTCCAACCTCGAGACCGACGACCGCAAGCTCCTGCAGATCGTGCTCGTCGGGCAGCCGGAGCTGCGCGCCAAGCTCGACCGCCCCGAGCTGCGCCAGCTCCGCCAGCGCATCACCGTGCGCTACCACCTGGGACCCCTCGACCGGGCCGAGACCGAGGCCTACATCGCCCACCGCCTCACCGTCGCCGGGGCGAACGGGCGGCCGACGTTTACCGCCGCCGCCCTGCGCTCGATCCACCGTCACTCCCGCGGCGTGCCGCGCCTGATCAACGCCATTTGCGACAAGGTCCTGCTGTGCGGGTACGTGGAGGGTCGCGACGATCTGGGGTGGCGGCAGGTGCGCCGCGCCCTGCGCGACCTGGAAGGGCGGCCCTCGTGAGCCTCGTGACCGAGGCGCTGCGCAAGGCGCGCCAGGAGGCGGCAGCCAGGGAAGCGGCGCGGCGCGGCAAGCCGGTTTCGATCCGGGCCGCGCGCCCGCCCCGGTCGCCGCTCGACGCCCCGAGGCTCCTGGCCGTCGCGGCCCTGGCGCTCGGGGCGGCGCTCGCCGGGGCGGGGCTCGTGTGGTGGATGCAGGAGCGGGGGGCAGGGGGTGCCGGTCCCGTCGCGACGCCGCCTGCAACCACGGCGTCACCCACCCTCCCGGCCACCTCGCAGCCGTTGGCAGGCACCACCACGCCCACGCTCGGCCCTGGCACACGGATCGGGACAGCCACACCTCCTCGCGAGCTCACCACGGCCGGAGCCGGGCTCACCCAGGCCCCGCCACCTCTGGAGACACCCGTGCCGGCACCCGGAGCTGCAGGCTCGAACGCCCAACCCGGGCCGACGTCCCGCCCGGAGTCGGCACCGGCTCTCGCCGGGGCCGAGGCGCGCGAACGGGTCTTCGTGCTCGACGCCGACCTGGGCCGCGTCAAGCTCCACCTGGACTTCCTGGTCTACAAGCCCAGCGCCCCGTTCGCCAGCATCAACGGCCGGCAGGTCGTCCCGGGCAGCGTCGTGGATGGTCTGGTCGTGGACGAGATCGGGCGCGATTTCGTGCGGCTCGCGGACGGCACCGGCACGATCGTGTTGCGCGTTCGCTGACCTGGGCCCGCCTCCGAGCCTCGTGGTCGTGGACGTGGTCGTGGACCCAACTTGATTCTTGTCTGCTGCCGTCCCGCCCAAAGAGTTTCTCCCGGGCTACCGTGGAGATGATCCGCGGCGTGATCCCTGTTGAACGAGGTCTTCGTCCACCTCCACGACCACGTCCACGACCACGTCCACGTCCACTATTGCGTCCACGTCGAGGTCCACGTCCACGTCTACGTTGCGAACGGTGCCGATTGGCGCCGGGGGCGCCCTCGCGCGCTTGCCTCCACCCTCTCAGGGGTTGCTCTGCCCTTTCGGACCTCATACCCTGGGCGCGCCCAACACGGGCGGGAGGTGTCTGGTGTCCGAGCGGATGGTGCGGCAGTTCATGGAGATGGTGCGGATCGACTCGGAGTCCGGGAACGAGGCCCGCTTCCTCGAGTACCTGCTCGGCGAGCTGCGCCGCATGGGCGCCGAGGCCACCCTCGACAGCTACGGCAACCTCCTCGCGAGCTTTCCGGCCAGGGGGTGCTCGGGCGCCGAGCCGATCCTCCTCTCCTGCCACGGCGACACGGTGAAGCCGGGAGTCGGCATCGAGCCGGTCCTCGCGGACGGCGTGATCCGGTCCCAGGGCGACACGATCCTCGGCGCCGACGACAAGGCCGGCATCGCCGAGGTCCTGGAGGCCCTGCGCGTGGCGCCGGTGCATCCGCCGGTGGAGCTGGCGGTGAGCCGCCAGGAGGAGGTCGGGCTCTATGGCGTCAAGGCCATGGACATGTCGCGGATCACCGCGCGCCGCGGCTTCCTCATGGACAACGACACCCTCGACACGATCGTCATCGGCGGGCCGTCCTACTTCGCGATCGACGTGGCGATCCGGGGCCGCGCCGCCCACGCCGGGATGGAGCCCGAGAAGGGCATCAGCGCGATCCAGGCGGCAGCGAAGGCGATCGCGGCTCTCCGACTGGGGCGACTGGACCACGGGACGACGGCCAACGTCGGCGTCATCACCGGCGGCATCATCCGCAACGGCATCCCGGCGTCGTGCTCGTTCCTCGCCGAGTGCCGCTCCGCCGACCACGCCACGCCGTGCGCATTCCCGAGGAGGCCTGGGCCGTGCGCATCGCCACGCAGGCGCTCGCCACGGTCGGTATCGAGGCCAGGGCCGTGTTCATCACCGGGTTCACCGACGCCTCGATCTACAACAACCGGGGGATCGAGATGGCGGTGGTGGGGATCGGCGCCCAGAACGAGCACTCCACGGACGAGTGCATCGCCGTGACGGACATGGAGAAGGCCGTGGCGATGCTGGTCGAGGTCTTCCGGCTCGCCGCGGCGTAGGCTGGACGCCGCCCCGACTGCAGTCGCCACACACGACTCACCTCGCCCCGCGGCAGTCGGCGACCGCCGAGGGAGCGAGGTGTGAGCCGGCCGTCGGACCGGCTCAGAAGAGCTGAACCGTCAAGGGACGCGAGTCCCTCGGCGGTGCAGGTCAGAAGCGGCGGCCGCCGCTGGGGCGACGCTCGGAGCGGTCCCCGTCGCCACGACCTCCGCCGAAGGAGCCTCGGGGCCCGCGGCGGTCGTTCATCCCGCCGCCCTGGGGGCGGGCCTCGTTGACGACCAGGGTGCGGCCGCCGAACTCGGTGCCGTGCAGGCCGGCGATGGCGGCGCGACCCTGGGCCGGGTCGTCGAACTCGACGAACCCGAAGCCGCGGGAACGGCCCCGCTGGGGATCCACGATCACCTTGGTCGTGGAGGGTGTGCCGAAGGTCCCGAACAGCTCCTGGAGCTGCTCGTCCCGGGCATCAAAGGGCAGGTTTCCGATGTAGAGCTTCATCTCGCTACTCCTCTTGCTTCTTCTCTCGACTCGATCTCGAAGCGCAACCGATCTCAGGCCGCAGCCGGCCGGCGGCGCCCGAAGCGGCGCGGGGCGCGGTGCACGGCGCCCGCAGGACGGGCCGACGGCTCGTGCCGACCGGGCTCCTGCCGCGACGGCCCGCCCGCGGGACGCGCCGCCTGGCGCGGCCGCGACGGCTGGGACTGGGGGCGGATGCGGGGCCGCTCGGTCGGCCTGGGCTCGGAGCGGGTCGCGACCACCACGTCGGAGCGGTTGTAGTCGAACCCTTCCAGCCGCCGACGGGTCAGCCTGGTGCCCATCTCGCGCTCGATGGCCGACACCGCCTGCTCCTCGTCCGGGGAGACGAGGGTGAGGGCCTGGCCGGTTCGCTCGGCGCGCGCCGTGCGGCCGACCCGGTGGATGTAGTCGTCCGGCTGCACCGGCACGTCGAAGTTGATGACGTGCGGCAGGTCCTTGACGTCGATGCCGCGGGACGCGATGTCCGTGGCGACGAGCACCCGCAGGCGCCCGCTCTTGAAGTCGGCGAGGGCGTTCTCGCGCTGGGACTGGCTGCGGTTGCCGTGGATGCGGTCGCAGGCGATCCCCGCCTCGTCCAGGAACTGGGCCAGGCGGTTGGCGCGGTGCTTGGTGCGGGTGAAGACGAGCGCCATCCCGACCTTGTCGCGCTGCAGGACCTCGAGCAGCAGGGTCCGCTTGAGGCGCTCCGGCACGGGCAGCACGGCGTGGGTCACGCCGGTGGCTGGCGCCGCCTTGCGCTCGATGCCGACGCGCACGGGGTTGACAAGCATCTCGCGGCTCAGCTCGACGATCGGGGCCGGGAGCGTGGCCGAGAAGAACAGCGTCTGCCGCAGCTTCGGCACCCGGGAGAGAATGCGGCGCACGTCGGGGAGGAACCCCATGTCGAGCATGCGGTCGGCCTCGTCGAGGACCAGGATCTCGACCTTGTCGAGCCTGGCCACGCCGGTGCCGATGTGGTCGAGGAGGCGCCCGGGGGTGGCAACCACCACGGACACGCCGGAGCGCAGGGCGCGCACCTGGGGAGCGGGGCCGACGCCGCCGAAGATGGTCGCGGCCTTCACGGAGGTGTGGCGACCCAGCAACGTGAGGTGCTGGTGGACCTGGGCCGCCAGCTCGCGGGTCGGGGTGAGGACGAGCGCCCTGGTGACGCCTGGTGGGAGCCCCATGAGGCGCTGGAGGATCGGCAGCGCGAACGCCGCCGTCTTGCCGCTGCCGGTCATGGCCGCCGCCAGGACGTCGCGTCCGGCGAGCGCCAGGGGCAGCGTCGCCTCCTGGACGGGGGTTGCCTCGGCAAAGCCGAGATCGTTGGTCCCTCGAACCAGTGCTGGGTCGAGGGGGAACTGGGTGAAACGCATCGATACACTCTGATCTTCTCGGTGCGCACACGCCGTGCGTACGGCGCACCGTGTTGGTTCCGGCTGAGTTGGGCGAACGGGAAACGTGCCGGGGGTTCTACCGTCCGGGCCCTTGGTGGGCCCTGGGGAAACATCAATGCCGCTCGACTGACCACCTTCGGATCGTCGAAGCGGCTGACACACCTTCTCACACTTCCGCGGATATGGCAAGGAGCCAGCAAGGACGGCCTCAGACCTCAGGCCTCAGGCCTCAGGAACGACAGGCCTCAGCTCTTCCACCCTCCCTGCCACCCGGCCTCAGACCTCAGGAACGACAGGCCTCAGCTCTTCCACCCTCCCCGCCACCCGGCCTCAGGCCTCAGGAACGACAGGCCTCAGCTCCTCCACCCTCCCTGCCACCCGGCCTCAGACCTCAGGAACGACAGACCTCAGCTCCTCCACCCTCCCTGCCACCCGGCCTCAGGCCTCAGGAACGACAGACCTCAGCTCTTCCACCCTACCCACCACCCGGCCTCAGGCCTCAGGAACGACAGACCTCAGCTCTTCCACCCTCCCCGCCACCCGGCCTCAGGCCTCAGGAGCGACAGGCCTCAGCTCTTCCACCCTCCCTGCCACCCGGCCTCAGGCCTCAGCTCCCCCACCCACCCACTACTTCCTTGCAGTACCTGAGGCCTGAGGTCTGAGGCCTGAGGCCTGTCTTCCCTGAGGCCTGAGAGCGTGTGAAGAAATCGGGAGGTGTCTCAGACTGGCTCCATACCGCGGCGGACGCCCGCCTGGGCCACTTGACCCCTCATCTGCAC
>JALOLB010000077.1 GCA_025456225.1 Thermoanaerobaculaceae bacterium
GCTGACGGGAATCTCGAGCTTCGTCCAGCCGCGCTGCACCACCAGCACCTTGTTGGCCGGATCGGTCGAGCTGACTGTCATGGTGGCGCCAGCCTCCAGGAACGCCTCGTCGGCGCGCTGGAAGAGCACCCGGCTGACCTCGTCCAGCTCGAACCCCAACGCCGCCGCGCAGAGATGGGCGATGTCGGTGTTCTCCAGCATCCCCATCGGCTCATCGAGGCCGTAGTGGTACAGGAAGAGGTCCTCCCCGGTGTGCCCGGTGGTCGTCCAGGCGATGGTCGACCGCCTGGAGAGCATGGGCCCGACCACGTAGTTCATGTCCGCATCCTTGGCAGCGATGACCGCGGCCAGCTCCTCCGCCGTGGGAGTGGAGATGCCGTAGCGCACGAGCGCTTCCCTGACCCTGGGCTCCGAGCGATCGCCCGCCAGCACCTTGGCCACGCCCTCGCCGGTGATGGTCGCCGCCTTGAGCGGCTCGATGAGGGCGGTGAGGGGGAGCTTGGAGTAAGTCGAGCTGGTGGCGGAGGAGCCGAGCGACAGGCCACCTGTGTTGTGGTCGGCGAACGCGAGGACGAGCGTGTCACCGTCGTCGCGAGCGAAGTCGAGCGCGACCTTGACCGCGTCGTCGAAGGCCAGCATGTCGCTCAGCATCCCGGCCGGGTCGTTGGCATGGTTCGTCCAGTCCACCTTGGACCCTTCGATGAAGAGGAAGAACCCCAGCGGGTTGCCGGACAGCACGTCGATCGCCTTGCTCGTCATCTCAGCGAGGGACGGCTCGGTCGGCGCCACCACCGGGCGATCCCAGTCGTACGCCATGTCGTCCGCCGCAAAGGCACCCCACAGGCGCGTGGCGGTGGAGGCGAGCATCTCGTCGCGGGTCCCCACGAAGGCGTAGCCTCGCGCCTTCAGCACCTCGACGAGGTTCTCGTTGTCGGTCCGCGTGCCGCCGGCGGACACCGGCAGCAAGTGCTGCTTGCCGCCACCCAGCACGACGTCGATTCCCTGATACACCTGCTGCTCGGCAATGTCGTTGTAGTCCGAGCGATTGGGCGTGTGGGCGGAGAAGCCAGCCGGGGTGGCGTGCTGGATCTGGGACGTCGCAATGATCCCCGTTGCCTTGCCATGGAGCTTCGCGCCCTCGAGCACCGACGCAACGGGGCGCGCCTTGGTTTCCGTGGTGCTGGCCGGGATGCCGGGGATGGTGACGGCGTCCGGGAGCATACCGATGAACTTGTCCGAGGTCTTGTAGCCGCAGGCGAATGCGGTGGCCGCAGGCGCCGAGTCGGTGATGATGGACTCTGCGCCATAGGTGCGCACACCCGCCAGGTTCATCTGATCGAGCGCCAGCGGGGCGCCCTTGAACCACCTGGCAATCGTGGTCTGCGGGCTGCCGCAGCCGTCAGGCACGAGGACGATGATGTTCTTGAACGATGGAGTGGTGGCGCCCGCGGGCGCAGCCACTGCCATCACCGCGACCAACGTGATCGCGGCCGTGATCCGCAGCATCTTCAACATGGCTCCTCCTTGCTGGGTCCGAAGCCCAGGTCATGGCGTTTCCGCCGCCTTCGCAGGGCCGGCACCTGCGACTGTGTCGTGTCCTGAGGGAGGCTACACATGACATGCGAGTGCGGGATGCGGTGGCGGTGAGGATGGCTTGAAGGCCACCTCGGCATCCCCTGCGCGCGGATCTTCCCATTTCTCCGACGGGCTCCTGGCGCACCTGAAGGTCGGGGCTTGCCGCCCGGCCACGTCCCGTGAAGGTCGTTGAGATAGGCGGGGTTGCCTGGGTGCGGTCGCGGGGTTGTCACCCGAGGACCGCGATGAGGAGACAGGCCCAGAGGACGCGATGCCTCGACGAAGCAACAGCCTGTGCTGGAGACTACTCCTGCGAGGGCTCTCCTGCCCGAGGGCGCTCCGCCACGCCTCTGGTACCCGCTGCTCTCCTTCGCGTGAGGGCTCAGGTACGGGAGCTCTCGTCGTGGCTTCCGGAGGCGATTCCCTCGACGCTGGAGCTCCAGAGCACGACTGTGAGCGGCTGGACCACCTTCGCCCGCCGCCGTAGGGACATCGAGACGAGCAGACGGTTCAGGATGTCTGGAGCCACCGCCTTGCGCCAGACTCCAGGACCGATCCGGCTGAAATACCTGCTCGGCATGAAGAACCACAAGCCACCGAGAGCCCGCACGGTGTTCATTCCGCCCCCTTCTGCAGCTCCTGCAGGATGGCCAGTCCATCTGCGGTCAGCCAGGCTGCAGGACATCCGGTCTCTCGGGGCGTGACCGGCCCCCGGAGGTAGGGAATGTCGAGCCAGCCCAGGAGCTCGATCTCCCGCACAACGTCGCCGACCTCCTCCCGGGTCATCCCGGCAAGGCGCCGTGCGATCGCTCCAACTGGCGTATCCAGCTTCGCCGGGTACGGGCCCGGGTCCGGCCGATCGAGGGCGAGCAGGACCCCTCGGACCCGCTCGGGAAGACTGAGCGGGCTCACCGGGATCGGGCCAAACGATCGACCGAACATACCCCTCTCTTGTCCTCCTGTGATGCGAAGCTGCCGTGAACGAGGCGTGACGGTCGCTCGCGGCTGACGTCGGGGCCAGTCGGGTTCCGCGCCGCGATCTGCTTCACGGAGGATTCACCGCCTGCAGCCATTCTGGCGCACGGCGTCACCCCGGAGGCCACCTTGATCTCTCCGCACGAAACCAGTTACCTCAAGACTCACCAGGGCCGCGTGTCTCGGTGGTACAGCCTCGTCCTGTCCTGCATCCTTGGCGGGCTGGCATGCCTCGCCGGGGAAGCCGTTGTCGAGGCCAGTGCCCAACCCGGCGACTTGGTGACCGCCCGGCTCACGCACGTCAGGCAACGGCCCGGCACGTATTCCGAGACGTTCCTTGTTGCCGGTACGGAGCGGAGCGCCCGCATTCACCTGCCCCCCTCCTACAACGGTTCCAGTGCGCTCCCGGTGGTCATCCTCCTCCATGGCGAGGGCGGTGATCCACGTCAGGTCGAGAGCATGAGCCGATTCGCCGCCGAGGCCGACCGTCAGGACCTCATCCTCGTCACCCCATGGGGCACCGGGGAGCCGCGCGGCTGGAACACCGGTGGGTGCTGCGCCAGCAATGATGACGCCGCGTTCCTACGTGAGCTCGCGAGTGCCCTGCTCGCGGAGCTCACGGTCGACGAGAAGCGTATCGCGCTCGTCGGGTACTCCTCCGGTGGCACCCTGGCGCTCCAGGCGGCACCTGAGCTTGCCGAGCAGCTCGCCGTGGTTGCGGCAGTCAGTCCCAACCCTCCGACGCTCTCCGCACACTGGCCAGCGGTGGGGGAAGCCACCAGTCGTGTGGCACTTCTCCTCGTCACGAGCGAGGGGGGTTCGGCCGAACCCACTGGTGCAGATGCAACCACGGCGAGGTGGTGGGCGGCCAGCAACGGCTGCGGCCCGCTTCCTGACAGACAGTGGACACCGAACGGATCCGCGAGCATCCTCTCCTTCCCGGGCTGCCGTGACGGGATCGACGTGGTCCTTCTGAGCGTCCCGGATGCCGGTCGCTCCTGGCCCGGCGGTCGTGCCATCAGCCCGGGCGCCACGAACCCTCCCGACACGCCGTCCGCGACTGCTCACATCATCGACTTCCTGACGCGGCACCCACGATGGTAGGTCGCGCCGGGTTCGTAATGCCTTCGAGCCCTCTTCACGAGCACGCTCCACAATCAAGGTGTGGGACCTGGCACGACAGCCAGGAGGCTCGCCGCCGCCCCGAGGCGGACAGGCAAGTAGATGTGGCAGGGCGGCGAACGGACGAAGCGGTGGGAGGGAGGGACTGTCATGGCACTTTCCGGACATTCACAGGAGCTTTCGCTTCCGGATCTGATCCAGGCCAACGCTCTGGGGCGCAACACGTGCCGGATTCTCGTCGCCACCCCCGAGGGCAAGGGAGTCCTGTATCTCGAGGACGGGACCGTGATCCACGCCAGCTACGGGAACCTCTCCGGCCGGGAGGCATTCTTCGTGCTGATGGCCACCGACAACGCGTTCTTCCACGTCGAGTCGGGACTGAGCACGGTCTTCCGCACGGTCCAGGGCAACTGGCAGGGGCTCCTCATGGAGGCGATGCAGCTTCGAGACGAGGGACGGTTGCCGAAACCGGTCTTCGCGCAGACCCACGCCGTCGAGGATGAGGACGCAAGAAACGTTCGCTCGTTCCCGCGGATCGTCCCGCCGGTCGGGGCCCCGCAGGCCGCCCCTTCCCGCCAACACCTGCCCACCTGGGCCGTCGTGGCGGGAGCCCTGCTGCTGGCGGGGGGCGCGGCAGTCGGAGCACTGGCACTCAAGGAGAAAGCACCTGGAAAGGCCCCGGCCCAGGAGACCGTGCCGGCTGCGGTGCCCGTCGAGGCATCCTCCCTTGGCGGTCCCGCCGACGTCCAGCCCCGGCTGGTCTCCGGACCCCAGCCGCCGAGCCCCGATCCCGGCCTGGCGGTCAGGCCGACCATAGTTTGCCGCATCCTCGTGGACGAGCAGGGTCATGTCCGCGAGGCCTCCATCTACCGCTCGCGCCTCGACCTGGCGGCCTTTGAAGACGCCGCCCTCGATGCTGCGCGGCGCTCTCGCTTCACTCCGGCCCTCAAGGGCGGGCGTCCCGTCCCGGTCTGGCTCAACTGGCCGGTGAGCTTCCAGTAGCGCGCCAACAACCCAAGGAGGAACACATGACGAGGAACCTTCTTCTGGCCCTGATCATGCTCGGTGTGCTCGCCGGCGGCGCGCCGGCCACGGCCGCGAACGCCATCCGCATCAAGGGCTCTGACACCATCGGCGGCAAGCTCACGCCGGAGCTGGCCGAGGCCTTCCGCGCCACGATCCGGCCGGACCAGGGCTTCACCATCGAGGCCCTGGGGTCGTCGACGGCGTTCGTCGGGCTGTTTGACGGGTCTGCCGACCTCGGCGAATCCTCCCGCCCCATCAACGAGAAGGAGCTGGACACCGCACACCAGCTCGGCATCACCTTGCGCGAGCTGGTCATCGGCTACGACGGCGTGGCGGTCATCGTGCATCCCTCCAACCCTGTCAAGGAGCTGTCGGTGGCGCAGCTCTCGGGGATCTTCACCGGCAAGCTGAGCAACTGGAAGCAGGTGGGCGGCGCAAGTGGGCCGATCCGGTTGATCAGCCGACCCTCCTACTCCGGAACCCACTCCTTTTTCAAGGAGAAGGCGCTGCGGCGCGGCAACGCCAAGGGGCCCGAGGAGTTCGCGGCGGCAACCGAGTGGATGGAAGAGAACGGCGCCATCATTGCGGCCGTCGGGTCTGACCCCACCGCCGTCTCCTACGTCGGTCTCGGGTGGGTGCGGCCGCAGGTGCGTGCCGTGCCGGTTGTCGCCCGGCCGGGAGAGCCCGGGGTCCCGGCCACCACCGAGACGGTGAGGACCGGCCGCTATCCCCTCTACCGCGCGCTGCTCATGTACGTTCCGCCGAGCCCGCAGCCGTCCGTCCTGCAGTTCCTCCGGTTCGTGCTCTCGCCGGCCGGGGCCAGAATCGTCCAGGCAAACGGCTTCGTGCCCGCCGACGAGGGGAGTCCTCTCCCCTCGTTCCTGGCCACTGTCACGCTGCCCGCCGCCCCTGTCACGCAACCCACCGCCGTCGTGACGACGCAACCGGCCACCGTCGCCAGTGCTGCAGCGCCGGCTCCGCCCCCGGCCACACCGGAGCCAACGCCTCCGCCGCAGGCTCGCGAGCTGGTTCGGGTCTTCTTCCCGTTTGGCACCGTCACCCTCACGAGCGAGGCTCAGGGTGTGCTGGACAGTGTGGCTGCCAAGCTACGCCCAGGCGATCAGGCCGCGATCGTCAGCGGTCATGCCGACACCCGTGGCCCGGTCGAGGTCAACCGGAGGGTGGCCGTGGCCCGCGCCCAGGCGGTGGCCAGCTTCCTCGCGTCCCGGGGCGTGGAGCGCAAGCAGCTCCGGGTGGACGGAGCAGGGGCCGACTCGCCGGTCGCGACCAACGACACTCCCGCCGGACGTGCCCAGAACCGGCGGGTTGACATCGAGCTGGTGCCTCTGAGCAAGTAGCAGGCCTGACCGCGGGTACGCCGCGCGCCGGTGGAATGGAACCGCGACGAAGGCGGCCACCTGGCGCGCGGCTCCGCGCGATGGAGGGACGACACGCCATGACGAGCCCGATCCAGTCTCCTGGACCCAGCCCTCTACACCCGCCATGCCGCGCCTACCTGCCTCCGATCTGGATCGAGCGAATCGAGCTGCTCGACTTCGCCTTCCAGCCAATCGTGAACATTCACAGTGGCTCGTGTTTCGGCGTCGAAGCCCTGCTGCGCGGCGTGGACCGTCTGGGGTTCTCGAGCATCCAGGCGTTCTTCGACGCTGCCCACGCCGACGGCGTGCTCGCGGCGGTCAGTCTGGCACTCCGCGCTCGCGCGGTCGCGAAGTTCGCTCGCAGCCGCCGTGTTGCGACCGGACGGGACGCTTGCCCGCCTGACCGTCGACGAGTCTCTGCCAGACCAGCCATGCCAAGCCCCGGGGACCTGTCTCTTGACTCCTTGGGAAGGTGGCCCTGCTAGCGACCCACCTGCCGTTGCCACAGGGACAGGAGGTTGTTGATGACCTCGGGGGCCGGCGCCTCGCAGGCCGAGCCCGGCTCGATCTGGAGCCCATACCGTGTGTACAGCACGAACGGGCTGTCGGGGGTCTTGATCGGCACCGTGGGATCGCCCGGGCGGAAGCCATGCTGGAGGGACTGCCGTTGCACGGGCTCCGAGAGCAGGAACTCGAGGAACGCCTCGGCGGCGCGCCTCTGGTCGGCCGAGCTCCAGGCTGCGTCGATGATGTAGTAGGGGTTCTCGTTCCAGAAGTTGCGCTCGGGATAGGTGATGTGCAGGCTGCCCCAGCGCCCCTCGGCGCTCTTGAGGTACTCGATGGCCACGCTCTCGTAGACCACCAGGACGTCGAAGGCCGACGGTCCCTTCAGCACCATCTCGCGCATCATGGTCCCCGTGGATGGAGCGAGGCCCGACACGCCCCGTTCGATGCGCACCAGCCACTCCTGGAAGGCAGGCTCCAGAATGTCGGCAAGCACGAGGCCACGGGTCTTCTTGTAGTACTCCTGCGCCATCGCCAGCAGGGTCACGAGGCCAGAGTTGGATTGGTTCGGATGGGTGTGCCCGATCTTGAACAGCCCCCACTCCGGTTTGCCGGCGATGGCTGCCCAACCGCTTCCCTCTCCGAGGGCTCTCCCGACTGTCCCAAAGCTGGCGGCGCCATACTTGCGCGCAAAGGCCTGGTAGCGCTCCTCCCACCACACGAAGACCATCGGTGTCAGCGCCAGGTCCGCGGCCTTGAGGATGGGATTGCCGCCATGCCGCGCCTGCCAGTCGAGGACGAAGGTCCCCTCGTAGACCCGGCTGGCCGGGCTCCAGACGTGGATCCTGGTGTCGCCGGCGATCAGCGCCTGGGAGCCCTCGAGGGAGCCCATGGGCAGGAGGTTGACCTTGACGCGGCGGCCGGCATCGGTGGTGGCGAACTGCTGCGCAGCCCACTCCAGCCAGAGCTTCTTCTCGGTTCCGTAGGCAACGCCGATCTCCGTGTTGGCCTTCACCGAAGTGGGCGGGCCGGCCGGCGCACCAGGTGAGCCGGCGCGCAGCCACCCGAGGAGACCGGTCGGGAGCCCGCGGAAGTAGAACCAGGCCGCCGCGAGACAGCCCACCATGAACAGGATCACGGAGATCTTGCCGAGCGTGGTGAGCTTCGGGTCGCCTGACATGGTCGCTCCTCAGAAGAACGTCGAGATGTCCTTGAACACCTCACGGATTGTCGCCGGGTTGCCGGCCGAGTAGCGCGCGCTGGTCCGCTCGGCGATGTCCTTCAGAACGCTCTCCTTCGAGTCCTTGCCATACCCGATCGTGAAGACGCGGATTCCCGCACTCTCGCCGTCGGTGCGTAACATGGCCTGCAGCGCCTTCAGGTCGATCCGGCTGTCCCGGTCATCGCCGTCGGACAGCACGACGACCGCCTGGATGCGCCCTTGCGCCCCTCGCTCTCGCAGGTGGGTGAGGCCGGCGCCGATCGCGTCGTAGAGTGCCGTCCCGCCGTCCGCGAACATCCCGTCGAGCCGTTGCTGCAGGGTATCCCGGACCTCGGGCAGGGGCTGGTCCCGGGCTACCCACCGCAGCGTGTCGTTGAAAGCGAGCACCGAGACGCGATCCTGGTCACCCAGGAGCTGCAGGAATGTCTTCGCGCCGGCCCTGGCCGCGTCCCACTTGCCGCCCTCCTTCATGCTGCCCGAGACATCCAGGGCGAGCACCACGTCGGAGTGCTTCTTGTGCTGCTCCCAGAGTGCGAGCGCAGCATGGACGACCTCGGCTGGCGGTACCTCGAGGGTGGTCTTGGGCTCCGCGGGATTGACGCCAAGCGCCAGGTAGAAGGGAACGCCAACCGGAATGGCGGGGTCGGCAGGGCGGAACCCGAAGCTGAGGGCCCTCTTCTGCTGTGGCTGGTCGAGCAGGAAACGGATGTACAGCTCCGCCGCCTCGCGGTGCTCCGCCGTCACCCAGTCCCGCTCCACGATGCCCACCGGATGGTCGCTCCAGAACGTCCCCTCTCGGGGGTACACGGCCACCAGGGGGAACGCCAGCCCGGTCAGGTTGGTCGACTCGATCACCATGTTCTCGTAGAGCACCGCGGCGGAGAGGTAGCCGGGGCCCTCGGCGGCCATCTTGCGGCCGAAGAAGCCGGTGGAGCTGCCATAGTGGACGATGGCACGCTCGATGTCGCCAAGGGAGTCCGCCACGGCAGGCCGCTGCAGGTCCTCCAGGGTCAGGCCCGCTGTCTTGCCGGTGGCGGCGTAGACCTCGGCGAGCACCGCCGCAAGGCCGGAGTTCGAGTATCGCGGGTGGGTGTGGCCAAGCTTGAAGGCGCCCCACTCCGGATGACCGAAGGCGGTCCAGCCCCGGGGATTTCGGGCCACGGCGAGGATCTCCGTCCACCCGATGGGCGTGCGGCCCCAGCCCAGCGCCTCCGCCATGGGCTTCCACATGGCAATCACCACCGGTGACAGCACGAGGCTCTCGGTGCGTCCCAGCAGGTCCCGGCCGGTGCGGGCACGCGACTCGGCGTTGCCCAGGGTCACGAACACCCCCGACGCCGGGCTCGCCAGGTGAGCCTGGCGGCGGCCATCGAGCAGCTCGTCCACGAGCTCTCCGGAGCCGAGCGGAATCGCCTCGACCCGGATCGCCCTCCGGCTCGCGGTCTCGGGCCGGCTGGCCAGGAAGCGCTGGGTCGCATCCTCCAGCCACTTCTGCTTCTCGGAGCCGTACGTGAAGACCAGACGGAGCTCCTGGGCAGCCGGATGCCCGGGCTTGCCTCCACGTCCCCCGTCACCGCGGGAGCAGCCCAGCATTGCCAGGACCATCGCCACACCCGCCGTCACCCGCAGGACGCCGCGGTTCGTTCCCGGTGGAAGCAGATCTCGCACCATGTTGGCACGGTAGCGAGACCGTGTGATGAAGGTGTGAAGAAATCGCCGCGACGCTGACGCGGCGCCCTTGCTGTGCCTCAGGCGGCCTGCGGTCGGGATGAGGCGAGCCCGTGGAATGCCAGGAAGCTCTGGACGCCAGCCGTACCCATGTAGCGTTCGAGCAGTCGGGGCTCGGTGGCGCGCAGGTCGACTGCGATCAGGGCGTCGACGCACGACCCGAAGTCAGGGTCGACGTTGAACCCCAGGACACGCCCTCCAAGCTTGAGGTAGTGCTTGAGGAGAATCGGGATACCCTTCCGATCGAGCTCCACATCCTTGACCAGTGCAGAGACCCCCTCCTCGTCCGTGGTCCCGCGCAGGAGCGAGCGGACGTACCCGGCCCGCCCGAGGCCGATCCGAACGCCACGGTGCGGCCGCACCTGCCGCGAGCCCTCGGTCCAGAGCCGACTGGAACGGAGGAAGGTGATGATCAGGTCCCTGGACAGTGGGCTGTAGTCGTCGCTGATGCTGACCGGTCCGAAGAGCGTCGCATACCTCGGATTCTGGATTACCAGCCGCCCGATGCCCCGCCAGAGCAGCAGGAGGGCAGCCGGGTCACGCTGGTACTCGGCACGGATGAACGAGCGCCCCAGCTCGAGGGCCGGCCCCATGTCCTCCAGCAGCCTCGGCCGGATCGAGAAGAGCGTCTGGGTGTAGAGGCCAGGTCCACCAGGGCGGCGGCAGATCTCATCCGTGGCGCCGATCCGGTAGGCACCTGCCACCTGGTGCTGCCGGTGGTCCCAAAGGAAGAGGTGCCAGTACCCCGCGTCGAACCGGTCCAGGTCCCTGGCTCGCCCGGTCCCCTCGCCGACCTCCCGGAAGGTGAGCTCCCGCAGGCGCCCGATTTCAAACAGTGTGGCGGGGATCTGCTCGCTCCTCGCCCAGCAGACATCGAAGGAGCCGTGCTCCACGAGTCGTTGGCTCGCCAGCAGGGCTGCCACCTCGCGGCTGACGGCGTCCGCGCTCTCCGACTCGGCGACCGCGGCACACCCTCGCCGCGGGGGCTTCCGGAGCTTGCGGGCTCGCGCCGCGACCGCGGACACCCCTGACCGCGCCTGGAGCAGGAAAGTGCGCTCCCGAAGGAGGTCGATGAGCGCCTGGTCACCCGTGACCTGCTCGAGCATCTGCCGGGGAAGCAGGCTCCCGACTCGCATCTGCAGCGTCGAGCCCCTCTTCCTGAGAAGCTCCCTGGGCAGCATCAGGGTGCGGAGCATCGGATGGAGAAGCCCAAGCACCTGGAATGCCGGCCCGTTGGCGCCCGGGAAGAAGACTGGCAGCACCGCGGCTCGCCCCAGACGGATGATCCCCGCCACCGAGCTCTTCCAGGCTGGATCGGCGACGCGGAACGAGGGAGGCTGCAGGTGCGCGACCTCTCCGGCCGGGAACGTCAGGAGCATGCCGCCAGAGCGCAGGAACCTCACCGCCTCTCGCAGTGCCGAGTGGTTGGCCGGCGCCACCCCCGGCGCCGCGAAGACGTCGACCGGGATGATGCCATCCGCCATCCCCGACAGGGCCACGACCATCGAGTTGGCGATGACCCTGACATCGGGACGGACCGAGGAAAGGAGCCTCAGGAGCGCAAGCCCCTCCAGAATCCCGAACGGATGGTTCGCCACCACGACCACAGGGCCCATGCGGGGGATCCTCGCGATGTCCTCCGGGCTGACTTCGAGCCGGACGTCGAGCGTGTCGAGAACGGCCGGAAGAAACCCCAGCCTTGCTGTCCGGGAGTGGATGTCCTGCTGGATCGCCTGCAGCTCCGGCCAGTCGATCAGGCGCCTGGCGGCGGCCCGGGTGAACGGGCCCAGCGTCCCCAGCAGAGCTTCGTCGAGTCCAGTGTCCAGCCTCTGAGAGCCTTCGATCGTCCCGCCAATCTCCACGCGCCACCTCCACCTGCTCCATGGCCCCGTCCTTGGTAGCCCGGCCGCGTGAAGCCGCCACGAAGGCCGTGTGCAGGTCGGGCACAGGAGGACTCCCGGGCGCCGAGCGACTCCGGCAGCTCCCGGCCCTCCGACTCCCACGTCCGTGCGGCGCACCTGACCGCCTCGTGCCTCCCTCTGCTAAGCTCGGCTGGTGAACCCCGAGGTTGCACAGGCCATCCCCGGACTCGTCGAGCGCGGCGTGCTCCAGGCGGAAGACGGCACCGTCCAGTTGCGGGTGGCGCGCGGGGAGCTGCTGTCGGTGCGGGGCGAGCTGCGGGCGCTGTGGTGGCTGGGCGTCACCCTCGTCATGGCCGGGGTCGGCGTCCTCATCGCCGAGAAGGCGCAGCAGCTCGGGCCGCTGGCCATCACCCTCGGGCTCTCGGCCGCCGCGGCGGGTTGCCTGGGTTGGGTAGTCCGTCACGGCCCGTCGTTCTCCTGGGGGCAGGGCGAGTCGGAGACAGTTGCCTTCGACTACGTGCTGCTGCTGGGGGCCAGCCTCCTGGCCGCCGACATGGCGTACATCGAGGTGCAGTTCAGGACCCTGGGGTTGGGCTGGCCGTGGCACCTGCTGCTCGGCTCCCTGATCATGGCGGCGCTCTCGGTGCGCTACGACTCGCGCCTGCTGTTCTCCCTGGCACTGACGACGTTCGCTGCGTGGCGGGGCGTCACCGCGTCGACCTTCGTGAGCTTCGCCTGGTTCACGACCAGCGCCATGACGGTGCGCATCAACACCCTCGGGTGTGGGGTCCTGTTCGTCGCGCTCGGCTTCGCGATGACGCGCCTGGACCGGAAGGCCCACTTCGAGCCGGTGGCCGCGCACCTGGGCTGGTCGCTCGTGCTGGGGGCCATGGCCCAGGGTGCCCTGGGGCCGAGCCATCGCGCGGAGGGCTGGCTCGGCTGGTCGCTCGCCCTGCTCGCGACCGCCGCCGGGCTGGCGGTCCTGGCGTGGGTCGGCCGTCGGTTCACCCTGCTGCTGCTCGCCGTTCTGGCGCTCTACGTGGCCGCCAGCCGGCTCATCCTCGAGGGGGTACACGACGAGCAGGCCGTGGTCGCCTACTTCCTCGTCAGCGGGGTCCTGACCGTCGTCGCACTGCTCGCCGCCCACCGCGTGCTGCGGAGGTCCGGTGACGCCTGAGCAGGTCGCCGCCGACCGCGCCGCCATGGTGCGGGAAGCCGCCGTCGCGTGGCGTGCCTCGGGGCTCATCGACGAGGCAGGCGAGCGCGCCGTCCGGGACCTCCATCCGGATGACCGCGTCCGCGTGGGGACGGCCTTCCGCGTGCTCCTCGGGATCTTCGCCGGCGGGGCCGGCCTGGCCGCCATGGCGCTCGCGATCATGGTCACCGACAGCGCGGCAGCAACCTGGCTGCTGGCTCCCGGCCTCGTCGCTCTCACCGAGGCTCTCATCGGACCCGGCCGACGGGCGCAGGGCGGTATCGAGGAAGGGCTGTCGTTCGCTGCCTGGGTCACCGTTATCGTCGCCTGCTTCTGGCTCGGGGAGAAGGGGCTCGACCTCCGCGACCAGGGTGTCTTCCGCCTCGTCCTGAGCGGTGCAGCGGCGATGGCGGGACTGGCAGCCTGGCGCTGGGGCATGCCTTTCCATGCCATCGCCGGAACCGCGTGCCTGCTGGTCCTGCTTGGAACGGTCGACGGCGGACGGTGGCTGGTCCTCGGAGCGGCGGTGGCGGCCTTCCCCGTGCTCTCGTACGGGCGAGGTCACCCGCGTGTATCCCCGTCGCACCGCCAGTGTCTGGATTGGAGTCTTGTTGCCTGCTCCGTTGCGGCACTCCTCAGCATCAACTACTACACCCTGGACCACCACTGGCTCGAGCGGGCGCGCGACTACCAGGCCGCCGGCGATGAGGTGGGACTCGTCGTCAGGCTGGTCAGCGTGCTGGGGACCATCCTCCTGCCCCTGGCAACGCTGCGGCGGGCCATCACGACTCGCGACCGGCTGCTGCTCTGGTTCGGCCTGCTGGGTTTGGGCGCGGCTGGCCTGACCCTGCGGGCGTACGTCCACCTGGCCCCGCTGTGGCTGCTGCTGATCCTGGTAGGGTTGATCGTCCTCGGCCTGGCGGCCGTGGCGCACAGGTACCTTCTGGCCGGGCCGGCCGGCGAGCGCGCCGGCATCACGGCCAGGCCGCTCGGTCCGACAGACCACCTCAAGCAGGTCGTGGAAATAGCTGGCACTGTCGCGTCCTTGACACCAACAGCACCGCCTCCGGCCGCGGAGCCTGGGTTCAAGGGCGAGGGCGGGCGGTTTGGCGGCGGTGGCGCCTCGGAGTCGTTCTAGCGGGGTCGGGAAGCGAGGGTGACCATGAGCAGGAACGTCGGTGGAGCGGACCGCATCGTCCGGCTGGTGCTCGGCGTTGCGATCATCGCGGCAGGCATCTACTTCAAGAGCTGGTGGGGCGTGATCGGGGTCGTGCCGATCCTCACGGCGGCGATCGGCTGGTGCCCGGCCTACCTGCCGTTCGGCATCTCGAGCTGCCGCACTGCCCGCTAGCCTTCACGCAGGCTTCGCACGGATGTGAAGAAGCCGTTGGGGCGTGCTAGACTCCGGCCGGCCGCTCGGCCGCCGTGCGAATGACGACCCTCACCCCCCGTTTCACATCCCAGCCCCGCCCCTCTCTCCGTACTGACGCATGCGTCGTTCCGGAGGGTCCCGCCTCGCGCCGCGGACACCGGATGCTCCTCAGAGCTCTCCCGAAGCCATGATGACCGGTGCCCTCCTTCTTGCAATCGTCGCCGTGGCCATGGCCCTGGTGTTCGACTTCATCAACGGGTTCCACGACGCCGCGAACTCGATCGCCACCGTCGTCTCCACCCGGGTGCTCTCCCCGGGCCTGGCAGTGATCTGGGCCGCGTTCTTCAACTTCGCAGCCGCCTTCGTGTTCCCTCTCACGGTCGCCACCACCATCGGCAAGGGGCTGGTCACCGCCAACGCAGCCACTGAGTTCGTCATCGTGGCAGGGCTGGTCGGCGCCATCGTCTGGAACCTCATCACCTGGTACTTCGGTCTGCCGACCAGCTCGTCGCACGCCCTCATCGGCGGTTTTGCCGGAGCTGCAGTGGCCCACATGGGATGGAGGGCCATCATTCCCGGCGGCTGGGTGAAGACGCTGATCTCGATGTTCGCCTCGCCGATCGTTGGGCTCTTCCTGGGCCTTGGGCTCATGACCGCGGTCACGTGGCTCTTCCATCGAGCCATTCCCTGGAAGGTGGACAAGTACTTCCGTAAGCTTCAGCTCGTCTCCGCTGCGCTGTACAGCCTCGGCCACGGCGGCAACGACGCCCAGAAGACCATGGGGATCATCGCCATCCTCATCTTCAGCTACAGGCGGACGATCGGCGAGAACCCCACGGACATCCACGTTGGATGGTGGATGATTTTGGCCTGCCACGGCGCCATCGCCCTCGGCACTCTTTCCGGCGGGTGGCGCATCGTCAAGACGATGGGCTCGAAGATCACCAAGCTGCGGCCGGTCGGCGGCTTCTGCGCCGAGACAGCCGCCGCGATCACGCTCTTCGCCAACTCCCACCTGGGCATCCCGGTGTCGACCACCCACACGATCACCGGGGCGATCACCGGCGTGGGGGCGATGCAGCGCCTCTCGGCGGTCCGCTGGGGCATCGCCACCCGCATCGTCTGGGCCTGGGTGATGACCATCCCGGCCTCGGCGGCAGTCGCCTCCCTCACGTACCTCGTGATCAGCCTGTTCCTGTAACCACCACCCCCCACCCAGGCCTCAGACCTCAGGCAAGATAGGAAAAACAAGGCCTCGGACCTCAGGCCTCAGACCTCAGCTCCCCCGCCCCAATCAGTCCTGTCATGTAGTGCCTGAGGCCTGAGAGAGTTGTGTCTGTCAAGTGCTGCAAATTGGGTTGGGGTTCCGGTAGTGGTTGTTGATGCAGTGGGGGGCGAGGAGCGAGCGGAGCGAGCTCCTCGCCCCCCACTGCATCGTCGCGTCATGCCGCGGCCTCCAGGCGGCGCAACACCTCCTTCTTGTGCTCGCGCAGCTCGTTCATGTTGATGTACCGAATGTCCTCGATCCAGTTCTCGTGCATCTCCACGGCGAGAGCGCGGATCAAACGCAGACAGCTTGCGGCGTTGGGGAAGATCCGCACCACCCGGGTCCGCCGCTTGATCTCCTCGTTCTGCCGCTCCAGCATGTTGGTCGACTTCATGTGCTTGTGGTGGCTCAAGGGCAGA
>JALOLB010000290.1 GCA_025456225.1 Thermoanaerobaculaceae bacterium
CGCCACGTTCACGAAGTGGATGGAGCGCAGCGTCGCGTCCTGGGTGGCGGGGACCGCTGCCATGCCCACCTCCCGCGTCACCTCGGCCAGGACCCGGCTGACCTGGGAGAGCGACTCCTCGAGGGAGCTGGCCGGCGCCAGCATCGCACGCAGCCGGCGGGCGTCGCGGGACGGCAGCTCGGCGTGCTGGAGGAGGCGGTCGATGTAGACCCGGTAGCCGAGGTCCGAGGGGACGCGCCCGGCGGAGGTGTGCGGCTGGACCAGCAGGCCTGCCGACTCCAGCTCGACCATCACGTTGCGGATCGAGGCGGGGGAGAGCCCGGTCGCGGACACGCGCGACACCGCCCCCGACGCCACAGGCTCACCCTGGGCGACATAGAGCTCGACCACCTCGCAGAGGATGTCGCGCTGACGTTCTGACAGGCTCTCCCTCATGAGCGGTGCTGCCCCCAGATCCGGACCAGAACCGGCATTACTGTAGCATGTCTGTATGGCGGTGGGTTGGATCGTTGTGGGAGCAGGGAGATGCGGCCTGCAGATGGCCCGTTCCATGCGCCAAGCCTCGCTGCCGGTGGTCGCCGTCGTGGATCCGGCCGAGTCGGCGCGGCGGGCTGCGCGGCGGTGGCTGCCGGGCGTGCCGGTGCTCGCCTCCACGGACGCCCTGCCCGGCTCGGGGGGGGTGCTCCTGGCGGTGCCGGACAGGCTCGTGGCGACCTGCGCCGCCGAGCTCGCCGGCCGGTTGAGACCCGAGGTGCGGGTCGTCCTCCACACCGCAGGCGCCCTGCCGGCCGAGGTCCTCAAGCCGCTGCGCGCCCGGCGGCGGTCGGTCGGGTCCATTCACCCCCTGATGGCGTTCTCCCGCGGTGGTGGTCCCCTGCACCCCCTGGCCGGCGTGACGGCTGCCGTGGAAGGCGACACGGCGGCCGTGAGGACGGCACTGTCCCTCGCCCGGAGCCTGGGGATGCGGGGGTTCCGGATCGCCGCCGGCGCCAAGCCTCTCTACCACGCGACGGCAGCCGTGGCGGCCAACCTCGTCCACGTTCTCGTGGCGGCGGCGTGCAGCGAGCTCTCGAGGGTTGGCCCATCCCGGCGCCGGGCGGCCGAGGCCCTTCGCCCGCTGGTGCTGGAGGCGGTCACGGCTGCCCTGGCGAGCGGCGACCTGTCGAACCTCACCGGCCCGCTCGTGCGGGGCGACGTCGCGACCGTCCGCTCCCACCTCCGGGTGCTCTCGCCCGACCTGGCGGCGGTCTACACCCGGGTGGCGGGCCTGGCCGTGAGGCGGCTCGAGGGGGATCGGCTGATCAGCCCGGAGACTGCGGTGGCGCTTGCCACAGCGTTGACCAACCCAAACTCGTGTGATAGCGTCGGCTTCGTGAGGTCGGGCGAGGAAGGGTAGGAATGGTTTTCTTCAACTGGGCCACGATGCAGATGGCGGCCAAGATCGTGTACTACGGTCCGGGTCTGTGTGGCAAGACGACCAATCTCTCGTACATCTACGCCAAGACCGCCCCGGGCTCGCGGGGCGAGATGGTGTCGCTCGAGACCGAGACCGACCGGACCCTCTTCTTCGACCTGCTGCCGATCGAGGTTGGCAAGGTCGGGGGCTTCCGCACCCGGCTGCAGCTCTACACGGTGCCCGGTCAGGTCTTCTACAACACGACCCGCAAGCTCGTCCTCAAGGGCGTGGACGGTCTCGTCTTCGTGGCCGACTCGCAGCGGCCGATGGCCGACGCCAACGTCGAGAGCCTCCGGAACCTCGAGGAGAACCTCCGGGAGATGGGGCTGACCCTCGACAGCGTGCCCCTCGCCATCCAGTTCAACAAGAGGGACCTCAAGAACATCCAGTCGATCGAGGACATGCAGGCGGCGCTCAACCCCGACGGGAGATGGGAGTGCTTCGAGGCCGTGGCCGTCGAGGGGCACGGCGTGTTCGAGACGCTCAAGGCCATCACCAAGCTGACCCTCAAGTCGCTGCGCAAGCGCATGGCCACCCAGGAGTCCGGCGCAGCGGTCCCGGCCGGCCCCCAGCCCGCGGCGCGGCCGCAGGTGCCGACAAAGGTGGCATCGGTCCCGCCGGTGAGCTTCGACCCCGCGGCGCTCCGTTCGGCGGCGGCCGAAGGGCTCGCGGTCGTTCCCGAGGTGGCGCCGAAGGGTCCGCGTCAGAAGGCTTCCCGGGAGGCCCCGGAGGCGGGGGTCGAGGGAGCCCCGGCGGCGGAGGCTGTGGGAGCTGTGGCCGTCGCCCCGGCGGATGCCGAAGTGCCGGTCGTGACCCCGCAGGAGGCTGTCGAGGTCCCGGTGCCTGAGGCCGAGGAGGCCGCCACGACCTCACCCTCCGTGGAGACCCTCGAGGAGCCCCTGCCAACGGCCGAGGAAGCGCTGGGCGTGGCGGAGGAAGCGGCACCGATTGCCGAGGAGGCCCCTGCTGGTGCGGACGAGGCGCCGCCCGCCGAGGAGGTGGCCGCGCCGCCGCCCGCCGAGGAGGTGGCAGCGGCGGCGATTGCAGATGAGGAGGCTGCGGCCCCTGAGGCTCCCGAGGAGACCGAGGATGCGGCCGTGGAGTTCGCGACCACCTCGGACTCCGCCCAGGCGGTCGCTCCCGCCGAGATGCGGCACGTCAAAGTCGGGTCGTCCCTCGACATCCTCGCCGAGCTCGAGACCCTGCGGAAATCCAGCACGCTGCGACCGGAGGCCAGGTACACGAGCGCGCCCAGCGCGCCCTCGTTCGATCTCGACAGTCTCCTCCAGTCCTCGGTCAACTCCCGACAGGAGGTCAAGCGCAAGGTCGAGGAGAGGGTGGGCACGGCTCTCGGGCGCGCCAGCCGATGCCTGGTCAACATCCAGCTCGTGGACGCCCACGGCAAGCCGATCCGCGACGTGAGCCCGATCGAGGTCGAGCTCAAGCGCAGCGAACGGGTCCGCCAGCTTTCCCTGACCCTCCTGGTCAATCTGCAAGGGGACTGAGACATGCGGCGTGCGGCCTGTTGGGCGGCATTGCTCCTGCTGTCGGCCGCGTGTCAGACAACTGTCAAGCCAGCCCCTCAAGGAGCTGGCACGCCGGTGGTCGTGGCCGAGCCGATGCGGGCTGCGGAGACCGCGCAGGCCGTGGCACTCCGGGAGCAGGTCGACGAGCTGCTGGCCGAGGCGCGTGCGGCTGGCTCGCGCGGCGACCTGACCACTGCCGAGGGGTGTCAGCGCGAAGCCCTGGATCGCGTCAGGGCCGGGGGTCAGGCGGCCGGGGCCTCTGCAGAGCTGGACGACCTCCTGGCCGACGTTCTGGAGGAGCTCGATCGCCTCGCCGAGATCACGGCCGAGGGGGTCGAGGGCGAGGAGGAGATCCCGCCCGAGCCCCAGCCCGTGCCGCCCGAAGCGGTCGCGGTGGCGCAGAGCCTGACGGCCGGCGAGCGGTTCGACCTTCCAGTCGTGGTCAACGCCGAGGTCACCTCGCTCATCGAGTACTACAGCGGCCCATACCGGGAGCGGTTCGCGCTCGCCCTCGATCGCGCCGCCCGCTACCTCCCGTTCATCCGGCAGGAGCTGCAGCGAGCCGGGATGCCCGTGGACCTCGCGTACCTGCCCCTTGTGGAGAGCGCCTTCAACCCGAGCGCCCGATCCCGGGCCCGGGCACAGGGGCTGTGGCAGTTCATGGCCGGCACGGGCAAGCTCTACGACCTGCACGTCAACGGCCTCCTTGACGAGCGGAACGACCCCTACCTGGCGACCACGGCGGCAGTCCGCCACCTCAAGGATCTCCACACCATGTTCGGTGACTGGGAGCTGGCGCTGGCCGCCTACAACTCGGGAGCCGGCCGGGTGATGCGTGCGCTCAAGCGCGGCAAGGGCGTGACGGACTTCTGGGGCCTGCGCCGCTACCTGCCGCGGGAGACCCGCAACTACGTGCCGGCCATGTGGGCGGCACTGGTGGTCGCGAAGAATCCCGAGGCCTACGGCTTCGTGAGGGTCCCCGACAAGCCCGACTGCCTGGCGCGGGTGCCGATCGACGGGGCGCTCGACCTGGAGGTGCTGGCCGAGCGTGCCGGCCTGCCCGCCGAGCAGTTGGCGGGGATGAACCCGGCGCTGGTGCACCGGCTCACCCCGGCCGACGGGCGCTACCAGCTCGCCGTGCCGTGCGGGCAGGAGCAGTCGGTGGCCGCGACCGTCGCGTCGATACCGGCGAGCGAGCGCATCCGTCACTACCTCCACGTCGTGAAGAAGGGCGACACCCCGTCCGCCATTGCCCGCCGCTACGGCTCGACGGCGGACGCGATCATGGCGGCCAACAACCTGCGCAGCCCACGCTCGCTGCGGATCGGTCAGACGCTTGTCGTGCCCCGCACGCCCGGCGCCGTGCTCGCGGCCAGCCGGCGCAGCGCCCCACCGGAGCCGACCCAGCCGCGCAAGGCGCGTGGAACGCCCCCCGCCGACGCCGCCGGGCGCTACGTGGTGAGGTCCGGCGACACGCTGTACGACATCGCCCGGCGCAACGGCACGACCGTGGCGGAGCTCAAGAAGCTCAACAACCTGGTGGGCTCGCGCATCACCCCCGGCGACGTGCTCGTCCTCTCGCGCTGAGCGATCAGCCCATCAGCCCCGCCGCCCAGCCGGGCTTCAGGCTCAAGGCTCAAGGCTACAGGTCCCCCCGCCCTCCCGGGT
>JALOLB010000291.1 GCA_025456225.1 Thermoanaerobaculaceae bacterium
TTGAAGGCCCCGCGAAACGTCTCCACTGCGTCCCCCTCCCGGGCTCTCCAGCGTGGGATGTGGGCCACTGCGGTCCACTGGTTTCCACTTCTGTCCACCGGAATATTGATCCGACCGCCTTGCGGTGTCAAGCCCTCGGGCACTTCCACCCACCGCCCCGGCCTCAGGCCTCAGACCTCAGGCCTCAGGTACGACAAGACCAGGACGGATGGGACGGGGAGCTGAGGCCTGAGGCCGGGTGGTTGGGTGGGCGGAGAACCTGAGGCCGGGGGGCAGGGAGGGGTTACGGAGCGGGTGTGGCGGGGAGGTTGATCAGCTCGGGGTGGGTCTCGACGACATATCGCTTCTTGAGGTCGCCAACGATGCCGGAGATGTGGCTGCGGTAGCGCTCCTCCTCCTCGCGGTAGCGGAGCTCGTTGGCCACCTCGTCGAACGGCTTCGACGTGGCGCCCAGACGCTCGACCAGGCGGACGACGTGGATCCCGGTCGGGGTGCGAAACGGCTCGGAGATCTCGCCGGTCTTGAGGGGGGCCACGGCGGTCGCAACCTCCTGGCGAAGATCGGGCACGGCCACGGTCCCGAGGTCGCCGCCGATGCCCCGCCCGGCCTCCACCTCCTCGTTCACGAGGGTCTGAAAGGAGCCGCTGGCCCGCGCCGCGGCCACGAGGCGGCGGGCGTTGGCAAGCACCCGCTCCTCCTCGCCGACGCCGGTTCCCACTGCAAGGATGATGTGCTCGAGCCGCACTCGCTCGGGGATCCGATAGCGCTCCTCGCTCTGTGCGTACCGCTGGCGGAGCTCCGCCTCGGTCACCTGCGGTCGCGGCACCTCGCGGCTCAGAAGTCGGTTGACCACGATGTTGTCGTGCACTCTGGCGCGAAGCTGGTCCAGGGTGATGCCCATGGCTTTCAGGCTCTCGGCAAAGGCGGCGTCGTCCTTGACCTGGTTCTGCTCGCGCAGCCGGGCGATGGCGTCGTCCACGTCCTGATCCTCCACCTCGACCTTCAGCTCGACGGCGCGCTCCAGCAGGCACAGGTCGTCGGTGATCTCCCGCACGAGAGCCTGTGCCTCCTGGATGGTCAGCGAGTGGCCCATCTCACCGGCGCGCTCGGAGAGGCGCCGAACCATGTCGCGGGTGGTGAGGATGCGCTCGTTGACCCGAATCACGATGCCCTCGACGAGCGTGCGCTCGGCAACGAGGGTTGTGGCGCAGAGGAGTGTGGTGGCGGCAAGAATGATCGATCGTCGCATGTCAGGCCTCGAATGGGTTGTGGCAGGGGAATGAGACGTTGGAGCAGCGGACCTCGACTCCGACCTGGGCGGCCAGGCTGCGGACGCAGCCTCCACGAGCCGACTCGGCGCGCTGGGCCGCCAGCTCGGCCCGTGCCCGCTCGCGTCGGGCCGGGTCGGCGCCACTGCCGGCGGCGCGCCGCTCGGTGACCTGAAAGACGTGCCATCCGGCTGTGGTGGGCACCGGCTCGGAGAGCTCGCCCGGGCCCAGCCCGAAGACCGCCGCCTCGAACTCCGGCGGCAGTTGACCGGAGCTCACCCAGCCCAGCAGCCCACCCTGGGAGGCGTTGGGGGCTCGCGATACCTGGCGGGAGACCACAGCGAAGTCCTCGCCCTTGCGCAGGCGCTCTCGGGCCTCACGGGCGGCCGCCTGGTCAGGCAGGACAAGCTGTCGGAGGCGGAGCCTGAGACCGTCGGGCGTGGCGCCGAGGTCCCGGCCGAGAAAGGCGTCCACCTCGGCATCACTGGGAAGAGGCGGGGGGGGGCAGAGACGGAGCGCTGCCTCGCGTACTTTGCCACTCCGGGCCGCAGGCGAGAGGGTCTCCGCGGCTGGGACCCCGGCCGCCGCGAGGAGCACCTCCTCCTCGAGGAGACCCTCGAAGAGGGAGGCGACCAGCTCGGGTGAGGCGTCGCCGAAGGGCCGGCCGGTCTGGCTCTCCACGGTCGCCTTGAGGTCGCCGAGACGCACCGGATGACCCTTGACCACGGCAAGGGTGTCGCTCGACTCGCGGCACGCCGTGAGCGCGAACAGGAGCGCCACGCCAAGGGCTTCTCGCGTCATGCGCGTCAGTCTAGCACGGGGCAAGTGATCTTCCTGCAAAGCTTACAGCCCGGCTTCAGGGTGAAGGGGGTGGAGGTGCCGGGCCAGGAAGTCCCAGATCTGGCGGCGTGCCTGGCGTGCCGGTGTGATGTCCATGCGGTCGAAGCTGTGGCCCCCGGGCGCGTCCTGCCAGACCTTGTACTCGAACTTCTTGCCCTCGGCCTTCAGCGCCTGGACGAGGTGCTCCACCTCCAGGAAGTTGACGTCCTCGTCGTTGGTGGTGGTGTGGATGAGCAGGGGGGCCTGGAGCTTGTCGATGTTCCACACCGGAGAGCGACGCTTGTACTCGGGGATGTCCTGACGGACGTCCTTGCCGACGTGGTAGGGCGCGGAGAAGAGCTGCCGGTAGTCATCGTCGGAGTAGCCCAGCCGGGCGATGAGGTCGGACACGGGCACACCGGCAAACACGCAGGCGTAGTCGGCAGGATGAGCGTTGGCGGCAAGCAGGGCGATGAGCCCACCGTGGCTCCACCCCACCAGCCCCACTCTTCTGGGATCGACGAAGTCGAAGCTCTCGAGCGCCCAGTCCCTGGCCGCCTGGATGTCGTCGACCTCGCGCCCACCGTAGTCGATGAGCTCGTAGAAGCCCTGACCGTAGCCGGTCGAACCCCGGTAGTCGGGGGCCACCACCACATATCCCTGCGCCATCAGCTCGCGGATGATGTGCGTGTGGTAGGTGGTGAAGTCGGCGTGGACGCCGCCGTGAGGGAGGATCAGCATCGGGAGCTTGGTACCGGCTGGCCGACCCTTGGGGACGAACGTGTAGGTGTAGAACTTGACCGGATTGCGGGCGCCCGGGGCGTCCGGGTTGCCCGGGTTGGCATCGGGCGGCCCGACGATGCGCCACTTGTCGATGACGGCGACGTCGCCGACCCTGGCGAACCACGCCACGTCATCGATCGCCTTGGCCAGCATGTCCAGCCGGTGCTCAAGTGCCTCGTTGGCACGCTGGAGCTCCTGGAGCTGGCGGGCGATGTCTGGTTGCGGGCTTCCCTGCGCGAGCGCAGGAAGGGGCATGGCTGCACAGACCACCGCGAGAAACACAAGGGCCGATTTCCACATGACGACCTCCAGAGTGGCGGACAGGGCCCGCCGGGTCGGCGTCATTCTGACGCAGGTGGTTTCACGGGAGGTTGCATCTGGGGCGGCTTCGGGCGCTGCGCCGGCGGGATCGGGTTCTCGAACAGGCGCCCCGTCTCGGTGTTGGTGACGAGCCTGTACTTGACCCACTTGGTGCGGGTGTGTGCTTTCTGGTTGCCTTGCTCGTCCAGCCCGATGGCCTTCTCCTCGCCGGGCAACCACACGCCGCCGACCTTCACCGGCTTGGCCTGGGTGAGGAGCATGCCGTCGGAGGTCACGCCCTTGCCCAGGTCCGTAGCCGGGCTGATCGCCTGCACCACGGCGTAACTCTTCTGGTCGAAGTCGATCCACCAGATGCGCGACATCTGGGGCGAGGCGAAGAAGACGCGTGGCAGCTCGACCTGCACGCGCCACACCGGCTTTCCGGCGATGCTCCCCGTCGTGACCGGGCCATAGACGATGCCTTCCCAGTTGAGCGAGAAGGGCAAGAGCAGCGAGAAGGTGTGGCTGGAGATCGTGCGTCGGACCATGTGGGCGGTGGAGGGCCGTTGGTCTGGCCGTCCTTCGATCAGCGCCCAGCCGCCCGAGCCGTCATCCCCTGCGACGGTCCGGGCCTCGGGCATCTCGAAGCGACCCGGGATCGGCCCCGGTGTCGCCATGAAGACCCCCATGCTGCTGCGGACGGTCTTGCCGTCCTGGGTGATCTCCTCGCGCTCCATGCCGATACCGAGAGTACCCAGCTTGTTGAAGGCCTCCATGCCTCCGGCGGCCTGGCAGGACCTCTCAACGATGACCTTGGGGTCCGGTGGCGGAGGAGCCGGAGCGGGCTGTGCTGCGACCGTGCCGAGTCCGCCGAGGATGGTCAACGCTGCTGCGCCACAGAACAATCGTTGCATCATTCACTCTCCACAAGGCGGCCGTCGGTGGCGCCTCTTCGCTGATCCCTGGGTGGCGGGAGCGGTCAAAAAGGCACCGGCTCCCAGCGCCGCAAAGCCTCGAAGGGTGTTGTGCAGACCAGGAAGGCCAGCTCCTGTCACGACTTGCCGGCCCATGGCGCCCGTCTGTGGCACTCTGCGACTCCCGCCCCCGCGGGTTCAGGGACGTGGACAGCAAGAAGCATGCCGATGCCATCGGCGAGGATGGGTTCGTGTCGACAGGTGGCTGGTGGCTGGGCCAGAAGAAAGGAGATGGTCGGGGCGAGAGGATTTGAACCTCCGACCACACGGTCCCGAACCGTGTGCTCTACCAGGCTGAGCTACGCCCCGACCCAGCGGAGGGGGAGAGTACACCAGGTGAGGCGGCGCTGCAACCCTCTCCCCGCACCCCACCCAGGCTCAGGGCTTCAGGCTCAAGGCTCAAGGTCCCCCGCCCGTCCTCAGGCCTCGGGCCTCGGGCCTCAGGTACGACAGGTCAGGAAGTGAGCCAGTCAGTGGATCGAGTGATCAGCTTGGGGAGGGTG
>JALOLB010000078.1 GCA_025456225.1 Thermoanaerobaculaceae bacterium
GACCAGTCGCCGATCGGTCGCACCCCGCGCTCGAACCCGGCCACCTACACCAAGGTGTTCGACCCCATCCGCGAGCTGTTCGCCATGACTCCGGAGGCGAAGGCCCGCGGCTACAAGCCCGGGCGGTTCTCGTTCAACGTCGCCGGCGGCCGCTGCGAGGCGTGCAAGGGCGACGGGCAGATCAAGATCGAAATGCACTTCCTGCCGGACGTCTACGTCACCTGCGAGGTGTGCAAGGGCCAGCGCTACGGCCGCGAGACCCTGGAGGTCCGCTACAAGGGCCTGAACATCGCGGAGGTGCTGGCCCTGACCGTCGAGCAGGCCCGCGACCTCTTCTCCGCCCACCCCAAGATCGCCCGGCCGCTCGACACGATCATCGCCGTGGGGCTCGGCTACATCACCCTCGGCCAGCCGGCGACCACCCTGTCGGGCGGCGAGGCGCAGCGCATCAAGCTCTCCCGAGAGCTCGCCAAGCGCGCCACCGGCAGCACCCTCTACATCCTCGACGAGCCGACCACGGGCCTGCACTTCGACGACGTGCGCAAGCTCCTGGCGGTGCTCCACACCCTCGCCGACCGGGGCAACACCGTCGTCGTCATCGAGCACCACCTCGACGTCATCAAGACCGCCGACCACGTCATCGACCTCGGCCCCGAGGGCGGCGACGGCGGCGGCCTCGTCATCGCCCAGGGCACCCCGGAGGAGGTCGCCGAGGTCCCCGAGAGCTTCACCGGGCAGTACCTGCAACGGGTGCTCGGCGGGTAGGCCGCAGCGTGTAGGGGCGGCCCTTGTGGCCGCCCGCGGGCGGGGCAAGCCCCGCCCCTCGACTTTGGCCATTTCGCGCCGGGCGGGGCAAGCCCGCCCCTACGTGGTCCGTGCGGTGGTCAGGGAGCTGTTACGCGCCGGCCGGGCTGCGGCCCAGCCGGCGGGCCAGCTCCACCTTGTCGACCGCCTTGCTCATCGCCTCGTCGGGAGTGACGGTGCCGGCGTTCACCAGCGCCGCCAGGGAGTCGTTGAGGAGCTGGTTGCCGGCGGCCTTGCCGGTCTGCATGGTGCTCACGACCTGGTGAGTCTTGGCCTCCCGGATCAGGTTGCCGACCGCGTTGTTGACGACCAGGATCTCGAGCGCCGCCACCCGGCCGCCTCCCTGGCGGCGGAGGAGGTTCTGGCACACGACCCCCTTGAGGACGTCGGCCAGCGTGGCGCGGATGCCGCTTTGCTGCTCGGGTGGGAAGAGGTCGACGATCCGCTCCACGGTCGAGACCGCGGTCGAGGTGTGGAGGGTGGCCAGCACCAGATGGCCGGTGTTGGCGGCCTCGAGGGTCATCGTCACCGTCTCGACATCGCGCATCTCGCCGACCAGGACGATGTCGGGGTCCTCGCGGAGCGCCGCCCGGAGGGCGCGCGCGAAGCTGTCGGTGTGGGGCCCCACCTCGCGCTGGTTGACCATCGCCCTGCGCGACGCGTGGAGGAACTCGACCGGGTCCTCGATGGTGACGATGTGCACCGGGCGGATCGAGTTGATGCGGTCGACCATGGCCGCGAGGGTGGTCGACTTGCCGCTGCCGGTGGGGCCGGTGACGAGGACCAGGCCCTTGGGGAGGTCGCAGAAGGTCGCGACCACCGGCGGCATGCCGAGCTGCTCGAGGCCGATGATCGAGCCGGGGATGTGGCGGAACACCGCCCCGACGCCGCCCGAGTCGCGGAAGAGGTTGACGCGGAAGCGGGCGAGGCCCGGGATCGAGTGGGCGAAGTCGGTGTCGTTGGAGCTCGCGAACTCCCGCTGGTTGCGCGCGGGCAGCGCCGGGCCGAGCAGGGCGAGCACCGCGTCCGCAGCGAGGGGCGGGACGTCCGTGATCTCGCGCATGTCGCCGTCGACCCGCCAGCGCGGGTGCTGGCCGCCGGCGAGGTGGAGGTCCGAGGCGCCCTCGGCGACCATGGCCCGGAGCAGCCGCTCGAGCAATGCCGGGTCGGTGGCCGCGGCCTCCGCCCGGGGCTCGGCGACGCCCGCATGGCCACCCAGGAGCTGGCCGAGCCGGCGGGCGTCCAGGTGCACGGGGCGCAGCTCCATCCCCGGCAGGTGCGAGCGGAGGCGCTGCATCACCTCCGGGCTCGGCTCGTCGGTGAGGCCGATCGTCAGCGTGGTGCCGTCCACCGCCAGCGGGACGACCCGGTGGCGAGCCATGAAGTCGCGGGGCAGGAGGTCGAGGAGGCCACCGCGCGCGACCAGCTCCGGGTCGGCCTCGGGGAGGGGCACGTTCCCGACCGCCTGGACCAGTCTCTCGGCGAGGATCCTGGCCATCTCGAGGCCGAAGGCCGGTGCCTGCAGCGTCATCTCCTGAATGAAGCCCGGCCCGAACTGGGCCACGGTGGAGCGGACTGCGGCGGTCATGGACACCGGGCTCGGTTGGCCCACCAGCAGGCCGGCGATGCCCAGCACCTGGCCCGGGCCGAAGCGTGCCAGCTCGATCGGCTCTGCGCCCTCGCCGGGAGACTGCAGAACCCGCAGCTCGCCGCCGAGCACGACGGCCAGGGAGGAGGGGATCTCGTCCTGGCGGAGCAGCTCCTCGCCGGGCTCGATCTGGGTCATCTGCGCCTGCCCGGCGGCGAGGCGGACCTGGCCCTCGCCGAGCGCCTGGAACAGCCGCGTGCGCTGGAGGACCGCCACCACCTTGTCGAGCGTCTCGCCCTGAATCGCCTTCGATCTCACGGTGCCCCTCCCGAACCCCGGGACCGGCCGCTCACCCCGGTCTCCCCACACTCTGCACGTCCAGAACGACCTGCGGCCGCACCCCCTGCTTCCTCCCGACGGTTCTGCTCCATCCTCACCCGGTTCGGCACAAATGGCAACGGGGACCAGCGCCAGGAGCCGCCCTTCCGGCACGGCAGGCCGGCCTGGCGGACCCCACAGGCCGACGCGGTGGCACGATAGGATGGTGGGCGGAGGTGGGCCGATGCGAGGACTGCGCGTGCTGGGGCGGGCCACGATCGGGGCGGCGCTGGTGGGGGTGCTGCCTGGGGTGGGGGTTGGGGCGCAGGAGCTGGCCTCCGGAGGCGGCCTTCTCGTGGAGAAGGTGGTGCCCGGCCAGGCCATGGCGCGAGCGGGTGTGCGTGTCGGGGACCTCCTCGTGCGTCTGGAGCGGGAGGCGACCCCGCCCGCCAACCCGGAGCCGGCGGGGCTGGTCCCCGACTCACCGTTCGAGGTGGCCGCGTTCGAGATCGAGCAGGGCTCGCGCGGGCCGGTGCGTGCCTCCCTGCGGCGGGACGGCGAGGCGATCGACGTCGCGGTGCCGCCGGGGTTCTGGGGGCTCTCGCTACGTCCGGCCCTGCCCGCGGCCGACGCCGCGGGCCTCGACGCCGCGCTCGCGCTGGAGCGCTCCGGTCAGGTGGCGGAGGGGCAGGTCGCCGTCGAAGCCCTGGCGGCGCGGCTGGCGGCTGCCGGGGACACGACCGGCGCGGTGTGGGCGCGGGTGCGCGCGGCGGAGGAGCTGCTGGCGGCCCGAAAGTGGGTCGAGGGCCGCAAGGCGTTGCAGGCCGTCCTGACCGAGACCGGTGAGTCGGCACGCCCCGCCATGCGGGCCCTGGTCCAGGCTCGCGAGGCGGCGGCGGCGGAGCAGCAGGGCGACCTGCCGGCGGCGGAGAGCGGCTGGACGCTGGCGGCCGAGCTGGCCACCCGGGTGGGGGACGTCATCGCCGCCGAGTACCGGCTGCGGCTGGCCGGAGTGGTCCGGACCCGGGGCGATCTCGCGCGGGCGCAGCAGATCCTGGAGGAGGTCCTGGCGGTCGTCGAGCGAGCGGCGCCGGGAAGCCTGGCGGTGGCGAACGTGCTCAACAGCCTGGGGACCGTGGCGTCCGGACGTGGCGACCTGGCGTTGGCGCAGGCATGCTACGAGCGGTCGCTGGCGATCCGCGAGAAGCTTCTCCCGGACTCGATCGAGGTGGCGGGAAGCCTGCACAACCTGGGAGTGATCAGCCGCAACCGGGGCGACCTCGACCGGGCCATGGAGCTGTACGGGCGCTCCCTGGCTCTCTATCGCAAGCTGGTGCCCGGAAGCGCCGACGAGGCGCGCGCGCTCAACAGCCTTGGCGTGCTGTTCGACGCCCGGGGCGAGCTGGGCCGGAGCGAGGACCACTACCGGCAGGCGCTGGCCATCCGCGAGAAGCTGGTCCCCGAGAGCCTGGTGGTCGCTGGCACCCTCACGAACCTGGGCATCATTGCGTACAGGCGGGGCGACCTGGCCGGCTCCGAGGCGCTCCACGAGCGGGCGCTCGCCATCCGCCAGCGCATCGCCCCCGACAGCCCCGATGTCGCGAACAGCCTCAACGAGCTGGGCAACCTGGCCCAGGATCGCGGCCAGCTCGACCGTGCCCTGGAGCTCTACACACGGTTCCTGACGGTCACGGAGCGGACCTCGCCCGATGGGCCAGCCATGGGCACGGCCCTGCGCAATGTCGGCGAGGTGCGCCTGCTGCGCGGCGACTACGTGCAGGCCGAGGCGGCCTTCGCCCGCGCCCGGGTCATCGACGAGAAGGTCTCGCCGGGTGGTCTCACCGTGGCGCTCGACCTGCGGAGCCTGGCCCAGGTTGCCCGCGGGCGCCGGGATCTGGGACGGGCCGCGGAGCTGCTTGGCGAGGCCCGCTCGATCCTGGAGATCAAGGCCCCGGGATCCCTCGACCTGGCCTCCGTGCGCTGGGAGCTCGGCGAGGTGGCGCTGGCGCAGGGGAACCGAGCCCTGGCGTCGGAGCACTTCGGTGCGGCCATCGGTGTCCGGGAGCGTCTGGCGCCAGGAAGCCGGGTGCTCGCCGAGGCGCTGCACTCCCTGGGCGTGGTGAGGCGGGAGGAGGGGAACCTTGCCGAGGCGACCGGGCTGTTCTGGAGGGCGGTCGAGGCGATCGAGGCGCAGCGGGGCCGGCTGGGTGGTGGCCGGGAGGCCGAGGAGCTTTTCTCCGCCGGGTTCGCCGACTTCTACCGGGACCTGGTCGAGGTCGAGGTGCGCCAGGGACAGGGCGAGCCCGCGTTCAGCTCGCTCGAGCGGTTCCGGGCGCGGGTGCTGCTGGAGATGCTGGCGGAGCGGGACCTCGACTTCTCCAAGGATGCACCGGCCGAGCTGCTTTCGGAGCGTGAGCGGGTGGATGTGGCGATCCGCAAGGCCGAGGACGAGCTGGGGCAGCCGGATCTCGCCCAGCAGGCCGACAAGGTCGACGCGACACTGGCTCGCCTGGCAGACCTCCGGCAGCGTCGCCAGGGGATTGCGGACCGCATCCGGCAGGCCTCGCCACGCCTGGCCTCCCTCCAGTATCCGCAGCCGCTGGACGCGGCGGCCGCAGGGCGGGTGATCGAGGACGACACGCTGCTGGCGAGCTTCTGCGTCGGGCGCGAGGCGACGTACCTGCTCACCCTCCACCGGGGTCGGCTGGAGACGCACACGATCGCCATCGGGCGCACGGCGCTGGCCGAGAAGGTCCGCGAGTACCGCAAGCTGCTGGCCGACCCCGGGAGCCCTGCCGCCGAGCTGCGCGGGCAGGGCCGGGAGCTCGGCACACTGCTGCTCGGGCCGCTGCAGTCGCGACTGCGCAAGGCGAAGCGGCTGATGGTCTGCCCGGACGGGCCGCTCAATGTGCTGCCGTTCGCCGCGCTCGTGCTCGCCGACGGCACCTGGGTGGCCGAGCGGCTGCCGAGCTTCCAGACGCTCTCGGTGACGGTCTTCGCCCAGGACCGGCGGCAGCACGCGGCGCGCCAGGGCAAGCCGACCGTGGTGGCGTTCGGTGATCCCAGCTATCCCGGCACGGAGGACGAGTGGAAGCGGGCGGCATCCTGGGCCGCCGTGCGGGCCGGGGAGCTGTCCCCGCTGCCCGCCACCCGGACCGAGGTCGAGGCGATCTCGGGGCTCTTCCCCGAGCGCTCGCGGCTCTACCTCGGCGACCGGGCCCGGGAGGAGGAGGTCAAGAGCCTGGGCGGCGATGTGGCGTTCGTGCACCTCGCCTGTCACGGGCTGCTGGACCTGCGGATGCCCCTGGAGTCGGGGCTCGCGCTCTCGGTCCGGGATGGATCCGGGGCAGGCGACGACGGCCTGCTGCAGGCGTGGGAGATCCTCGAGGGGGTGCGCCTCGAGGCCGAGCTGGTGACCCTCTCGGCGTGCGAGACCGGGCTGGGCACCGAGATGGGGGGCGAGGGGCTGGTCGGCCTGACCCGGGCGTTCCTCTACGCCGGCGCACGCAGCGTGCTCTCCACCTTCTGGAGTGTCGCCGACGAGAGCACCGCCGAGCTCATGACGGCCCTCTACGGCGAGCTGCGGCGGGGACGCAGCAAGGAGGTCGCCCTGCAGACGTCCCAGCAGGCCCTCATCCGAGGCCCTGCCCGGAAGCAGGGTGGCGTGGGCCAGGACTTCAGTCACCCCTTCTTCTGGGCTGGCTTCGTGCTGACCGGGGACTGGCGCTGAAAACCTGGACGTGGACGTGGATGGAGCGGCGCAGTTTCCATGCGACTTGAAGCGAGCTGGATGATGGAGGAGCCGTCCTGACAAGCTGACAACTTGATCACGGTCCAAGTCCAGGTTGGGGATCGAGACGTGTCATCCCGGGGCGATCGGGCCCGCGCGAGGGGGTGGCCGCTCAGTACGGCCGGATGACGAGCCGCCGCACGAACGAGCGACCGGGTGAGAGGAGGACGATGCCCTCCTTGTCCTCGAGTCGGCCGGAGGCGTCCACCGGGTCGGCGATGCCGCACCACGGCTCGAGACAGACGAACGGCCCCGGCGGCTTCGACCAGATTCCGAAGTACGGGAAGCCCGGGAACTCCAGATCGACCCCGTTGCCCGCCCGGCGGCTGTGCAGGCGGACGGTCTCCGACCGCAGGTCCTTGAAGACCAGGGCGCCCCGGGCGAAGAGCCCCTCGACCAGTGGCAGCGCACGCTGGCCATCCAGGATCCCTTCCCGGGTCCTCCCGATCAGGCCATCCTCCACCAGCCACCTGGCCGACGACTCGCGGTGCTCGAACGAGATCTCGTAGTCGGACACGGGCTCTCCCGGGACCAGCGGGCACCGGAAGCCCGGGTGGCCGCCGAAGGAGAAGGGGAGCACCCCGGGGCCGGGGTTGGTGACCTCGGCCGTGATCACGAGGGTGTCCGCCGCCAGCCGGTACGAGATGGACAGCCGGAATGCGAAGGGAAAGCTGGCGCGGGTCGCCGTGCTGTCCGTGAGCGCCAGGCTGACTGACCCCGGGTCGGCGCTGGCGACCCGGAACAAGGAGTCCCGGGCGAATCCGTGCTGGGGCAGACAGTAGGTGCAACCCTGCCAGGTGTAGCGGTCGCCCCGCAGCCGTCCCACGATCGGGAAAAGCCAGGGCGCGCGCCGCGGCCAGACGGCCGGGTCCCCCTGCCACAGATACTCGGTGCCGGTGTCGAGGCGCCGCAAGCTCTGCATCTCGGCACCCATCGACGAGACCGCCACACGGAGGACCCCGTTGTCGAGCAGTAGCTCCTGCGCTTCGGTGACATGGTCGGCGTTGCTCATAGGGTCATTCCCGTTGCTACTGACCATCTCGATCGGGGTCAAAGTCCAGGTCCAGGTCCAGGCTCAAGGCTGGGTCGACAGGGTGGGGGTCGGACCCCTGACCCCTGACCCCTGACCCCGGACCCCTGACCCCGGGACAGGGTGGGCGGTGGTCACTCCTCCACCCGCCAGTGCTCCTTCTCCTCCAGCCAGCCGGTCAGCATCCCCTCGGGAGGCCTGGCGAGCAGGACCTCGGCCGAGGCGGTGACGGTGCCGTCCGGGAGACGCACCTCGGCCACCGCGTCGGAGCGCCGCCCGGTGTCGCGGACGACCCAGCCCACCAGGGTGAGCGGCGTGGCCGTCGGCGTCGGCCTGCGGAAGGTCACGGCGAGCCGCACCGTGACCCAGAGGCGGTCGTAGTCGCAGTCCAGCATGAGCGCCCGCCCGGCCGTCTCGTCCAGGAGGGCGGAGACGATGCCCCCGTGCACGATGCCCGGGTAGCCGTTGTACTCCTCGGCCACCTGGACGGTGGCACGCACCTGGCGCGCCTCGGCGTCGTTGTGCCAGGTGACCCTGAGGCTCAAGGGGTTGTCGCGCCCACATACGAAGCAGTAGCGGGAGGTCGGTTGCTTGCTCGTCATACGGCTGCAAGTGTCGCACATCGGCGAGGCCATGCCGATCGGTGTCAGCCGTGGCCGGGCCTCTTGCCGGCTCCTCTCATCGGAGCACACCATCCGCCTGGCCCGGATCGGGAGTGGCCAGATCGGCCTGCTCGGCGCGGCCGGCGTCGAAGGGAGGTCGGGCCACCGCCACGACCAGCAGGATCAGGCTCGGCAGGAGCTGCATGAGCAGTCGGTCCGCCGCGTTCTCAAGGTGCCAGGACAGCGGCAGCGGCGTGAGCAGGAAGACCCCGGCAAGGGCGCCGGCCACCAGTGCCAGGCGCAGCCCCAGGGCGGCGACGGCCGGGCGCAGGCGGCCTGGCACGGTTGCGCCGGACACCAGCAGGTAGCCGGCGAGGACGGGGAGGATCGGCAGGCGGAACGGTCCCGACGTCCCGACCAGGTGGGCGAGGTGGCGGGCGATCAGGAGGTACCGGTCGGGGTCCCAGAGCTGCGCCAGGTGAAGCCCGGCAAGGAGGTCGTTGTGCGGCGCGAGCGTGAGCTTGAAGCCGAACGTGACGAGCAGCAGCGGCAGCACGCCGAGCCCGAAGCCGATCGCCTGGCGGGACGTGGGACGTGAGTCGGGCGGCATCCAGCGACGCGCCACCAGCTCGCTGGCGACGACGGCGGCCAGCATCAGCCAGCCCTCGTTCTTGGTCCAGACCATCGCTCCGGCCAGCAGGCCGGCCAGGGGCCACATCCAGTCGTTGCCCGGGTGCCAGCGGGCGAGCAGGAGCAGGGCGTTGACGGCCAGGAAGAGGAAGGCCAGGGGCATGTCGGCGTACTGGCTGGTGTCGAGGCTCGAGTAGGCGACTCCGACGCACAGCACGGCGGCGACCATGGCGGCGGGCAGACCCTTGCTCCGCGCCAGAGCGGTCGCGGCCAGGGCCGGGATGGCCAGCAGGAAGAGGAGCGCGATCACCGCCGCGGCGGCCCACCCGGTATCGCCGGACCAGCAGTAGCCGCGCGCCACCGACGATGGCAGGAGGAGGGGATAGTCGGGGTGGCTCCAGGCGATCTCGGTGGAGAATCCCCGGCGCCAGGCGTCCGCCGACGCCAGGAACCGCGCCCGCAGGTTCCAGATCGCCCAGGCGTCCCAGTCGCCCAGAGGCGAGCGGAAGGTGGCGAGCAACCATGCACGCACGAGCTGCACGAGCATGGCTGTCACGGACACCACGCCAAGGGCGGTCAGGAGCCGTGTCGCGAGGTGGCCGGACAGCACCGCCTCGGTCGGGGGGGAGGGCTGCCCGGCTCGCCGCCGGAGCCAGAAAGCGGTGAGCGCCCCGGCGAGCGCCACCTCGCCGATCACGTACGCCGGCCAGGGCAGGACCGGGCGCAGGGCCACGAACCAGAGAAACGCCGTCGCCGACGTCAGGGCCGTGCCGACCGGAGCGGCGAGCGCCCCGACGAGCGTCCACCGGTGGAGCCCGGCCTGGCGCGGCAGGCCGCCGAGGGCTCCGATCAGCGCCAGGCCCACCCAGGCCGAGGTCAGCACGCCGGCCAGGACCATCGGGGTCACGGTGCCCTCCGCAGGACGGACCACTGGCCGCACTGGCCGACCACCTGCAGGCGGTGCCGTGCTGCCAGGGTGGAGGCGCCGTCGGCTCCGCCCGCCAGCCCGAGGAACCACCGCGGTCCGGAGAAGGTGCTTTCGCCTGGAGGCCGGGAGATGAGGAGGCGCGGGGCGAGCTGCGCCTGGAGAAGGTAGTGGAGCGATGGCTCGAGCTGCATCCGGCCATCCGGGCTCGAGAACAGGAGGACCACGGCGTCGGCCGGCAGCAGGTCCTTCACGCAGGCGATCTCCGGCGGGGTTTCGGGACCCGGACCAGAAGGGACGGGTCCTTGCGCCCCGGGTCGCCGGAGCTGACCGGGTGCCAGGCCGAGCAGGAACACCAGCACGGCACCGGCGGGCCGCCAACGACTTGACCACCGTGCGGTAACCGTGCGTGCAGCGTGGTCGCGGTGCAGGTGGGTCCGTGGGGTCATGGCGTCATCCGTGCGCAGCGACCGGGTGGCTCGGGAACGTCATGGCGGCGATGCTAGCACCAGCGGGACCCGGCTCCTCGCGGCGGTCATGTCGTGTCAAAATGCTCCCAGGCAAGCACGGGTCGCAGCAGGCGAGCTGTCATGGACAGGTGGAGGGATGACGATGCGGACAGGTGCGGTCGTATGTTTGGCTCTGGCGCTGCTCCTTGGGGGCTGCGCATCCAGCCAGGACAAGAAGGTGACGGTCGAGGAACCGGTCGCCGCCACCTCGGCGAGTACGCCGGCCGAAGCACCTCCCCCGGCCGAGCCGGCGACGCCGGCGGCAGCAGCCGAGGCAAAGGCCGAACCTGTCCCGACCTCCGCGGTCGGGAAGCCAGCCGCGGTGGATGACGTGGTCGACCTTCCGGCCTACCCCGGCGCCAGCCGGACCAAGCTCGAGACCTCCACAGTTGGCTCCGACGGCTGGTCGCGGAAGGTGAAGGTCGAGCTGGATGTCCGCGACACCTTCGAGAGCGTCAAGGGGTTCTACAAGAAGGTGATCGAGGACCGTGGCTGGACAGTGACCGGGTTCAGCGAGGAGGAGGGAAAGCTCGGTTGGAAGCTCGCCAAGGACACGAGCATCGGCGAGGTGAAGATCGAGAAGGAAGGCCGCAAGCGCGTGTCGGTCCGGCTGGAGCGCAAGGACCGGTAGCCCCGGCTCGCTCGCCGGAGCGAGCCGGCCCGAGGGACCTTCACGAGCGCCGTGCGCCGAGGGCGAGGCGCACCATTACGGGCAGGTGGACGAGGAAGGAAGCTCGCTCGGCCGTGGCGGCTCCACAGGCCTGCAGGGCTCGCAGCGCTGTCGCCTGCTCTGACCGCCCGAACACCAGCACGGCGGTGCCCTGGCGGCAGAGGCGCGCGACGGTCTGGGCGCCGTAGGGTCCGAGCTCCTCGATCCCCGCGACCAGGACCCGCAGCGGGGGGTGTGCAGCGGCGGGTGAAGGAAGCAGGACGACCTCGAGGCCGGCAGCGGCCAGAGCCTCCTCCACGGGTATGCGAAGGAATGCGTTGTCGACCAGGACACCCCCCAGGCTCGAGTCGTGGCCCGGCGAACGTCGGCGGTTCGTCGACCGGGGGGCACCAGGATGCGGTCTCGTGGTCACGCCAGGATAGAGTACCCCCCATCGACGACGAGGGTGTGCCCCTGGATCATCGCGGCCATGTCCGTGCAGAGGAACAGCACGGCGTTGGCGACGTCATCGGGGGTGACGAGGCGCCCCGCCGGGGTGCGCTTGAGAGCCTCGCCGAGGAGCTCGTCCCGGTTGGGGAAGTGCTTGAGGGCGTCGGTGTCCACGGTGCCGGCGGACACGGCATTGACGCGCACGCCGCACGGTCCGAGCTCGGCGGCGAGGTGCCGGACCAGCGACTCGAGCGCCGCCTTCGACGCACCCACGGCCGCGTAGTTCGGGATCGCCCTGGTGGCACCCAGGGACGACACCGCGACGGCGCACTTCTGGCCCTCGGAGGGCAGCAGGATGAAGCGCTGCACCAGCGGCAGGAGCGCCGCGGCGTTGATGTCCATCGTCCAGTGGAAGTGGTGCAGGGTGAGGTGACTGACCGGCTTGAGCACCCCCGAGGCGGCGTTGGACACGAGGATCTCCAGGCCACCCCACTGCTCCTTGATCTCCTCGAACATCCGCTCGACGTGCTCCTCGTCGGCGACGTTGCCGCGCAGCAGCAGCGCCCGGGTGCCACGGGCCTCGATGTCGCGGGCGACCTCCTCGGCCGGGCCCCGGTGGCGGAAGAAGTTGATTGCCACGTTCACACCGGCGTCGGCGAGAGAGACCGCGATGGCGCGACCGATCCCTCGCGACGCCCCGGTCACGAGCGCGCGCTTGCCTGGCAGACGGAAACCCACGGGTGCACCTCCTCTGGAGTAGCCACGAGCATACTCTTGCCGTCGCAACCCCCTGCGGGCAGGGCCGCATTCCGGGATGTGAGGTATACTTCCGAGCCCGGAGCTCGCTCCGGTTTCGGAGGTTGGGAATGCAACTGGTGGCCACCGAGCTTCGCGCCGGCAACATCGTGCTCTTCAACGGGCAACTGCACCGGGTCATGAACGTCGTCCACGTGACGCCCGGGAACTGGCGCGGCATGGTCCAGTGCAAGCTGCGCAACCTCAAGACGGGGAACCAGATGGAGCATCGGTTCCGGTCCGAGGACCGGGTCGAGAAGGCATCGATGGACACCGTCGAGATGCAGTACATGTACTCCGATCCGGGCGGCCACCACTTCATGAACACCGAGACCTACGAGCAGATCACCCTCAGCGACGAGGCCCTGGGCGAGGGGCTCGGCTACCTGCTTCCCGAGGCCGTGATCTCGGTGGACTTCTACGAGAACAACCCGGTGGCCGTGGAGCTGCCGACGACTGTGATCCTCAAGGTCGTGGACTGCGAGCCGGCCATGAAGGGCGCCACCGCCGCCGGGGGCTCCAAGGCCGCCAAGCTCGAGACCGGCATCACGGTGTCCGTCCCCCAGTACATCGAGGTCGGAACCAGGATCATCGTCGACACCCGCACCGGCGAGTACTCGTCGCGGGCCTGACCGCCGACCACCCTTCCGCCCGGCCTCAGGTCTTCCACCCACTCCTCCAGCCGGCCTCAGGCCTCAGCTCCCCCACCCACCCAAGCAGACCTCAGACCTCAGGCCTCAGACCTCAGGCCTCAGACCTCAGGCCTCAGGCCTCAGACCTCAGGCCTCAGACCTCAGGCCTCAGACCTCAGCTCCCCCACCCACCCGAAGGCGTCTCGTGGTAACTGAGGTCTGAGGCCTGTCTCTCCTGAGGCCTGAGGCCCGAGGCCTGAGGTCTGAGGCCTGTCTCCCCTGAGGCCTGAGGCCCGAGGCCTGAGGCCTGGGTGGGCGGGCGGTGGCTAGAACAGCGACGATCCGGTGGCCAGGAACACCGCGCCGCGGCCGTCGTCGGGGAGGGCCACCTCGACGCGGATGATGCGAACGATGGATGCTCGGGTCAGCTCCACGAGGAGGCCAACGCCCACGTCGGCGTGCCAGCGGTAGGTGGGCTCGCCGACTCGCGCGTCCCATGTCCTCCCGGCGTCGGCGAAGCACGTCATGCCGAAGATGCCCAGGTGGAGGACCTCGCCGGTGAGCCGCTTCCGCCACTCGAGGTTGGCGACGACCCGCGACGTGCCGTCGAACGTGTCGGGGTCCCAGCCGCGCAGCCCGGTGTCGGCGCCCAGGGTGATCTGCCGGTCGCGGTCCAGCTCGTGACCCAGGTCGGCAGCAACCCGTGCCCGCCAGCCCTGGGGGCCGGTCCTGGCGATGCCGGCCTCGACGTGCGTCAGCCCATTCACCCACCTGGAGCTCTCGATCCGCCCGCTGAACGCCACCAGGGCCCAGGAGTACCAGCCTCCGACGAGCCACGCCGTGGAGCCCTGGCCGCCAAGGAGCAGCCGCTGGCGGTCGGCACCGAACACCGGGAGCGAGAGGCCCAGCGAGACCTCCCCTGCCGGTCCCAGGGCCACGTCCTCCTGTCGCTGCCACCCCTTGAGCCCGTTGACCACGGTCCACCGCGTCGGCTGGCGCTCGATACCCACGCGAACGCCAGCCAGGTCAAGGTCTTCCGGTGCCTCGAAGGGACGCCCATCCTCCCACTGCCAGGAGCCGTAATCGGCCGACCGCTGGAAGACCCCGACGATCAGGCGCTGGGTGACGCCGGCCGGGCCCGGGAGGCGGAGACCTCCCCACAGGTCGAAGGTGCGCTCGTCGACCGCGCCGGATACCGCCTTGTCTCCGGCCGCGTAGAGCCACTCCTTTCGGTTCCCCCGCTCCCACAGCACTCCAGCAGCGCGCGGCGTGGCGAGGGAGAAGAACGGCGACTCCAGGACGATCTTGTCGAGCGACCCGTCGGTCGCGTTGCAGCGTCCCACCTCGAGCTTGAGCCGACGCCCGAGGAAGACCGGGTCCTTGTAGCGGATCGTCACCGTGTCGCGCTCGTCCTCCCACTCCAGGTCGAGCAGCAACTCCTTGCCCCAACCAAGGAGGTTCTGCTCCGAAAGCGAGAAGCCGGCGTGGGAGCGATTACCGTACTGGCCGTAGTTGAGGCCGACCTCCGTCGTCCACTGGTCGTGGGTCTCCACGACGACCTCGCAGCCGCCCGCGGCCGGGCGCGCCGTGATGGTGACCGGGTTGAGGAACCCGTAGCTGCGCAGAATGCGCGCGCTCTCGGCCAGGAGCTCGGGGACGAGGGGATCGCCGACCTGGAACAGGAGCTGGGAGCGGATGAACCGCTCGTGGGTCAGGAAGTGGAGGGCATTGGCGGCGCGATAGGGCCACGAGCGGGTGCCGGGCTGGTCGGTGTCGAAAACGTCGTGGCGGACGACCGCGATTGCGACGATCGGATTGCCTGCAGTCACCTCCGGGACACCCCCTTGCTGGAGTGTGGTCGCCGCCGCCAGCAGCACGAGTGCCGAGACCATGCCCACCAGTTCTACGGACCATGATGGCAGAGCGCCCAGGCGAAGGTCCGTGATCGACAACACGAGCGGGGCCGGCCGCTCATTCCTCCAGGACGCAGCAGCCACCGGCTCCGCCGTCGTGAAGCCGAGCGGGAGTTGCGGTATGCTCCGCGCGGCGCCGGCGGGGCGCCAGGGGGTGTGCGGTGCGCTGGTTCCTGCCCAAGAACACGGACTTCCTCGAGCTGTTCGACCAGGGTATGGCGAACATCATCGCTGGCGTGGGTCTGTTTCGCGAGCTCATCAACGACCTCGACAACCTGAAGCCGGCGGTGGAGCGCCTCAAGGACCTGGAGCACGAGGGCGACCGCATCACCCACCAGACTCTCGCCACCCTCAACACCACCTTCATCACGCCGTTCGACCGCGAGGACATCTTCGCCCTGGCCATGCGCATGGACGACATCCTCGACATGACCGACGCGGCGGCCCAGCGGCTCGTGATCTTCAACGTGCGCACGCTCCCGCCGCTGTTCTTCAAGCTGGCGGACCTGCTGGTCCAGTCGGCGAACGCTGTCCGGCTGGCGGTCGTGGCGCTGCACGACCACAAGAAGCTCCAGCACGCGCTGACTCTCTGCGTCGAGATCAACCGCATCGAGAACGAGGCCGACGTGGTGCACCGGGAGGCGCTTGCCGAGCTCTTCTCGGGCCGGTACGACGCCATCGAGATCATCAAGCTCAAGGAGCTCTTCCAGCTCGTCGAGGGCGCCACGGACCGCTGCGAGGACGTCGCCAACGTCGTCGAGGCGATCATCATCAAGAACGGCTGACCCCCCCACCCCTCCACCCAGGCCTCGGGTTCTCCGCCTGCCCACCCCTCCGGCCTCAGGCCTCAGGGAGTACAGACCTCAGGCCTCAGACCTCAGAGTTTGTGAAAAATCTGCTACGAGGGCGGGTTTGTCCTGATAGGCGGAATCCGATGTCCTGCTGTCGGTTGCCGC